>CALCQV010000103.1 GCA_937894795.1 uncultured Bacteroidales bacterium
TAATCACACCTTAAAATTATAAATTTGCTGGTAAACAGTTAGCTGACGATTTACACTGGCAATTTCTTGATACTGAAATTTTACATGTTCTTCTGGTCCTCCGGATGGATATTTTAAAATGCCCAATCACCATCAATGACTATCATAAAGGTGGCCAGATTACACAAAGAGGTTTAAGGTGTAATATTTGCCAGCTGGTAAAAGAAAAGACTGCAAAAAATCAGATTTATCTAACAGCTCACGCAAACGGTGCAGGCCTCGATATTATTCCTTCAGGGATGACAGCCGAGCAAGGAAGAAAAAAAATTGAAAGCCTGAAGGCCTTATTACCATATCCCGTAAGATTAGAAAAAGATGTAACGTGGATTCACATCGATATTTATGACTATTGCAATAATAACCAGGTTAATTATTTTGAATCATGAAAAGAATATTTTTACTCAGTAGTATTTTATTCGTCCTGTCATCTTGTATGACAACACGTCTCGAGAGGCAGCAACAAAGAAAAAAAGCTAAATGTGAGAGGCTTGGTTGTTACCAGTCGAACTCTGACAGTATGATGATTATACGGGAGACTGTCACCATCAGGGAGGACACGACCATCTATATTCATGTTCCAGGGAAAGTTGTTCATGATACATTAATCCAGGTCACACAGGATCCTGTCACTGGATTAATTAATTCCAAGAAATCAGTTCTCAATGTTCCATTTGCAACCTCATATGCCTGGGTTGAAAATGGAAAACTTAAGCATGAACATGTTCAGAAGGATACACTGATAAACGAAGTTATTAGGGGGGCTAAAGTGCTGATAAAAGAAAATGAGGTTCTGAAGGAAAAATTAACCAAAGTAGTCCCTCCGGAAAGAATCAATTATGTCACCGGCTGGCAATGGTTTCAGATTGGACTTGGTAAATGCGCAATGCTTTCGATTCTTCTGACTTTGCTTTATTATTTTCTCAAAAGTAAAGGTCGATTAATCCTGAAATGGCTCGGAAAGCTACGTACATAATAAAATATTAACAACTATAACCAAAAATGAACCCAGAACAAATTTCCATCCTTAGGATTTGGTTAAATCTTGAAATATCCTTGATTTCCTCCAGATGAATACATTAGATATTCACCTTAAGTACAACACCCGTCTATAATGCCTACCTTGTTTCTTCATAAATAAATAACAACCCGGAATAAGGAATTATTAAATTAATCGATCCTAGAAGGATGGACCTTAAATTAAATCAGAAAAGGCTTCATTCAATGTCTGAATGAAGCCTTTAATTTTAGTGGAGTTTAATACCAAGGAAGATAATTAATTAGAGTAGAATGTCTATTCTTTTCTTAGCAGTATATTGTTTTATATGTGTCTATATTTATGGATTAATAATATAAGAAGCATTATAATTGAAAAAATCACCATTGTTATAACATAGCTTCTGCCAATAATCACGTAAACACATATTACTCCTATTAGATATATTAGGATACTTAATAAAATCCTTACCCAAAGTTTCATGTTCTTACCATTCTGCAATTATGGTAGCAGCACTTGCACCAGCTGCACCAGCTAATACACTTGCTCCTAAAGCACCCCATCCAAATGGTGGAATTAGTAAAGCATATACTCCATAAGTTACTTCTGCGCCTACACCTCCTGCTATGTCATTCCGGCCGACGCCTCCCCAATTAACTCTGGATGAATTTTCCAGAAGAAGACGCCATTTATCCATATTATTTTCCCAGTAATCAAATGAAGCACTTCCAATTGAAATAGCAGCTAACACAATATACTTATCATTACCACTACATTCATTTTCAGCCCTAGTTCCTATATATTGCCATGCTGATAATGTATTACTTAAACTTGTGGGATCAATTGCATCATTGAGGTCATCTAATAATTCAATTTGCTTTGCGCTAAGATGAGTTGCTTGACTTTGGGTATAGAAGCTTTCGGCTGTTTGAGAACCATCGAAATTGAGTTGGTGATATATATCTAATGCTAAGGCAGAATTAGTAACAACGTCTGGCACTTCATTATTTTGAATGAATTCGGTGAGGCTGGCATCTACAAAACTTAGAATAGCTGACTTGTCCGTAAAGTCTAAAATCTTTTTGTCTTTAGCATTTTGTAGTTCGGTATAAATGTAATCCAATGCCTTATTATGCTGTTCTGCGGCCATTGCAATAGCTGAATATCCATCTTGGATCGATTTTAGTTTGCCATTATTGTCATTTATCTCATTTTTTTCTTCTTTAGAACAAGAGATCAAGAGTAGTGAAGCGATGATTGCAAAAATAGCTAAAAATGAAATAGTTGTTTTATTCATTGCTTGTAAAAATTTTAAGGTTGTTAGAGTTTAAATTATTCTTACTCTTTTGATTTTCAGAAGCCTCAGTTATCTTTTATTTTAGTTCGCGATTAACTTGCACATACTCGAATTGGGGATTAACCAAATGGAATCGTTTATATGTTTTTAAATGCATAATAAAGTATTAACAAACAAAGTTAGAAGTTATTGTCTATTATTCAAAAAAAACTGCAAAAACTCAGGTTTAAGATTCATTATTTTTTCTGAACGCTCACCAAAATGTCTCCTTACATAGTGAATTGTTGAATCAAATCTTGTATGTCCAAGTTGATTCATTAATTCCGCCAAAGTAGCTCCTGATTCCAATATCTTACCTGCCCCAGTATGTTTGAAGGAGTAAAACTTGTATGTCTCCGGAAGCCCCAGTAGTATCCTATATCTCCTGAAATGATTACTAAAGTGGTTCTTTCCTAAGGAAACCGGACCAGGCTGACCTTTTTTCTCAAATACAAAGTAATGCCCTGGGTAATCTGATAAATGGAAGGCTTCACATAATTCCTTAAGAGCATTAGGCATAGTGATCCTTCTCGAGATACTTTTTTTTGCTGAAACATCATTTATGTATACTGTCTGACGTTGCATATCGACATCCTGAATCTTGAGTAACCTGAGTTCCTGACCCGGTCTGCACAAAAGAAAAAACTGGAACATGCTCGCAAGGAATAATTGAGGATCTTCTTTTGAAACGTATTCTAGATATTGCTTAATGTGATTGTCAAAGAAAGGCCTGGCAGCTTTATCCTTTATTTTACTCGCTTTTGGTAGATTTTCAAAAGGAAGGACCTTAATCAGTTTCTTTGATAGAAAGAATTGAAAAATCGAAGTTAGAATCTGACGGTATTTTTTTATTGTTGCCCTGTCAAGTTGCTTAACCTGTATCAGATAAGTAAAGTAACTAACGATAATCTCATTATCTATTTCTGAGATAAGCTTTTCAATGTGCCCGTTTTTCTCTAGCCACAAACAAAAAAGCCTGGCTTTTGAGGTATAGTCCTGAAAGGTTTTAGGAGCAACATCACTCTTTTTAAAGCTGAGAAATTCTGAGAGATATCGCCTCAAATGGTTATTGTCTTTTTTCTCATTTCCAAAGGCAGTAGTAACATTTGCATATTCAATCTGATCCCGATAAACAACTGCCTCATCATTCCATGGGCGCCATCCTGCTTCAAGCTTTTTTGCGTAAAATGATATCAATTTATTAGCCTGCTCTTCTAGTAGTTCGCTTGAAAGCTTTGATAAGCCTTTATAAATTCGAAAACGCTCTACCTTATTTTTAGCTGGATAGAAGCATCTGAATTCTACAAAAGGCTTACCTGAAGAAGATCTGATCAGGCCGGGCATCGTGTAATCAATTTTGAGTCTCATTTTGCTTTTGTTTTTTTGCGTCCCCACGCCTAAAAAACTTCCAGACAAAAACAGACAAAATCAACCAACTTTTTACTTTCTCAAACACCTTGAAAACTAGAGTTTTTAAGGACTTTGTGGAGCTGGCGGGAGTCGAACCCGCGTCCAAACAAGCAGCAATAGTGCTTTCTACATGTTTAGCTTTCTATTGGTTTTCGAATAACCGTTGGGAAAAAGCGGCCCTACGGTTACCTTATCTCTTTGAATTTTCATACAGGCATCAGAGCGCTACCCATCTTATCGCGACATTTGTGATGCTCTTACCGGAACGCAGTCACGCGAAGCTTCCCGGAGAGCAGAAAGCGGCTTAATCCTTGATTAAGCGGCTAACGCGTAATTGTAATCGTTGCCAGTTATTGGCTGTGTGAATTGGGATTTACGGGTCACTCTCACAACACCCGACATGCTTACATTACCACTCCCTTGCTGTCAAAACCGGTCAGCCCCGTAGTATTGTATTTCACTGCAAAGATACAAAAAATATGCCATGTTGGAACCCCGAATTGCCTGCATCAGCTGTACTTTACAACGTCATCGGCAGTGATGACATTGTCACAGAGTATAGCAAGGCGTTCAACCACGTTGCGCAGTTCACGTATGTTGCCTGTCCATTTCTTCTTTTGAAGTTGTTCAAATGCCTGATCCTCAAAGGTCATTGTTGGCTTGCCGTTTGCTTCACATATTTCCGTTATAAAGTGTTTGGCAAGCAAAGGGATATCATCAGGACGTTCATTGAGGGTGGGCACATGTATTACAATCACACTGAGGCGATGATACAGGTCCTCACGGAAGTTCTTGTTTTCAATCTCTGCCTTAAGGTCTTTATTGGTTGCAGCAATTACACGCACATCAACGGGGATGTCCTTTTCACCACCAACGCGCATTATTTTATTCTCCTGTAAGGCTCTCAGTACTTTTGCCTGGGCTGCCAAGCTCATATCACCAATCTCATCAAGGAACAAGGTGCCGCCAGAAGCTTGTTCAAAATCACCTTTTCGTTGTTTGATAGCTGAAGTAAAGGAGCCTTTCTCATGACCAAAGAGCACGCTTTCAATAAGTTCGCCCGGAATGGCGGCGCAATTGACCTCAACAAACGGTCCGGAAGCTCTATTACTCAACTCATGAAGCCAGCGGGCAACCAATTCCTTACCGGTGCCGTTACTTCCTGTAATAAGCACTCTGGCATCTGTAGGAGCAACCCTTTCTATCATGTTGCGTATCTGCTGCATGGGAGCTGATTCGCCAATCATCTCGTATGTTTTGCTGACTTTGCGTTTTAGTACCCTTGTTTCTTTTACCAGACTTGATTTCTCCATGGCATTCCTGATGGTAATAAGCAACCTGTTCAGGTCAAGAGGTTTGGAGATGTAATCATAGGCCCCACGTTTTATGGTTTCAACTGCTGTTTCAATATTGCCATGTCCCGAAATCATAACAACAGGGGTGTCATACAATGACAGCAGCTTATCAAGAACTTCCATGCCATCCATCTGCGGCATTTTTATATCGCACAGGATCACATCATATTTCTCATCTGAGGCCAGTTGAAGGGCAGTAGGCCCATCGGGGGCCTCGTCTATCTGATAGCCTTCATACTCCAGTATTTCCCTCAGTGTGCTTCTAATGCTCCGTTCATCATCAATTACCAGTATTCTTGCCATATTCTATTTGTTCTGATATTTATTCGGGTTGAATGTTGTTTTCTTATCGACAGTAATTTACGCTTTAAAATTACTCATTTCAATAATGGTAATCAGTCAACATCAGGAATGAATTTATCGCAGGGAAAAAAGTAGACTGCAATATGAGGTCTTAGGCTTTATAAAACAACCATTTCCACAATTCGCCATAGGTGACTTTCTTGCCATACATCAGTATGCCGGTTCTGTATATTCGTCCTGCCATCCATACGGCAACGATAAAGGAAACGGTAAGCAATGCCATTGATAGGGCGAGTTCCCAATAGGGTACACCAAAGGGTAATCTAACCATCATTATGATGGGTGAAGTAAATGGAATGATTGAAAACCAGAAGGCAATGGGCCCTTCGGGATTATTTATAACAAACTGTGCAACCACAATGGCAAGAATCAATGGTACGGTCACAGGCATCATAAACTGCTGTGTATCTGTTTCATTATCCACGGCAGCACCAATGGCAGCAAACATTGCACCATAAAGCAGATATCCGGCAAGGAAATAAAAGAGGAATGAGAATATCATCACACCATAGTTGATTGTCCCCAATGCTTCAGTTACCATCGACATCATTCCCTGAGGCGCAGCTTCTTCTTCAGGCATTTGAATGTTTTCCATTCCGGCAGGTATTCTATTTCCCTGACTGAAAACCTCAGTTTCCTGTGTTTTTTTAAGGGTATCGGGCATGGAAGCCTGGAAAACGGTAACTATCAATAATGTAAGTACAACCCATAAAAGGAATTGTGTCAAACCTACCAGTGCCACTCCAACAATTTTACCCATCATAAGCTGAAAAGGCTTGACGGATGAGACAATAACCTCAACAATTCTGCTTGTCTTCTCTTCAATTACGCCGCGCATTACCTGTGACCCAAACAGGAAGATGAAGAAGTAGATGAGTATACCTGCAAACATGCCCACCCCCATGCTGGCTTCCGCAAAGCTCTTTTGCTCTTTGCCTTCTTCCTTGATCTGTATGGATGTTATATTGATATCCGTTTTGATATTCTTGAAGATCTCTCCGCTCTTGATGCT
The DNA here is from genome assembly GCA_937894795.1 of uncultured Bacteroidales bacterium. Taxonomy (GTDB): domain Bacteria; phylum Bacteroidota; class Bacteroidia; order Bacteroidales; family Lentimicrobiaceae; genus Lentimicrobium. The sequence continues at coordinate 6,510 of CALCQV010000103.1, forward strand.
TTCAGGTGTTAATGAATCACCGTGAATGTCAAGGGCTCCCGGATTATTCTTGCTTATTTCCTTATAGATTTCAGCACTTAGCTTTTGGTGTTCCACCTCTTTAGTCATCACGTTATTGATGTGACTCTTCAAATCAACGCTAACCTGTTTCTTACTGTAAATCACTGCAGATGAAGGAGTGGCTACATCAGGACGTGGAACATACAATAATGCATATCCTTCTTGTTCTGTAAGTGTCTTTTTTGCAGTTTCAAGATCCGTATAGATGTTCTGAAAAACATACCGGTCAGAGTTCTCAAATTTCTTAAGGAACCAGCCTGTTTCATCAAGAATCATAACTTTCTTTGTCTCATCCGACAATTGGGTCAATATGGCCGGTACAATAAATAGGGCTGCCATGAGTATAGGCCCCAGTATAGTCATGATGATAAATGACTTTTTCTGCACTCTCGACAGATATTCACGCTTTATAACGAGGAGTATTTTATCCATGCTGTTCTAATTATTGAGAGTGGTGCTATCGGTTGTCTGGTTAACGTTATTCATACCTGCTGATCTTACAGTCTGTATGAATATATCGTTCATGGTAGGTATAATTTCACTCATGCCGGTTATAGTAACGTGAGGCAATAATGAAGCCAGCAGTTCATTTGGATTATGGCCATTCATTAACTTGATTACGCTTCTATAGGCATTATCCTCAGGTTCGTGGCTTAACAGTTTAGCACCGGCTGGAAGGAAAGGCTGCATTGAGCCCTGTAATCCTTCGTGCGTTATTGAGTAAGTATTGGTTTTATACCTGTTCTTGATCTCCTTCACACTGCCATCAAGTATTTTATGTGAATTATTAATCAGAGCGATATTATCACACAGTTCTTCCACTGATTCCATATTATGGGTTGAGAAGATGATGGTACTTCCATTTCGCTGTAGGTCAAGTATCTCTTCTTTGAGCAGATTTACATTTATAGGGTCAAAGCCACTGAAAGGTTCATCAAATATAAGAAGGTCAGGTTCATGAATTATAGTTACTATGAATTGCACCTTTTGCTGCATCCCTTTCGACAATTCCTCCACTTTCCGGTTCCACCAACCCTGTATTTCAAACTTCTCAAAAAGTATCCTGAGTTTGCGGAGGGCATCATGCTTCTTAACTCCTTTAAGTTGAGCCAGGTACAATGCCTGCTCACCCACCTTCATTTTCTTGTAGAGTCCTCTTTCTTCGGGCAGATAACCTATATGCTCCGCATGTCGCGGTGCAAGCTTCTGGTTGTTAAAAAGCAACTCCCCTTCGTCAGGTCCGGTAATCTGGTTGATTATCCTGATAAATGAAGTTTTACCGGCACCGTTCGGGCCCAGCAATCCGAATATGCTTTGCCTGGGAATATCAATGCTAACATCAGAGAGGGCAGTGTGATTTGCGTATCTTTTAGTAACATTCCTGGCAGAAAAGATGATCATAAGGTTTCTATTTATTGAAAATACTCTTTCATCCTATCGAAAAACGACCTATCGCGTGAGGTTGGATTAGGTTTAAAGTTATCAGCATTCCTCAGCTTGTCAAGTATCTCTTTTTCCTGGTGCGACAGGTTTTTAGGTGTCCATACATTAATGTTAATGAGTTGGTCGCCCTTGTCATATCCATTGAGTGAAGGAATCCCCTTGCCTTTTAACCTAAGCACTTTGCCTCCTTGTGTACCGGGATCTATTTTTATTCTAACCCTTCCATCAATGGTTGGCACTTCAACTGATGTACCCAAGGCAGCATCAGGGAAACTTATGTAGTGCTCATACAATATATTGGTACCATCCCTCATCAGTTCGGGATCGGGTATTTCTTCAATCTGAACGATCAAATTACCCGGAATACCACCTCTGGGTGCTGCATTGCCCTTGCCATTAACTGAGAGTTGAATGCCATCAGTAACACCTGCAGGGATATTAAGGCTTATAATTTCTTCATCCTTTACTGTGCCACTGCCACCGCAGGTATTACACTTTTGGGTTATAGTACGTCCTTCACCGCCACAATATGGACAAGTTGATGAAGTTTGCATTTGGCCAAGGAAGGTATTGGTAACACGTGTAATTTGGCCGGTTCCATGACAATGTTGGCAGGTATTGAATGATGAACCATCGGCAGCACCGGTACCTTTGCATGTGCCGCAAGCCACCAGTTTATTCACTTTGATCTTTTTATCAACACCTTTAGCAATTTCCTGGAGTGACAGTTTAACCTTTACCCGAAGGTCAGTTCCTTTACTGACTCTGCGGCGTGAGCCACCGCCACCCTGGCTGAATCCGCCAAAGCCACCACCAAAAGCACTGCCGAAGATATCGCCAAACTGGCTAAAGATATCCTCCATACTCATGCCACCACCAAATCCGCCGGCACCAGGCCCTCCACGCATGCCATCATGGCCATACTTATCATAACGGGAACGTTTTTCCTGATTGCTCAGTACTTCATAGGCCTCGGCAGCTTCCTTGAATTTCTCCTCTGCCTCCTTATTGCCCGGATTCTTATCGGGGTGGAATTGCAATGCCAGCTTCCTGTATGCCTTTTTTATTTCTGCTTCACCGGCATTGCGGTCAACTCCTAATATTTCGTAATAATCTCTTTTAGCCACTTTTTCTTGCTTATATACCTACTACTACTTTTGCAAACCTTATTACCTTGCCGTTTAATGTATATCCTTTTTGAGTGACATCCATCACTTTGTTCTTCTGATCATCAGATGATGCCGGCACATTGGCAATGGCTTCATGGTAATCTGTATTGAATGGTTGACCCTGTGCTTCAATTAATTCCAATCCTTTTTGATTCAGGCTGTTCTTGAATTTATTGTATATCAATACAGTCCCTTCCTTTAATGGCTCAACTGCAGTAACATTTTCAAATGAGCTTATAGCCCTTTCAAAGTCATCAAGAATTGTCAGTAAGTCAGTAATTACCTGTTCTGATGCCGTTTTGCTCAATTCAATTCTTTCCTTGATGGCTCTTTTTCTGTAATTGTCGAATTCAGAGTAGAGACGAAGGTATTTGTCGTTTACCTCATCATATTTCTTCTGCATCAGCAAAAGCTCCTCTGCACTATTGTCAATGGTTGTTGTTTCATTAGCAATTGTTTCTTCCTTTACTTTACTAATTTCCTGTTCACTTACGTCATCATGTCTCTGACCTGATTTAACAGGTTCATCTTCATGACCTTGCTTATTCTTATGCTGTTTCATGATTAATTATTTAATTACGCCACTATGAGCCATTTGTTAATGATGGCTGCTACAAAATGTTTGCCAGTAATAAAATAACGACAATTTGTCAGTTATTTATATCCCGGTGATTCTGATAGCTATAATTTGCCGGTCAAACCGTCAAAGTTACCAATCAGGCTGTTATACCCTTTCAATGGAAGCGCCCAAAGCTTGCAAGCGGGCATCAATATCCTGATAGCCTCTGTCGATCTGTTCAATATTGTCAATACGGCTTTTGCCCCGGGCAGAAAGCGCAGCAATCAACAAGGCAACACCGGCCCTGATATCAGGCGACGACATTGTGATGCCTCTTAATGAGATCTGGTGATTCAGTCCAATTACAGTGGCACGGTGTGGATCACAAAGAATGATCTGGGCCCCCATTTCAATCAACTTATCTACAAAAAAGAGACGGCTCTCAAACATCTTCTGGTGAATAAGTACACTTCCTTTAGCTTGAGTAGCAATCACCAGTGCTATACTTACAAGGTCGGGTGTAAAACCCGGCCATGGTGAATCGGCAATTGTCATGATGGAGCCATCCATAAAGGTTTCCACTTCATAAGTGTCCTGTGCGGGAATGAAAAGATCATCATCACGCAATTCCAATTTTATACCCAAACGCCTGAAAACATCAGGTATTATTCCTAATTCCTTGTATTGAACGTTTTTAATCGTAATTTCCGACTGTGTCATGGCAGCCATACCAATAAAACTACCAATCTCGATCATATCAGGCAGCATTGTATGCTCTGTTCCATGCATGTTTTCAACACCTTCAATGGTGAGAAGGTTTGAGCCAACTCCTGTAATGCGGGCGCCCATACGGTTAAGCATGCGACATAACTGCACCAGATAAGGTTCACAGGCAGCATTAAAGATTGTTGTTGTTCCTTTTGCCATTACTGCTGCCATGACAATATTGGCAGTACCGGTAACTGAGGCTTCATCGAGCAGCATATAGCAGCCTTTCAATTCAGGAGCTGATACGCTATAGAAGGTATTTACATTTTCAAAGTCAAACTTGGCGCCTAGTTTCTGAAGTCCTATAAAATGAGTATCCAGACGTCGTCTGCCAATTTTATCTCCACCGGGATGTGGCATGAATGCCTTGCCGTAACGGGCCAGCAGTGGGCCAATCAACATTATAGAACCGCGCAGGCCGCCCCCTTTTTTACGAAACTCCTGTGATTTAAAATACTCCAGATTGATTTCTTCAGCCCGGAAACTGTAACTTCCCTTGCCAAGTTTCTCAACCTTAACACCCATACCTGATAAGAGCTCTATCAGCTTATTTACATCCAGAATATCGGGAATGTTGTTTATGGTGACTTTTTCTGGTGTGAGCAGTACAGCACATAAAATCTGCAATGCTTCATTCTTGGCGCCCTGGGGTATAATTTCACCTGAGAGCCTGCAACCTCCGTTAATAATAAATGATCCCATATAGTTAAGCTTATTAATGCTTTAATTCAGGGAGCAAGTTAATTCTTTTTACGGTTGCGCTGGTCACGAAACTGGTTATTCTTATCACGAGGGATGAATTTCTTTTTTCTGTTCATACCCAATGAGGAGGATGAATTGGGTTGCCCGCCATTACGGGCCAGCAGTTCATTGGTGTGAGTGAGCCTGGTGTCTTCGCTAAGTTTTAACTTGCCATGTGATAATTCGGCAAGATGATCAGTAATAAGCTCATCATTTACTGAATCACGATTCCAGTTGAGGTATGATTTCTTAAGATGGTTGGCTATATTTTTCACCAGTGCATCTTTCTCAGGGCCATCTTCAAAGGTTGTGGCCTTTTCAATCATCTTGGCTATATTTTTACCGTAAGGCCTGAACTTTATTGTTTCCTGTGGATACGGAATAGCATTTGGCCTGCCTAATCTTTCTTCAGGTGAAGGAGCAGGGAATGGGCCGTCAACATCCAACTTGTAGTGTGAAATGATGTAAAGATGATCCCATAGTTTTCTTCTATAATCGGTAGTGTCACGCTGCTCAGGATGAAGCTGCGCCATGATATTCACCAGTGCTTTGCATAGATTGGTGCGCTTTTCCTTGTCTTCAATGGTCATTACATAAGCTACCATTTTCTGAACATTGCGGCCGTACTCAGGAATTATGAGTTTCTCGCGTGTGCTGTTATAATCCATAAAGAAAATTTAATTAGGCTTTTTCTGATACCTGTCTATCTAATTATTGTTGGCAATAATAAATACAATGCTCCCGAATGATCTTATATTTCAAAAATAATGTGAGGTACGTACTTATTGGTCTGCAAGGAGATATTAACATAACAGACGCTGCAAATATAACGCTTTATTTTTAATCAGGTTCCAAATTAGATAAAAATGTAACACGGTATATGCAGAAAACAAAAAACAGAAAACGCACAGTCAATAGCTGAAATTCAGGTCAAATTGATTACTTCAGACTATAGTCTGCCACAAATCGGGGTAAAAGGGGTCAAGCATTCCTGCATTAAGGGTGGCACTTATTACGGAGCCAAGGACTGCTCTTTGTTCCTGAGGAAGGGCGATTATTAATAGTCAGGTCTAGGATTCATTTTGATCCACCTTATAGCCACTTAGTACTCACTAAATACTCACAATATTAAAATTACAAGGTGGCTGGTTAGAAAATAGTTAGAGAATAGTAAGCGTTTAGTTAGCGGATCCAAATGAATCCCAACCGAAACTATACGATAATAACACTCAAGTATTTTTAAAGAGAGGTAAAACTATGCTCAATACTTTAACCGGAATAGTCCATTTTTAGTTTTTTATAGAATGTCATGTATTTATTGAAAAAGTAGCTTTTGGTTATCTTCATGGATATATATTTTATAAATATTCTTTATATATTTGTTTCTTATAGCCATGAAATATGAAACCACTACTTTCCATTATTCTTTTTTTCCTTAGTCTTCTGGCATCCGGTCAGAATTATCAACTCTTTAACGTGAACACCAAAAAGGTGTTCAGTACATTGGATGAACAGTCAAAAACCTTTAGCCTTCTTTTTGATTCGGTAACTGTAAAATCCTCAAGTGCTGTTTATTATCCCTATAAAACCGTAGGTGATATTGGTTATATAAGTGATACATGCCACGTATGGGGACAATACTGTTATCACCAGGATCGTCCGTCATGGATGGGTAGTGAAGTGCAAATTGCCGATGATGTTTACAACTTTATAACCAACAATGGTTCGGTTGTGAGTATGAATTTTAGTCTGGCCCCATTGCAGGCTCATGTATTTTATGAAGATGACCTTCAGCGCTTTTCCATAAGCAGAATCTCACCGGGTGCAGATACAATGAGCATAATAGGAGTTATTGATTCCGTATATCGTTATCAAATATCACATACTGATCTTCAGGGTAATTTCATTAACTCTGAACTTAATACATGGGAAATAGTAATTGGAAAGCAACTTGAGTTGATTAGTTTCTTCAGGATAGATAGCTTTCCCCAAGTACTTGAACCATTGATTTTATTGGGAAATGAATCACCTGATGCCGGATTTTATGAACTCACAAATGAAAGAATCTTTGATTATCTGCCAGGGGATGTGATTCAATGGTATGATTTTTTTTATTGGCCGCTTTATCCTGAATTAAGTTATAGGAATTATTTTACTGATAGTTTTATTGAAAGGCATGAAACTTCTGATTCCTTGAAGTATAAAGTGATAAGGGAAATATACATTCCTGATTCATCATCTTTAACCGTTGATACCACCTGGTTGAAGTATAGAAAGGATGAAGTGATTGCCAACATACCATTTGACTGGATAGGATCAGGTGTGTTACGTACCGGTTCTCTTTCAAAGACGGATTACTGTGGACTTGATTTGTGGACCTTCAATTATTGGGATGGGCACCTGGAGTATTGTTCTGAGGAAAATTCATGGTGTGAATTCGACGAATTCGGTTTTACTTCTACCAGCAAGGCATACGTTGAAGGGATTGGACTTTATGAATACCATAGTGGTGTTTTTGGTCCCCCCACCAACAGTTCATCAGGCTCAGGCATAAACTATTTCAACAAGCAAGGTGTGGAATGTGGTGAAAAGGTGGTTGGTATTTTTGATCATCCTGATATAAACTATCCACTGGTCGTTTTACCAAATCCCGCCAATGAGTTTTTTATCGTTTCGTATAAACCATCCAACAAACTTCAGGATGTTAGGCTGCAAGTAATTGATATCAGCGGTAGAACATCAATCGATATCAATAATTACAACAGTGGAAGTTTGATTGATATCAGCAAGCTGCCAGGAGGCTTATACCTTGTGCAGCTTATTGATGGAAGAAATGCAATGAATGGGAAGCTTATAGTTAAATAGAGCTACTATTAACGGTCTATACGTAAAGTTAAAGATCCTTTAACCTGCAATTAAAGGATCTTTAATTTTGCAAATTTCAACAACAACTGTTTCTGCCCAAAACCATTGAAAAATACGGTAGCCTTGGTATTGGGGCCGGTCATTATCGGTAATAATTCAATATAAGATAATAATACTATTCTTTTATCCATTTTCCCATTCCAATCACCTTATTGCTTGTTGAAATCCTATAGGGATAAAAGCCTTTTGTCAATTCTGACGTGTCAATGTGCTGCATGTCAGTAACAACAACTTCAGTTAAAACTAGGCGCCCATTTAAATCAAACAACTGAAGTGTGGCAGTATTGTGTTGTACGCCCAGTTTAACCTGCAGGAAATCTTTACCCGGGTTAGGTATTATGATTGCTTCCATTGCCTGGGGCATGTTGTTGTTGTCAGTATTTACTATCAGACCTTCGCTGTTGACTTTTAAAACGAATGGATGAGAAATACAATCATAAGATTGAATATCGTAGTAATCTCCAACTACAACTATGTGGTTGTCACTAGTTTCAATTATGTCTTTAGGAAGATAAGCATCATCTTGACCATAAAAGATCTGTTCAATTAATTCCAGGTTGTAATTTAGCTTGTTTAACACGATAAATGAAGTATGTGCACATGGTGGAAAGTAATCTCCGACATAATACCATCCCATAACCCATATGTAATCAGTGGTAGCAAGGATATTTTTTTTCCCCATACCAGGGTATGTTATGCTTCCTGTTTCACCAGGTAACGTGATAGTATAGAGTAGAGAATCGTTTAGATTGTATTTGGAGAGACCTAAATTACGGATGTATTCCTCATAAAACTGTCCTGATAAAAAATAACTTGAATCATTTATTTTAGCCAGCTTGGTTTGTGAGTGAAACTCATTATCGGGCATTACGATTTCAATATTGCTAAGATCGTAGCTGATTTTTGCTATCGGATTATAGGGTACCCATGGCAAATGAAAAACCATGTAGTTTATTTTTATTAATTCACTTACTTTATCTATAATCAAGCTTGTTATGGCTTTATTTGTGGAATCATCTGCTACAAAATAATCATATTCTCCATTAGTTAAATGGGCCTTAATTATGGAATAGTTGTATGAAAGAGAAGAGTTTGGTGTTTTAAAGAAAGACAAGATATATGCCGTGGTGTCATCTAAAATTTCAAAATCCCAAGGTGTATTCACTGTATCAGGCCACATCCCGAAATTCCTCTGTTCTACTATATTCATATCATTATCAATGGAGTGTATAAATACTGAATTATACGATTTATCACTACCTATGGAGTCAATTGAACCTGATAAAAAATATGAACTGTTTGTATTTGTAGGATTCACTAATTCTGAAAAATAAGAATTTCCATTTTCAAAAGCATAGTTTGTACTGTCAACAATTTCACCATTCATTGCAATTTTCATCATAGTACCCACAGATGTTGTATGTTCAGGATTAGTATTTATAACACCGCAAAATATCAGGTTGTTATCATCTGATTCAATAACACTATATATTTCTCTACAGTCGGAAGAAGGATATATTTTTAGAAAGGTTTCCTGTGCCTTTGTTGCAGGAATGATAGAGAGGAGCAATAAAGTTAAACTTATGAATTTAATGTTTTTCATTATAAGATAGTTGGTTAGAATTGTACATATTAATAAAAGCACAAAATGCCACGAAGAGCTTCGCTTAAGCTCCTCGTGGTATAAGAGTAATTAATTTGGATTACTTCCAATATTCACACCATATTTTAAAATATAAGTATAGAAACCTTCTGAATATTTTCCAATTATTACATTCCAGCGGACATCAACCGAACTAAAAGTTTTGCCTTCGGGTTTATTTTCATTTTTTATATAATCCCATTTGCTAAGATAATAATTTAGCTCATTGGGACTCAGGCAATTATTAGAGTGATTGCTATTCTCTGCCCACATCATGTATGGTCCAAAGGGATTATCATCGGTTTCAAGATCAATGGCATGCACATCAATTGAAACGATTGATACAAAATAACTTGGGATATATAACTGACCTTTAAAATGTTGCTCAAGTTCAGTTGTTGCATCACGGCCAATAAATTGGCCTGCATAGATATCACACTTACCTTGTAAGCCACCGCTTTCCCAGTAATCTGTATTGTCAAACGGCAAATATGTTTGAGTAGTTCCGGGTAAACCGCCTGAAATACCTACAACTAATGACTGTTCACCATTTTTAAGGCCTGTTTCAATTACCTGTAAGTCTATTAAATCGAAGGTGTAATTATCATTTCCGCTATTTAATACCATACTCTGAGCAAGTTCATTAACAGAATAATAAATTTGCTGAAGGTCTTCATAACTGATAACACCATTAATCGATGGCCATGACAAAGTGTCGTATAAAAACTCTATTTGACTGAAATCATGGACATTGTTTGCCTTTTCATAATTCAGCAAGCCTTCAATATGCCATTCGGCGGTATCGGAGGACATACCACCTCCGCTTTTGGAGAAAAGATTCTGTTTAAAATCCAGTAGTTTCTGAGTCGTCTTATTGATTGATGAAAGTGAATTGGAATCATGCTCTGTGCGATCTTTGCTGCATGAAACAAACAATAATACAGTCGTCAAGATGATTATATAGAAATTGTTAATTTTAGGATTCATGATCAAGGAATTTAATGATTTGGTTAAAATAAAACTAAAATTAAGGGCATAAGAGAATACTATTACGGAGGCTCTTTCCTCTCTTCCAAATTATTGCGTATGTTATATATATATATATATATTAACGTGTATTACCATGATCAATTATAATATTTACACAAAGTAAAGAAAAAAAATCTGAAAAAAATAAATAAGAGATGTATTTATTAGGAATATCTTAAACTATTTGTTAAAGAATGGATTTATATCTTGCACCTGAGAAGTTTCATATATTTTATAAGGATGACCTACAGGCCTTCTTTATAAGAATGGACTCTACCAATGCTGACACAGTCAGAATTCCTGAAATGATTGATTCCGTATGTATTTATCAGATTTATCTTGATGACATTTTAGGTAATTCCCCTTTTCGGATTCACTTATCCAAACTTTAGCTATTCAGATGTGAATGGTATTTACGAATACAACAGTGGAATTTTGATTGATATCAGCAAGCTGCCAGGAGGCTTATACCTTGTGCGGCTTATTGATGGAAGAAGAACAATGAATGGGAAGCTTATAGTTAAATAGAGCTACTATAACGGGCCGATAAGGAGCCATGGTATTGAGGCAGGTTATTTTCGGTTGTTACTTAATATCTGACAATAATACTTTTCTTTTAACGCTTTCCCCATTACCAATAACATAATTGTCGACTGTAATCCCGAAATGCTTAATCCATGTACTATTCTGAGTGAAGGAATGAAAATTATGTTATAACCCTAAAATATATGGAATAAAGTATTATCTTTGTGGTTATAACCCTAAAAAGTATTGTTATGATCACCCGGAAGTTGTATCTTGATCAATTGGTAAAGTTTATGGATAAACCCTTCATAAAGGTGATAACCGGTTTGCGTAGAAGCGGCAAATCATCGTTACTGATCCTGTTGAAAGATTTACTCTTGAAAAAGGGAGTACAACCAGAGCAGGTGCTTTATATAAATCTTGAGAGTTTTTTATTCTCTGAATTGGAAGATGCCGGTAAATTATACAGCTACATAGTAGCAGCTGTGAATACTGAAGTTAAGTTCTATCTCCTTTTGGATGAAATTCAGGAAGTGAGCAATTGGGAGAAAGCAGTAAATTCATTGATGGTGGATTTTAATTGTGATATTTATATCACCGGTTCCAATTCACGGTTATTATCGTCAGATCTGGCTACATATCTCACCGGAAGGTACATTGAAATAAATGTTTATCCGCTCTCATTTGCCGAAAGCATCGATTTCAGGAGCCATTATAGTTCTGAAAGTGTTCCCAACCGGTATACTGCATTTGAACAGTATATCAGAATGGGAGGTTTTCCGGTATTGTACACTGCCAATTATGATATTGAAACGGCCTGGAAGGTGGGGTACGATATCTATTCTTCTGCCATATTGCGGGATACTGTTCAGAGAAACAATATACGTGATGTGGAGCTACTTGAAAGAGTTGTTAAATTTGTATTTGACAATACCGGTAACAGATTCTCTTCAAAGAATGTAGCCGATTACTTTAAATCGCAGCAGCGTAAAATTGACCTGAACACGGTATACAACTATCTGAATGCGCTGGAAAGTGCATATATCATCTATCGTATTCCACGTTACGATGTAAAAGGTAAAGAAATATTAAAAACCCAGGAAAAATACTTTGTTGGTGATCAGGCATTTCTTTATGCAATGTCAGGGTATCGCGACAGGTATATAGCCGGTGTATTGGAAAATATTGTGATGCTTGAACTTCTACGCAGAGGTTATAAGGTCTATACTGGCAAATCAGGTGAGAGTGAAATCGATTTTATAGCTGAGAATGGTACTTCGAAAATATATATACAGGTGGCCTATAGAATAACAGAACAATCAACCATTGATCGGGAATTCAAGCCACTGCTGGAAATCAAAGATCACTATCCAAAATATGTACTGACTATGGATACCCTCTGGAAAGACAATATTGAAGGCATCAGGCATCAGCATATAGCCGATTGGCTGATTACGTAAGATTTAATGATGAGTGCGGGATCTAAGGCACTAAAGTATCCTCAGCTTTGCAAATTTCAGCAACAACTGTTTCTGCCCAAATCCATTAAAAAACACAGTAGCCTTGGTATTGGGGCCGGTGCCTTCCACTGACAGTACTTTGCCACGGCCAAATCTTTCATGTTCTACTTCCACACCCGGTATTACCTGGTCAACAGGCGTAGTGTAACCTGGATCAAACATGGCACTTTCTGTTGACTGGTCGAGCTTTTTAAGTGGTTTCTTCGTAAATACAGGGGCACTTTGCATTTGGGTGCTGCCTCCATTTTTTACCGGAACCCTGCGTGTTTGGCGCTCCAGGAACTTTTCATCAATTTCTGACAGGAACCTGCTGGGCTCATTAGAGGTCATATTTCCCCATCGGTAGCGGGTCTCAGCATATGATAGCGTAACCTTCTTCTCAGCTCTGGTGAGTGCTACATAAAATAACCTGCGCTCTTCTTCTATCTCTGCACGAGTACTTAACGACATGTTTGAGGGGAACAGGTTCTCCTCCATGCCTACTATAAATACATATGGGAACTCAAGTCCTTTGGCTGCATGAATTGTCATTAGTACAACCTTATTATTGTCGTTGCCCTTGTCATCATCGGCATCGGTCATTAAAGCAATATCCCTCATAAAAACATCGAGGGTCCGCTCATCACTTATTATTTCATCTTCATCCAACAATGGCATCGGCTCCTCTTCCCGCTCAGTGAAATCTTTAATGGCATTGAGCAATTCTTCGGTGTTCTGATACTTTGATATACCCTCATCTGATTTGTCAGACATCAGTTCATTCATTAATCCTGAGCTGATGGAAATCTGCTGTGCCAGGTTATAAGCGTCAAGCTTGTGGAGTTTATAATTAAGGCTCTGTATCATGACAGCAAACTGCTCAATTTTTGCAATGGTGCCTGAAGGCAGTGAGGGCAGGTATTTCCCTGCATTCAGTGCCACGGCATGATTGCTGATGCCATTTTCGCCGGCAGCCAATTCAATCTTCTCAAGTGTTGTCTTCCCAATACCACGGGTAGGGTAGTTCACTATCCTTTTAAAAGCTTCATCATCAGATGGATTGACCACTAGTCTATAATAGGCAAGTAAATCTTTTATTTCAGCTCTTTTATAGAATGACAGGCCACCGTAAATCCTATATGGTATATTTAATTTACGCAGTGACTCTTCAATTGCCCTTGACTGAGCATTGGTACGATACAACACGGCGAAAGCGCTGTTTGGCTGTTGCTGATTCATTTTCAGCTCAAAGATACTGTTGGCAACCATATTGCCTTCTTCGGTTTCTGAAGTTGCTTTAAAAACCTGTATCAGGTTGCCTTCGTCATTCTCTGTCCAGACTTCCTTGAATATCTGATCCTTGTTGTTTGATATAATGCTATTGGCAGCATTTACTATAGTTTGAGTGGAACGATAATTCTGCTCCAGCTTAAATAGCTGAACATCAGGGTAATCTCTCTTGAAGTTGAGTATGTTTTGAATGTTGGCCCCTCTGAATGAGTATATACTTTGAGCATCATCACCCACCACACATATATTCTCGTGCCTGGCGGCCAGTTGCTTGACTATAAGGTATTGAGCATGATTTGTGTCCTGATACTCATCAACCAATACATACTTGAATTTATTCTGATACTTGTAAAGGACTTCACCCCAATCACGGAACAGTACATTGGTTTTAAATAACAGGTCATCAAAGTCCATTGCACCGGCTCTGAAACAGCGTGCGTCGTAGTAACTGTATATCTCACCAATCATAGGCTTCTGTGCAGCACTGTCTTGTGACAAGAGCTCGGCATTTGCATTATATTCAGCTGCTGATATCAGGTTTGACTTTGCCGCTGAAATACGTGATAACACAGTATTGAGGGGATATTGTTTGGGGTCGAGGTTCAGGTCCTTCAAAATTGCTTTAATGACACTCTTTGAGTCATCAGTATCATAAATGGTAAAATTTGACGGGTAACCCAATACATGTCCTTCAATTCTGAGAATCCTGGCAAAGATAGAGTGGAAGGTGCCCATCCACACATTTCGCCCTTCAGTTGTACCAACCAACTCCATGATTCTGCTTTTCATTTCACGGGCTGCTTTGTTGGTAAAAGTGAGAGCCAATATGTTAAATGGATCAACACCCTGACTAAGCATATAAGCGATACGATATGTAAGTACTCTTGTCTTTCCCGACCCGGCACCAGCTATTACCATTACAGGCCCGGTTGATGATGTTACTGCAAGTTGCTGTGCAGCATTTAGTTGATCTAGTATTTCAGTCACTGATTATTAATTATTGCCCACAAAATTAGGCAAAATTGTACTCACTGTTATGAGCTTGTTGATTAGTAATGTTAAATGTAATGCCATTGTTCAGCAACTAATTGATAGTACTAAAAATAAATGAGGTTATAAAGGGCATCAAAACGGTGGTAAATGAAAGAGATTTTATTATAACATATGGATATTTATGGAATGTGAGATTACTTTTTAATCTTTTGAGTATAAATACTTACTAACAAACAACCAACGTGAAACAACAGGAGAGTATACGAACGATTATAGAGGAAATTGTAGACCGTCAGTTGGAGCGAAATCAGCCACCTGAAACTGGTCGTACTTACAACAGGCTTGTTAGTCAGTCATTTACTGATGAAGAAGCCCGCATGTTGATTTCAAGGACCATTCAAATTGAATTATATAGATTAATGCGATTTGGTGAACCTTTCAATCAGGCCCGTTTTGTCTCCAATCTGAATCAGTTACCCGATTTGCCGGATGCTGATTAGGGAGAATGTCTGTTGAGAGTAACAGTTAATAAAATAATGGGGGATCAATTAAGCTAATGAAAGTGAAACAATTAATGGAGCCGGTGGCTCATTGAAAGGAGGGCTGATTTTTTTTAAAACAAGCTTAAAACATTCTTGATTAATTTTTAAAAACTTAAACAACCAAAACAATGAAAAAATACGCAATCTTATTAATGGTAGCAATGTTTGCATTCGCTTCATGCGAGAAAGAACAAATATCAAATGATGAGTTGGCACTCAAGAAAAAACCGGCCAACTCAAATTCAAACAACAATGGTGGAAATGGTGGTGGCGGTAATGCCTTCTGGATTGTACCTGACGTGACTTCACTTACTATTTCTGTTGGTGAAACTTATCAGTTATCCGTAGCACCTGTAGCCTATGCATGGCCTGAAGTAGAATGGTACACAAATGATCAGCAAATATGCCAGGCATATTGGGACGGCCATATTCAAGGCAATAGTGTCGGCGTAACTGTTATATCAGCTTTCCATTACCGGGCAAATGGGAATCCGCTGCAGGATAATATTATTGTTTATGTGACTCAGTGATCACGTATCTGAAGCTGAATCTTTATCTTTTCCCAACTCCTTAATTTATTTCACTTAAGAAACGAGGATGCCGGTCAGCAATCTGCTGACCGCAGCAACCGGTGGCTATCTTAGTTCACCGCCTCCAAAGATACAAACACCTTTGATGACAAGTGTTTTCGACTTGTCGACAACGGTGTTGTGTCGTTTATCGGCAAACCCGCCAAGTATACTGGTCATTTCCAGCTTGGTGTTCCAGTCGGTTGGTATTATAAGTGTTGAACCACCGAAAATTGAAGTCATCTCCATGTAAACCGTTGTCCCCGGCTCAATGGTAGATTGTGTAAGGTCAATGTTAGAGCCACCGAAAATGGAAACCACCGTGCCACCTTTGAAGTTGCCTGAACGTACAATACGCTCATTGCCACCAAAAATTGCGGTTTCATTCAGATAATCGCCTTCTGCTGTACCTTCCTGCAAACGGCCCTTCATCCAATGCCCTTTCCCCCAAAAACCCGGCCGCACAAATATAATAGCCAATCCGGCAATAATGATGAGTATGGGCCAAAAATAATCAATGGCGTGGCCGGTATATCTCTTATACATAAATAATCCGCCAACAACAATGAGTGTGGCTCCCCATGCATAATTCCGCTCCGATAGACTTAAGATACCAATAGCTATCAAAAGCATCTGCCATGAAAAGATGACCCTCCAAACTGAATGGTCAATCATCCCTGCCTGATGTGCAAAATAAAAACCCCCAAACAGTATCAGCATTATTCCTAATACTGTCGTTTTATTCATTTGTACACCTTTTTCAATCTTCTTTTCTTCGTTTTCCATTGTGTGTGGTTTGTTAATTGTCATACAAATATATGAATAAAGTAATTTTCGTCAAGGCACTGAGATCAGTATGTTTATTTGTGAGTTTTATACCAACATGTGGCTTCAATGCATATTGTTGATATAAACATAAAGTACTAAATCAAATGGCATTTACAATTGTTCTAAGCGAGTGAATAAATTATGTTGACATGCAATCATTGAAACGTGAGAAAGTCATTGTAGTTGGTGGAGGATTTGCCGGTATACAACTGCTGAAACACCTTGACCAGGACCTGTTTGAGGTATTATTAATAGATAAGTTGAATCACCACCAGTTCCAGCCACTCTTTTATCAGGTAGCAACCTCGCAAATTGAACCGGGCAGCATTTCATTCCCACTGCGAAAGATACTGCAGGATAGGAAAAACACCCAGATCAGAATGGCTGAAGTAACGATGATAGATCCGGTAAATCATTCTATACTTACCACTATAGGCAGTTTTCATTACGACAAGTTGATTATTGCTGCCGGATGCAGTACCAATTACTTCGGCAATAAGGAGATTCAAAAGAATACCTATTCGCTGAAATCTACCTATGATGCCATTAAGATAAGGAATAATATTTTGCAGAACTTTGAAGATCTGTTGTCGGCGAAGCCCGAAGAAAGGGAGTTTTTGGAAAACCTCGTGATAATTGGCGCCGGACCTACCGGTGTGGAACTGGCTGGTGCTTTCTCAGAAATAAGGAATAACATTTTACCGAAAGACTATCCGAGGATAAATTTTAAGGATCTGAAAATAATTCTTATTGAGGGAAGCGGGCATACGCTTAACACCATGAGTGAAATGGCCAAAGAAGCCTCTGAAAGGTATCTTAGAGGTATGGGAGTTGAAATATTGACCAATGTTATGGTGAATAGTTATGATGGAGAAATTGTTGAACTCAGCAATGGAAATTCAATAAAAAGCAAACAGGTTATCTGGACAGCCGGAGTTACCGGTAACGTAATCAAAGGCTTGCCACCTGATGTTTTAAATCGCAATCGGTACATTGTTGACCGATACAGCCGCGTAAAAGGGCAGTCTGACATTTATGCCGTTGGAGATATTGCCTATATGGAAACGCCCAAATACCCCGGTGGGCATCCGCAGGTTGCCAATGTAGCTATAAACCAGGCCAAAAATCTATCAGCTAACCTGAAGAGGATTCTGACCAATAAACCTTTAAAGGAATTTGAATATTACGATAAAGGAACCATGGCCACTATTGGCAAGAAGAAAGCTGTGGTTGATTTGCCCTATTTGAAATTCCGCGGTTTCTTTGCCTGGCTGGTCTGGATGTTCCTTCACCTAATGCTTATACTGAGTGTTCGCAATAAAATGGTTATCTTTATCAACTGGGCGTGGCTCTTCTTTACAAGGGATACATCGCTTAGGCTGATACTAAAAGAACAGCAATAGAGATATGGATACATACGTTACAGAGCGGACCTTTCAAAAGGTTAATTATCAAAATGCACCATTGCCAAAAGGAGAATATGAGAACTGCGTCTTTGACCAATGCGATTTCACTTCCTTTGATTTATCGGAGATACGGTTTATTGAATGCCGGTTTAATGAATGCAATCTGAGCCTGGCCAAGCTAATCCGCACAGCCTTTCGCGATATCAGGTTTAAGGGGTGCAAGATGCTTGGTTTACATTTTGAGGATTGTAATGAATTCGGACTATCTTTCTCATTTGATAACTGTCAGCTTAACCATTCTTCATTTTACAAGACGAAACTTAATAAGACAGTTTTCAGGAATTCTCATCTGCATGAAGTTGATTTCAGTGAATGTGACCTTAAAAGCGTATTATTTGATGGCTGTGACCTTACCGGGGCTGCCTTCGAAAATACAAACCTTGAAAAGGCTGATCTTAGCACCTCCTTCAACTACACCATTGATCCTGAAATAAACAGGATCAAAAAAGCCCGTTTCTCTCTTGCCGGCCTTCCGGGATTGTTAAATAAGTATGATATTGAGATACTTTAGTTTTTGGTTCTTGGTTTTTAGTTCTTTGTTTTGCTCTGAGTTGATTACTATAATTATCTTGAACCACCTTTAACAATTGCTTCTTTAAGTACATCAAGGCTAATGTCCTTTAAAGACCTGAACTTAATGCAATATCCACTTATACTGGCCTTTCCAAGATTCTTACCATATGTCTCAGCTAAGTATTTTTTCTCTTTTAATCCTAATATATAGACTGAAATTCCGGTGGTGTTTGCACTCAGTCCTATTTGATAGAACTCCCTTGTTTTCCCGTTAGCATATTCGATAGATTGTTGTCCATATCCAATATTAGGGTTAGAAACAACTTTATCATCACTATTCTTACCATCTAAAAACCATAGCTTACAACCAGGCATCAATTCAAGGATCGCATGATGTATTACACGCATGTCGTTCATTTTTTGCTGAGGCTGTGAGTTAATATAGTTTTCAATTTGTTCTTTGAGATCCATATAGCGTAGATTTGCTGTTGATAATTTGAGAACTCTAACTCACTTCTTCATCTGAGTTTCGTACACATTAATCCACTTTTCAATACTCATTTTTGTCATCAGTTCGCCGATAAGCTTATAGGGTATCTGATCGAATTTTTTAAAGCGGATACAGCTCTTCCCTATGTCCAATTTTTGCTTGCTGTGTTTGGGGTATTCAGTGACAAACCATTCCAACAAGGAATGATCCGAATAAATGCCCATGTGATAAAAGTTAATAGTATGCTTTTGCGAAGCTATTCCGGCAAACGGCAGTGGCTCGTTTGGTTTACAATGATAGCCGGCAGGGTATACAGTATGTGGTACTACATAGCCTAAACCGCCGTAACTTATTCCGGCTTCAAACCCTTCAGGCAGATTTTCAACAATCACCTCATGTAGTTTCTTAAAAGGCTCTATCCTGTCGGCAGGCACATTAGCCAGGATTTCGTCAACACTATTTCCGTTTGCTTTCATCTCGTTGTTTAGTTGAATTTCTTAACTATTACTAACAGATAGTTGCAGGATTTGTTATGAACAGTGTGCTATCAGTTAATCTGGTTTTCTATATATGGATAATCTGCGTTGCTGTTTTCTTAATTAATATTGTCTAATCCGCCTTTTCTTTGTTGACAAGTAATGATGATAAATAATATACTGATATTCGTTTGGATTAAGATTTGCCAATTCAGGAGAGACTGTTCAAATAAGTGTTGCAAGGATGATGATAATTGGAATTAATGCCAAAAGATTTTAGATTTGCACATGCAT
Source organism: uncultured Bacteroidales bacterium (assembly GCA_937894795.1). Classification (GTDB taxonomy): domain Bacteria; phylum Bacteroidota; class Bacteroidia; order Bacteroidales; family Lentimicrobiaceae; genus Lentimicrobium. Next base: position 26,331 of record CALCQV010000103.1, read on the forward strand.
TTTTACACTTATCCCCTGACTTTTACTACAGAAAGCGGTGAACAGATCAAAGGTCTGGAAATAGCCTATCATACATGGGGTAATCTTAATGAGGCGAAGGACAATGTTATCTGGATTTGCCATGCATTAACTGCCAATTCAGATGCTGCCGACTGGTGGCCGGGTATGGTAGGCCCGGGATTGTGTTTTGATACAGATAGGTATTTCGTAATTTGCGCCAATGTATTGGGATCGTGCTATGGTACTACCGGTCCCCTATCTATAAATCCCGACACAGGAAAGCAGTGGTTGCATACTTTCCCTGAGATTACTATAAGAGATGTTGTCAGGGTTAACGATTTGTTGAGGGAGTATCTGGGAATAAGACACATACACATGGTAACAGGTGGTTCCATAGGTGGTTTCCAGTCGATGGAGTGGGCTATCATTAAACCGGAGTTGTTCAGCCATATTGTTTTGATTGCCTGCAGTGCAAAAGCTAGTCCGTGGGTAATTGCCTTCAATGAATCACAGCGCCTTGCCCTTATGGCCGACTGTTCTTTCGCCGAGGGGTATAGAAAGAGGAGTAATGATGACTATCATGCTAAGGAAACTGATGGGAGTGAAGGACTGAAGGCTGCCCGTTCAATGGCACTCATCAGCTACAGGGCATCAGAAGCATACAACCATACCCAGTCGGAAACGACTGATGAGAAGCTCACTGACTACAGGGCGTCCTCATACCAGCAGTACCAGGGTGAGAAGCTGGTAAAGAGGTTTAACGCTTACTCATATTATATACTTACAAGATTTATTGATTCACATAATATTTACAGAGGCCGGTCAAGCATCCATGAACTGCTTGGTGCAATCAAAGCACGAACACTTGTAGTTGGCATCACTACCGATATACTATATCCTGTTAGCGAACAGAAACACTTAGCATCAATTTTCCCCAATGCGTCTTATAAAGAAATCTATTCTGATTTCGGGCACGATGGCTTCCTCATTGAAACAGACCAGTTGACTGAGCTTATACCCTGAATGTGGAAAGCTTTCTAATATTCTTCACATTTTTTTCAAGAAAAAGTTGGAAGTGTTATTTTAATGCGTATTTTTGCACCCTCAATTTAAAGGATTCGTTTATACACGAATTCAATGAATTGAGGAAATTTCTGAGATTTTAGCGAATCAAGGGAACCTGATAAATTTAGACAACTATAGGTTTCGATCAGTACAAGGCAGGAGTGCCGCTTCAAAAGAAGGCTGATTATGTCTAAAAAAGAAGGCAAAGGCTGTAACAGTCTCTCCGGTTATCAAATCCCTCCATACAATAAAATCCGGATTGCTGATTAGAAAGAAGATCAAAAGTTGGCAAAATAGGCTTTAACAAAGGGTCTTCAAAGATTTCCCGAAAGGTGTAATTATTTTTTTATCAGCGTATTGTATTATTCAAATATAGTTGTACTTTTGCAGTCCCCAAAAAAAAGGGTAAAGCAGCGATAAACAAATTTTTAAAAGTATTGATATGCCTACAATTTCGCAATTGGTTCGTAAAGGACGTACAAAGTTAACCTATAAGAGCAAATCACCAGCTCTGGATGGTTGCCCGCAGCGAAGAGGTGTTTGTGTAAGGGTTTATACCACAACCCCCAAGAAACCTAATTCAGCAATGCGTAAGGTAGCCAGGGTTCGACTTACCAATAGTAAAGAAGTAAACGCGTATATTCCCGGCGAAGGTCACAATCTGCAGGAACATAGTATTGTTATGATCCGTGGTGGCAGGGTAAAAGATTTACCGGGTGTAAGATATCACATCATAAGGGGTGCACTTGATACTTCAGGTGTTGATGGTCGTAACCAGCGTCGTTCAAAGTACGGAACAAAACGTCCAAAAGGCGGTAAGGTTGCAGTTCCTGCAAAAGGTAAAGGAAAATAATAATTCCGGTTTCAGGTAACCGTTAAGTATAGAAACAATGAGGAAATCAAAACCAAAAAAGAGAATAATTCTTCCTGATCCGAAGTTTAATGACGTGCTTGTCACCAAGTTCGTTAATAACTTGATGTATACAGGCAAGAAGAACCTGGCTTTCCAAATATTCTACGATGCCATTGAAATAGTTTCTGAAAAAACTTCGGAAGATGGCCTGGAAGTATGGAAAAAAGGATTGAACAATGTAACACCAAACGTTGAGGTTCGTAGCCGTCGTATTGGTGGTGCTACATTCCAGATTCCTTCTGAAATTCGCCCTTCACGTAAGAGCTCCATTGGAATGAAGAATCTGATACTTTTCTCACGTAAACGTCATGAGAAAACTATGGCAGCTAAACTTGCCGGTGAAATTATGGCAGCTTACAAAGAAGAAGGTGCTGCTTTTAAGAAAAAGGAGGATACCCACCGTATGGCTGATGCCAACAAGGCATTCTCTCACTTTAGATTCTAATTTTTTATTTTATCCTTATAAACTCAATTAATACAATAACAAACACAATGTCGGCTAAATTAGCACATACACGCAACATCGGCATTATGGCGCATATTGACGCGGGTAAAACCACGACAACGGAGCGTATATTGTATTATACCGGCGAGAACTATAAGATTGGTGAAGTGCACGAGGGTACAGCCACTATGGACTGGATGATCCAGGAACAGGAACGTGGCATTACCATTACTTCTGCTGCTACTACCGTTTATTGGAACCTTAAGGATGAAAAATATAAAATAAATATTATTGATACCCCGGGTCATGTTGATTTTACTGTTGAAGTAGAGCGTTCACTCAGGGTGTTGGATGGCGCTGTTGCCATTTTCTGTGCAGTTGGTGGTGTGGAACCACAAAGTGAAACAGTATGGAAACAGGCTGATAAGTACCGTGTTCCCCGCATTAGCTTTGTCAATAAAATGGATAGGGCAGGTGCTGACTTCTTCGAGGTAATCAATCAGATTAAAGACAAACTGGGTGCTAATCCTGTTCCTCTGCAGATTCCTATTGGCGAGGAAGAAAATTTTGTCGGTGTTGTTGACCTTATTACAAACAAGGCAATTGTTTGGGATGATGATTCACTTGGTGCAAACTACACTGTTACCGAGGTTCCTGAAGAACTGAAGGAAGTTGTTAATGAATATCGTACAAAACTTATAGAAGGGATTGCCGAAGAGGATGAAAAGCTTTTTGAGAAATTCATGGCTGATCATGATTCTTTAACTCCTGAAGAAATGCGTGCGGTAATACGCAAAGCTACTATTGAACACCGCATAACACCGGTGCTTTGCGGTGCTTCATTCAAGAATAAAGGCGTACAGCCTTTACTTGATGCTATTGTTGAGTACTTGCCGAATCCTGCAGAGATTGATTCAGTTGTAGGTGTTAACCCACGTACTGAAGCTGAGGAAGCAAGGCATGCCAATCCGCAGGATCCATTCTCGGCACTTGTGTTTAAAATTGCTACCGATCCTTATGTTGGCAGATTAGCCTTTGTTAAGGTATACTCCGGTTCACTTGAAGCGGGCAGCTATGTTCTAAACACAGGTACAGGTAAAAAAGAGCGTATTTCACGCATCATGCAGATGCACGCCAATAAGCAGAATCCGCTTGAGCATATTGAGGCCGGTGATATTGCCGCCCTTATTGGTTTCAAGGAATTGCGCACCGGTGATACCATATGCGATGAAAAGCATCCTATTATACTTGAATCAATAACTTTCCCCGAGCCTGTTATTACCATCGCCGTTGAGCCTAAAACTCAGGATGATGTTGATAAACTGGAGGCTTCACTGGTTAAATTAGCAGAAGAGGATCCTACCTTTACAGTTAGGATTGATGAAGAAACCGGACAAACAGTGATTAGCGGAATGGGTGAACTACACCTGGATATCATTACTGACCGTTTGCGCCGGGAATTCAAGATTGAGATCAATAAAGGAAATCCGCAGGTTGCCTATAAAGAAGCAATTGTATCGACCATTGAACACCGTGAGATTTACAAGAAACAGCATGGCGGACGTGGTAAATTTGCCGACATACAGTTTGTTATGGGCCCGGCTGATGAAGGATTCAAAGGATTACAATTTATCAATGATATAAAAGGCGGAAACATTCCAAAAGAGTACGTACCTGCAATTGAAAAGGGATTCCGTATTGCCATGCAGAATGGCGTTTTGGCCGGTTTCAGTCTTGAAAGCTTAAAAGTACGTTTGGTTGATGGATCATTTCATACAGTGGATTCTGATTCATTGGCATTTGAAATATGTGCCAAGGTTGGTTTCAGAGAGGCTGCCCGTAAATCACGGAGCGTGCTGATGGAGCCTATGATGAGGCTGGAAGTAAATGTACCTGATGAGTATGTAGGTGAAATTACAAGTGATTTGAATAAGCGTCGTGCCAGTGTTGAAGGAATAGAGCATAAGAACCGTTACCAGATAGTAAAGGCTCATGTTCCATTAGCTGAGATGTTTGGATATGTAACAAGTTTACGTACCATAACCTCAGGCAGGGGAACCTCAAGCATGGAGTTTTCACACTATGCTGAATTGCCGGCAGCACTGACAGATGATATAATATACAAGATTAAAGGATACCTTGTTAAATAAAGAAAAGCATTAAATCAATAAACTCAAAGTAACGTGAGCCAAAGGATCAGAATTAAACTGAAATCGTACGATCACAGCCTGGTAGACAAATCAGCAGAAAAGATCGTTAAGACCGTGAAATCAACCGGTGCAGTTGTTAACGGGCCAATTCCGCTACCAACAAATAAGAAGATTTACACTGTGTTGAGGTCAACCTTTGTCAATAAAAAATCGAGAGAGCAGTTTGAATTGAACTCATACAAACGGTTACTCGATATTTACAGTACCACCAGCAAGACCATTGATGCGCTGATGAAGCTGGAATTGCCAAGTGGAGTTGAAGTTGAAATTAAAGTGTGATAGAGGTCAAAGTAAACCAGACCGAGAGCTACTTGAAAAAAGAATCATCAAATTAAACATGATACTGCAATGTCAGGAATTATAGGAAAAAAAATCGGAATGACCAGTATATTCGATGCCAATGGCAAGAATATACCTGTAACGGTCATTGAAGCCGGCCCTTGTTATGTCACACAGATCAGGACAAACGAAGTTGATGGATATGATGCCATTCAGCTTGCATACGAGGATAAGAAAGAAAAGCATACCAATAAGGCTGAGAAGGGCCATTTTGAAAAGGCCGGTATTTCACCGAAAAGAAAACTTGTAGAGTTTACACGTTTTGAAGCTGGTCACCGCAAGCAGTTTGGTGATAAGGTAGAAGTAGATGTTTTTGTTGAAGGTGAATATGTTGACGTAGTAGGAACCACCAAAGGTAAAGGATTCCAGGGTGTTGTTCGTCGTCATGGATTTTCAGGAGTTGGTGGTGCTACCCATGGTCAGCACAACAGGTTAAGGGCTCCCGGTTCAGTAGGTGCATCATCATGGCCATCAAGGGTATTCAAAGGTATCCGTATGGCAGGACAGATGGGCAGCAAAAGACGGAAGATCATCAACCTTCAGATAGTTAAAATAGTTAAGGAAAAGAATCTGTTATTGGTAAAAGGTGGAATACCCGGAGCTAACGGATCATATGTAATAATTGAACGATGGAGCTAGAAGTTTATAACATTAAAGGGGAAAAGACTGCAAGGACAGTTACCCTGAGTGATTCGATCTACAATATCGAACCCAATGACCACGCCATCTATCTTGATGCAAAGCAATATCTGGCAAATCAACGTCAGGGAACTCATAGTTCAAAAGAGAAATCAACTGTATCAGGAAGTACCCGCAAGTTGAAAAAACAAAAAGGTACCGGTGGAGCAAGGGCAGGAAGCATCAAATCACCGTTAATGCGTGGTGGTGCCAGAGTATTTGGCCCTCGTCCAAGAACCTATAGCTTTAAATTGAACCAGAAACTGAAACAACTGGCTCGCTTATCAGCCCTTAGTTACAAGGCAAAAAACAATAGCATTGTAGTATTGGAAGATCTAAATATTGAAAAACCAAGAACCAAGACTTTTGTAGAATTACTGAATAACCTTCAACTTTCAGGTAAAAAGACACTTATGGTATTGGGCGATAGCAATAAAGCACTATATTTGTCATCCCGTAATTTGAAGCAGGCAAGAGTTATAAGAGCTTGTGATTTAAACACATACGAAATTCTTCGTGCTCACCACCTGATCATTCTTGAAGGATCGGTTGCCGAAATAGAAAAAGTTTTTCAAAATTAAATCATCGCAATAGCGCTGAGAATTAGCAACCATTAATAATAAAAACGATGGGAATCATAATAAAGCCGGTAGTAACGGAAAAGATGACAACCTTAGGTGATAAGCTCCACCGTTACGGGTTCATCGTAAAGAAGGACTCAAACAAACTGCAGATAAAGAAAGCAGTAGAGGAATTATACGGAGTTGATGTTAAAGAAGTAAATACTATGACCTATGCCGGCAAGGCAAAAAGTAGGTTTACCAAGACCGGTGCGGTTAAGGGAAACACGGGTGCATACAAAAAAGCTATCATAACATTAGCTGAAGGTGAAACAATTGATTTTTATAGCAATATTTAAAGATAATGGCTTTAAAGAAATTCAAACCCACCACTTCAGGACAGCGCTTTAAACTTGTAAGCGCCATGGATGACATCACTGCCACCAGTCCGGAGAAGAGCCTTTTGGTATCTCAAAAAAGATCAGGAGGACGAAATAACGATGGTAAAATGACCGTAAGGTCGATAGGTGGCGGTCATAAACAGAAATACCGTATCATAGATTTTAAACGTGATAAGGAAAATGTACCTGCTACAGTACAAACTATTGAATACGATCCTAATCGTACTGCCCGCATAGCTTTATTGTTCTATGCTGACGGTGAGAAGAGATATATTGTAGCTCCAAACGGATTAAAGGTAGGACAGCAGGTATTATCAGGAAAAGGTGTACAGCCTGAAATTGGCAACTCACTTTACCTGAGTGAAATTCCATTCGGTACTGTAATTCATAATATTGAATTACGCCCGGGACAAGGAGCAAAGATGGCACGCAGTGCCGGTTCTTCAGCTCAGCTTATGTCACGCGATGGTAAATTTGCCATTATCAAGCTTCCTTCAGGTGAAACCCGTATGATATTACAATCATGCAAGGCTACCATAGGAATGGTATCAAATACCGAGCACAACCTTGAAGTGTCAGGTAAGGCTGGTCGTACCCGTTGGTTTGGCCGTCGCCCCCGTACACGTGCTGTAGTAATGAACCCTGTTGATCACCCGATGGGTGGTGGTGAAGGAAGAGCCTCAGGAGGTCATCCAAGATCACGCAAGGGTATTCCGGCTAAGGGTTATAAGACTCGCTATCCGAAGAAAGCTTCGAGCAAGTATATTATCGAAAGAAGGAAGAAGTAATTGATCATAAACAGATTTTAACATGAGCCGTTCGTTAAAAAAAGGTCCTTATATCGACTATAAACTGGAAAAGAAAGTATTGGAAGCAGTTAGTTCCAATAAGAAGGTTGTTATTAAAACCTGGTCACGCGCATCAATGATTTCTCCTGATTTTGTTGGTCAAACAATAGCAGTTCACAACGGGAATAAATTTATCCCTGTATATGTAACTGAGAACATGGTAGGTCACAAGTTTGGTGAATTCTCACCGACCAGAATATTCAGAGGCCACGCCGGTAGTAAAGATAAAGGTAAAAAATAAAGAAAGAACACACCAATGGGATCACGTAAACATAATAAAGCCGAGTTGGTCAAAGAGGCTAAGAAGCAGGAATCGTTCGCTATGCTGAACAATTGTCCCACTTCACCCCGCAAGATGCGCCTTGTTGCTGATATGGTGCGCGGTATGAAAGTAGAACAAGCACTACATGTACTAAAGCACTCACCACAGGATGCCAGCAGCCGACTGCATAAACTGGTTCTTTCAGCCCTTGCTAACTGGCAGGCTAAGAATGAAGGCGTACGCATTGAAAATACCAATCTATTCATTAAAGAGATAGGTGTTGATGGTGGCCGCTCACTAAAACGTATCAGGACTGCTCCACAAGGACGTGCACATCGTATACGCAAACGCTCCAATCATGTTAGAGTGGTAATAGATAATAGAATTACTGAAGAAATGAATACTGCACAGCAGGCTTTAACAACTAAATAATATTTTGTTGAATGGGACAAAAAACAAATCCAATAGGTAACAGGCTAGGCATCATCAGAGGATGGGACTCCAACTGGTATGGCGGAAGACGTTTCGAGAATAAACTGATTGAGGATGATCAGATTCGTAACTATCTTAACGCACGTTTATCAAAGGCCGGTGTTTCAAAAATAGTTATTGAACGCACCCTCAAACTGGTTACCGTAACCATACACACTGCCCGCCCGGGTATCATCATTGGTAAAGGTGGTCAGGAAGTTGATAAGCTGAAAGAAGAGTTGAAGAAGATCACGAAGAAAGAGATCCAGATCAACATCTCAGAGATTAAACGTCCGGAAATGGATGCAGTGATAGTTGCCAATGCGATTGCCCGTCAGATTGAAGGTCGTATTTCATACCGCCGAGCCATCAAGACTGCAATAGCTTCAACTATACGTATTGGAGCTGAAGGAATTAAGGTTTTGATTTCAGGCAGGTTGGCAGGTGCTGAAATGGCCCGTCGTGAGATGATCAAGGAAGGTCGTATTCCTTTACATACACTTCGTGCAGATATAGATTACGCATTAGCTGAAGCCCACACTACCTATGGACGCATTGGTATAAAAGTATGGATATGTAAAGGTGAAGTTTACGGTAAACCTGACTTAGTGCCAAGTGTAGAAAGCCAGAGTGTTGCAGGTGGCAGAGGAGAGAAACCAATGGGACATCACCCAGGAGGAGGACGCCCTGCACGTGGTAACCGCCCCGGTGGCCGTGATGGTAACAGAGAACGCGGTGAGCGCCCCGATCGTGGAGAACGCGGTGACCGTGGAAAGAAATAAGAAAATAAAATAGAGTAACAACAATCCGATCAATATCTTGTAATAATGTTACAGCCAAAGAAAACGAAGTACAGGAAGATGCAGAAAGGCAAAATGAAAGGCAACACCAAGCGTGGGGCAGAACTTTCATTCGGTTCCTTCGGTATCAAGACCCTGGAAGAAGCCTGGATAACCGGCAGACAAATAGAGGCAGCACGTCAGGCGGTTAGCCGTCACATGAAACGTGAAGGACAAATATGGATCCGTATATTCCCGGATAAGCCAGTATCAAAGAAACCTGCCGAAGTACGTATGGGTAAAGGTAAAGGTGCACCTGAATATTTTGTAGCACGTATCAGCCCGGGTCGTATATTATTTGAAGCAGAAGGAGTTCCTGAAGAAGTAGCAAAAGAAGCATTGCGATTGGCTGCTCAGAAATTACCTGTAGCAACACGATTTGTAGTAAGAAGAGATTACGTAGAAGAATCAATATAAGCAACGATGAAACAAGAAGTCATTAGAGAGCTTTCAAAAGCTGAGCTCATTGAGCGGCTGGAAGAAGAACGCAAACAGCTGAACAAGCTTAAGCTGAACCATGCTGTATCTCCTCTTGAGAATCCTAATAAGATCAAAACATACCGTAGAACCATAGCCCGTATGCTTACTGAATTGCATAAACGCAATGTTAATGAAGCAGCTCAGGCTCAGTCAACAGCTACTGTAAAAAAATAACCCGGGAGAAAAGCTATGGAAACTATAGAAACAAGAAATCTTAGAAAAGAGAGAATTGGGGTTGTTGTAAGTAACAAAATGCAGAAGTCAATCACCGTTCAGGTTGAACGTCGTGAGAAGCACCCCAAGTATGGTAAATTTATGAAGAAAACTACTAAGTTTGCCGCACATGATGAGAATAACGACTGCAATATTGGCGACACTGTTCGTATAGCCGAAACACGTCCCCTGAGCAAGAATAAATGCTGGAGATTAGTCGAAATTATTGAAAGAGCCAAGTAATTATGATACAACAGGAATCACGTCTTACGGTTGCTGATAACAGCGGAGCTAAAGAAGTTCTGTGCATCCGGGTACTGGGTGGAACCCGTAAAAAATATGCCTCCATTGGCGATAAAATAGTAGTTACCGTGAAAAATGCTCTCCCATCAGGAAACATTAAAAAAGGTACCGTGGCCAAAGCAGTGGTGGTAAGAACCAAAAAAGAAATTCGTCGCAACGATGGATCATATATCCGGTTTGACGACAATGCAGTGGTATTGCTCAATAATGCCGGTGAGATGACAGGAACCCGTATTTTTGGACCTGTTGCCCGTGAACTTCGCGAAAAGCAATACATGAAAATTGTTTCATTAGCACCCGAGGTGCTGTAAATGACCCATCAAACTATGAGCACGAAATTAAATATCAAAAAAGGCGACACCGTGAAGGTTATAGCTGGTGACTCAAAAGGCAAACAGGGTAAAGTCCTTGAAGTGGATACAGAGAAATTGTATGCTATCGTGGAAGGAGTTAACCTTATGTCGAAAAATACTAAACCTAATGCCAAAAATACGCAGGGTGGTATTGTTAAAAAAGAGGCCGGTATACATATATCAAACTTAATGGTGATTGATAACACCGGTAAACCGACAAGGGTTGGCCGTAAAGTTGATGCCAAAACTAATAAATCAGTTCGTTTTTCTAAAAAGTCGGGGGAGGTAATTAAGTAATGAGCTATTCACCACGCTTAAGAGATAAGTATACTAAAGAAATTGTTCCGGCACTTACCGAACAGTTTAAGTATAAAACTGTAATGCAGGTTCCCAAATTACTCAAGATTTGTGTAAATCAGGGTTTAGGTACTGCTATTGCTGACAAGAAACTCATTGATGCAGGAGTTACCGAGCTTACTTCAATAACCGGTCAAAAGGCTGTTGCAACAAAATCAAAGAAGGATATTTCAAACTTCAAACTTCGTAAAGGTATGCCTATTGGAGTGCGTGTTACCTTACGTGGCGACAGGATGTATGAATTCCTTGATCGTTTGGTATCTGTAGCTATTCCTCGTATAAGAGACTTCCGCGGAATCAATGAAAAGGGATTCGATGGCCGTGGCAATTATACACTGGGTGTTTCAGAGCAGATTATTTTCCCTGAAATCCAGATGGATAAAGTTGCAAAGATTAATGGAATGGACATTACTTTTGTAACTACTGCCCGCAATGATCAGGAATGTCTGGCATTGATGAAAGAATTTGGTTTACCATTTAAAAATCAGAACAAACAATAACATGGCAAAAGAATCTATCAAAGCAAGAGAACGTAAAAGAGAACGTCTTGTTGCCAAATACGCTGCCAAACGTGCAGAATTAAAAGCAGCCGGTGATTTTATCGGATTGCAGAAACTGCCAAAAAATTCATCTCCTGTTCGCCTGCACAATAGGTGTCAGATGACAGGTCGCCCAAAAGGGTATATGCGTCAGTTTGGTATTTCACGTATTAACTTCAGGTTTATGGCTTTACATGGCCAGATTCCCGGAATTAAGAAATCAAGCTGGTAAATAAATATTTATAACAACAATAATATTAGAGGATAAAATGGTAACAGATCCTATAGCAGATTACCTGACCCGGTTGAGGAACGCCGTGATGGCTAACCACCGTATCGTGGAAATTCCTACTTCAAATATTAAGAAGGAAATAACCAAGATACTCTTTGATAAGGGTTATATATTGAATTACAAGTTTGAGGATGAGAGTATCCCCGGAATTATCAAGATAGCCTTGAAATATCATCCGGTATCAAAGATTCCAGCTATCAGTAAACTTGAGAGGATAAGCAAACCCGGTTTACGCCGTTACGTTGGTGCTGAAGAACTGCCACGCGTACTTAACGGATTGGGTATTGCAATTTTATCAACAAGCCGCGGTTTAATGACCGACAAGGAAGCCAAAACGCTTCATATTGGTGGCGAAGTATTGTGTTACATTAGCTAAACGAAGGAGAACAAACGATGTCGAGAATAGGAAAAATGCCAATCGTCATTCCTGCCGGTGTTCAGATAACAGTAGCAGATAATAACGTTGTCACAGTAAAAGGTAAATTGGGTACATTAACTCAGCAACTTGATCCGAATATTACTATAAATGTTGATGATAATCATCTTCATGTTAACCGCGCCAATGAGGAGCAGGATGTCAGGTCAAAACATGGCTTATACCGTTCATTGCTCTCCAATATGGTAAAAGGTGTATCTGACGGATTTACAGTGGTACAGGAACTTGTAGGTGTTGGTTATAAGGCAACTGCAGTTGATAATGTACTTGAACTGGCTCTAGGTTATTCACACAGCATTTTCTTTGAAATGCCTGCTGAAGTGAAAGTTGCCACTGCTGCCGAGAGAGGAAAAAACCCAACTATAACACTGACTTCATTTGACAAGCAGCTCCTGGGTCAGGTAGCCGCAAAGATCAGATCAATGCGCAAACCTGAGCCTTATAAAGGAAAGGGTATTCGCTTTATGGGTGAAGTTGTTAAGAAAAAAGCTGGTAAGTCAGCATCTGAAAAATAATAATTAATATAACCCGCATCCGGAGTAATTCGGGGCTAAATTCCTTAAACAGGATGGCTATTAAGAACAGAAAAGAATACAGAAGGAACAGGATCAAACTCAGAATCCGGAAAGTGATTACCGGTAGCCCTGAGCAGCCAAGATTGAGCGTATTCAGGAGCAATAAACAAATTTATGCTCAGATTATAAATGATCTGGAAGGTAAGACTATTGTTTCTGCATCGTCACTCATTCCTGAGATTTCAGGCAACCCAACTGCCAAAATCGAACAGGCAAAAATGGTGGGCAAGCTTATTGCTAAGAAAGCAATTGAAGCAGGAATCGAAAAAGTAGTGTTCGACCGCAACGGGTATTTGTATCACGGAAGAATCAAATCATTAGCTGAAGCGGCCAGAGAAGGAGGCCTTAAATTTTAACGCAAATGGCAAACACAAATATTAAGAGAGTAAAATCCAGCGAGATTGAATTTAAAGACCGCCTGGTAAGTATACAAAGGGTAACCAAAGTTACCAAGGGAGGTAGAACCTTCAGCTTCTCAGCTATCGTTGTTGTTGGCAATGAGAATGGAGTTGTTGGTTATGGTTTGGGTAAAGCAAAGGAAGTAACCGCTGCTATTGCTAAGGGAGTTGATGATGCAAAGAAGAACCTGGTGAAGGTTCCTGTGCTCAAAGGCACTATTCCTCATGAACAACTTGGTAAATATGGAGGAGCTCTGATATTCCTGAAACCGGCTACTCCCGGTACCGGCGTAATTGCAGGCGGTGCTATGCGTGCTGTACTTGAAAGCGTTGGTGTTAAGGATGTTCTTGCTAAGTCAAAAGGCTCATCCAATCCTCATAGTGTTGTTAAAGCAACCATTGATGCCCTCGTTAATATGCGTGATGCATACACCGTAGCTCAGCTTCGTGGTGTTGATCTAAATAAAGTATTCAACGGTTAATTTGTTATACCGCAAAATAGTTACAACATGAAAAAATTGAGAGTTACACAGATAAAAAGTGGTATCAAACAACCCGAACGCCAGAAGAGAACATTAAAAGCTCTCGGTATATCAAAAATGGGTCGCCCGGTAGAGGTGGAGGCAACTCCGCAAATAGAGGGAATGATTGCCAAAATCAATCACTTACTGAAAGTGGAAGAAATTTAATTTACAACTAAGTAAACGGACAAGACATTATGGATTTAAGTAATCTTAAACCGGCTGCAGGTTCAATAAAGAATAGCAAAAGGATCGGACGAGGACAGGGATCAGGACGCGGTGGAACATCTACACGTGGCCATAAAGGAGCCAAATCACGTTCCGGTTATAGCAGAAGATTCGGTTTCGAGGGCGGACAGATGCCAATTTACAGGCGTTTACCTAAATTTGGTTTCAAAAATATTAACCGCGTTGAATATAGAAGCGTTAATCTCGATGTGATTCAGGCATTGGTAGCATCACGTAAAGTGGATGTTGTTGATATGGATGTATTCATTGAAAGTGGTATTGCTTCTAAAAATGATAAGATAAAAATCTTAGGCAGAGGTGAATTTACTGCTAAAGTTGAAGTGAAAGCTCATGCTTTCTCAGCCAGTGCTGTTAAAGCTATTGAATCCACTGGTGGTCAGGCCACTAAAATCTAACCCTTAGATGAAAAGACTAATTCAAACAATAAGAAATATATATAAGATCGAGGATCTTCGTAAGCGTATTGCCTATACTCTTGGTATCATTCTTATATACAGGTTTGGATCGTATGTTACATTACCGGGTATTGATCCTAATCAGCTGGCTTCTTTACAGGACCAGACTGAAGGGGGGCTGCTCGGTTTGCTTAACATGTTCTCAGGTGGTGCATTTTCAAATGCCTCCATCTTTGCTTTGGGTATCATGCCTTACATCTCTGCTTCAATTGTTGTGCAGTTATTAGGCATGGCTATTCCTTACTTCCAGAAATTACAGAAGGAAGGTGAAAGCGGTCGTAAGAAAATTAACCAGATTACCCGTTACCTAACTGTGCTAATCACCGGTTTCCAGGCACCTGCTTATATTGCCAACCTGATATCCCAGTTACCGGCTCAGGCTATATCACCGTTTGACCCGGCTGTTACCAATCCAGGTACATTCTTTTGGGTATCATCGGTAGTTATTCTTGTGTCAGGTACCTTGTTTGTAATGTGGCTTGGTGAACGTATCACCGATAAAGGTATTGGCAATGGTATCTCACTCATTATTATGATTGGTATTATTGCTCGTCTGCCGTTTGCACTCTTCGGTGAACTTGTTTCACGTATGGAACAGCAAGGTGGAGGTTTGGTTATATTCGTTGTAGAGCTTGTTGTATTGATAGCCGTTATTCTGGTAAGTATTCTACTTGTACAGGGAACAAGGAAAATTCCGGTACAGTACGCAAAAAGAATAGTTGGAAATAAGCAATATGGTGGAGTTCGTCAGTATATACCTCTTAAAGTGAATGCAGCAGGGGTTATGCCGATCATCTTCGCTCAGGCTATTATGTTCTTACCTCTAACACTGGCAGGGTTTGCACAATCAGAATCATTATCAGGATTTGCTGCTACCTTTACCAATGTTAATGGTTTCTGGTATAATTTTGTATTCGCTGTTCTGATCATTGTATTCACCTACTTCTACACAGCCATTACCATCAATCCAAATCAGATGGCAGAGGATATGAAGAAGAACAACGGTTTTATCCCGGGCGTTAAACCTGGTAAGAAAACCGCTGAATTCATAGATCAGATTATGTCAAGAATTACTTTACCCGGTTCCATCTTCCTTGCTTTTGTGGCAATTATGCCGGCAATAGTAGGACAAATGGGAGTTACTTCGCAGTTTGCTAACTTCTTTGGAGGAACATCACTGTTGATTTTGGTTGGAGTTGTACTTGATACATTGCAACAGATTGAGAGCCACCTCTTAATGCGTCACTATGATGGTTTAACAAAATCAGGTCGTATTAAAGGTCGTTCTTCAATGAACATGTAAGACCAAAGAGATGATCTCTTATAAGTCAGAAGAAGAAATAGAATTAATAAGACAGAGTTCTTTACTTGTTGGTAAAACCCTGGCTGAAGTGGCCAGAATCATCCGACCCGGGATTAAAACGATAGAACTGGATAAAGTTGCTGAAACATTTATTCGTGATCACAAGGCTAAACCGGCGTTCAAGGGATATAACGGATTTCCTTACACACTTTGCATCTCAGTCAATGATGTAGTGGTACATGGCTTTCCAGGTGACCAAGAACTAAAAGAGGGTGATTTGGTCTCAGTGGATTGTGGTACACTGCTCAATGGTTTTTATGGAGACTCAGCCTACACATTTGCGGTGGGTGAACTTGATGAAGAGAAGCGTTTACTTATGGAACGTACTAAAGAATCTCTTTATCGTGGCATAAAAGTTGCAAAGGCAGGTAACCGGATTGGCAATATAGGTTATGAAGTGCAATCTTATGTTGAGAGTTTTGGTTACTCAGTGGTACGTGATCTGGTAGGTCATGGAATTGGCAGAAACCTGCATGAGAGTCCTGAAGTTCCTAACTATGGGAAACGAGGGGACGGAATAATGCTTAGGCAGGGACTAGTAATATGCATTGAGCCAATGATCAATCTTGGAGTACGTCAGGTAACCCAGGATAGAGATGGGTGGACAATCAGAACTGCAGATGGAAAACCATCAGCTCATTATGAACACCAGATTGCCATAATTAAAGGAGAACCAACAATTCTGTCATCATTTGACGAAATAGAGGAAGTATTAAAGGAAAAAGTAAATTAATAAAAAATAAATGGCGAAACAAATTTCAATAGAACAAGATGGAACAGTTACTGAATCATTAGGTAACGCAATGTTTCGTGTTGAGCTAGAGAACGGGCATATCATTACCGCCCATATTTCAGGTAAAATGAGGATGCATTACATCAAAATTTTACCGGGTGATAAGGTAAAACTCGAAATGTCGCCTTACGATTTAAGTAAAGGAAGAATAATTTTCAGATACAAATAAACAAACCATCTTGTAAAATGAAAGTAAGAGCATCTGTAAAGAAGAGAACACCTGACTGTAAGATTGTCAGAAGAAAGGGGAGGTTGTATATAATCAACAAAAAGAACCCTAAATACAAACAAAGACAAGGATAATAGAATTTAACGTCACAACAATAAACAATATATGGCACGTATTGCTGGTATTGACATACCCAAGAACAAAAGAGGTGAAATAGGGCTTACCTATATTTACGGTATCGGCCGGAGCACAGCACAGAGAATTCTGCACAGTGCAGGTATAGATGTAAATAAGAAAGTACAAGACTGGAATGACGATGAGCAGAACGCAATCCGTACTATCATTGGCGAACAGATCAAAGTAGAGGGAGCTCTTCGCACAGAAGTGCAGACTAACATCAAGCGATTGATGGATATTGGCTGCTATCGTGGTATCAGACATCGTCTTGGTTTACCTCTGCGTGGACAGAGCACCAAAAACAATGCTCGTACCCGTAAAGGCAAGAAAAAAACTGTTGCTAACAAGAAGAAAGCAACTAAAGGTTAAGAGTTGAACCTTAATCAGTAATTAAACTTAAGAAAGTAGAAAAAAAACTGTTATGGCAAAAACTGCTAAAACATCAAAGAAAAGAGTTGTTAAGGTTGATCCCATTGGTCATGCATATGTATCGGCCTCGTTTAACAATATCATCATTTCCCTGACAAATAATTCAGGACAGGTAATCAGCTGGGCATCTGCAGGCAAGATGGGTTTCAGGGGTTCAAAAAAGAATACTCCTTATGCAGCTCAGATGGCAGCCACTGATTGTTCAAAGGTTGCTTATGATATGGGACTTCGCAAGGTGAAGGTATTTGTAAAAGGACCGGGCTCAGGCCGTGAATCTGCTATACGTACCATCCACTCAGCTGGTATTGAGGTTACTGAAATTATGGACGTGACCCCTATGCCACACAATGGTTGCCGTCCTCCTAAAAGAAGAAGGGTTTAATACTGTTTATCCGGCTGTTTGCTCTTACTATGATGGTTTGGCAGTCGCTAACAGGAGTTTTGATAACATTTGAAAATAAAATAACACAGTAATTATGGCTAGGTACACAGGCCCAAAAACCAAAATTGCACGCAAGTTTAAAGAACCTATTTACGGACCGGATAAATATTTCGAAAAAAAGAACTATGCGCCGGGAATGCATGGGAACTCAAAGAGGCGTAAAAAACTTTCTGAATATGGAACGCAGCTCCAGGAAAAACAGAAAGCCAAATATACCTATGGAATACTTGAGAAACAATTTAAGAACACATTCCATAAAGCTACCCGTAAAAAAGGTATTACAGGAGAATTGCTCTTACAATTAATCGAATCAAGGCTTGATAATATTGTTTACCGTTTAGGTATTGCTCCTTCACGCAGCGCAGGCCGTCAGTTGGTTTCTCATCGTCATATCACAGTTAATGGAAGCGTTGTTAATGTTCCATCATACGAAGTGAAAGTAGGTGATGTTATTGCTGTAAGAGAAAAATCAAAGTCAATGGAAGTTATTCAGAATTCTCTCGCAGGAAAGCGTAACAGCTACCCCTGGTTGGAATGGGATGGTAACTTACTGAGTGGTAAAATGACTGTTTTGCCAGCTCGTGAGGATATTCCTGAGAATATTAAGGAACAGCTCATCGTTGAATTGTATTCTAAATAAAGTATTAGGTTAACAAATTTATTACTCAAGAGGAAGATAAAATGGCAATATTAGCATTTCAAAAACCTGAGAAGGTTATTATGATCGAAGCCGATGACTCTACAGGTGTGTTTGAATTCAGACCACTTGAACCGGGTTTCGGAATCACCATCGGCAATGCCCTGCGGAGAATACTCCTCTCCTCACTTGAGGGATTCGCCATCACCTCCATCAAGATTGATGGGGTGGATATGGAATTTTCTTCAATAAAGGGAGTGGTAGAGGATGTTACTGATATCATTCTTAATCTGAAGAAAATTCGTTTTAAACGACTGCTTGAAGCAGAAACCAATGAGCATATAAGGGTGGTTATTTCAGGTCAGGATACCTTTAAAGCAGGTGATATTAACAAATTCCTCTCTGTATTCCAGGTTTTGAATCCTGAAGTGGAAATCTGCCACATGGAGCCTTCCGTTAAATTGTCTATAGATCTTACTATTGATAAAGGCCGTGGTTATGTTCCTGCTGAAGAAAATAAAGTGCAAAACGCACCTATTGGTACTATAGCTATTGATTCAATTCATACTCCAATAAAGAACGTTAAATACACTATTGAAAACTTCCGCGTTGAGCAAAAGACTGACTATGAAAAGCTTATAATGGAAGTTGTTTCTGACGGTTCCATTAAACCAAAAGATGCATTGAAAGAAGCAGCTCGTATTCTCATTCATCATTTTATGCTCTTTTCAGATGAAAAGATTACTATTGATGCTGAAGAGAAAACGGTTAATGATGAGTTTGATGAAACATCACTTCACATACGTCAGCTTCTGAAAACCAAATTGGTTGACATGGATCTCTCGGTAAGAGCTCTTAACTGCCTGAAAGCTGCAGATGTGGAAACTTTGGGCGAATTAGTATCATATAATAAAAACGATTTGTTGAAATTCAGAAACTTCGGTAAGAAATCACTTACTGAATTGGAAGACCTGGTTAAATCAAAGAACCTGGAATTCGGAATGAATGTCGCAAAGTATAAACTTGATAAGGATTAATTGAAAAATGAGACACGGAAAGAAAGTCAATCACCTTGGAAGAACTAGCGCCCATCGTAAGGCTATGTTGTCGAATATGGCTGCCTCGCTGATTATACATAAACGCATTAATACAACTCTGGCAAAGGCCAAAGCACTGAGATCATACGTTGAACCGCTTATTACCCGTTCAAAAAATGATTCAACTCATTCTCGCAGAATGGTATTCTCATACCTGCAATCGAAAGAGGCTGTCTCTACTCTCTTCAGAGATGTAGCTATTAAAGTCGCTGCTCGCCCAGGTGGTTATACCCGAATTCTGAAGACTGGTAATCGTCTTGGTGATAATGCAGAAATGTGTATGATGGAACTCGTTGATTTCAACGAGAACCTCCTGGCTGTTAAGGAAGCTCCTAAAGCTAAAACAACCCGCCGTAGTCGTGCTGCTAAGCCTAAAGCTGAAGCTCCAAAAGATTCTACTCCTAAGGCCGAGGCTCCACAAGTATCAGAAACTCCAGTTGTTGAAAAACCTGTAGATGATGCCAATGCGGAAACTAAGGAATAAAAAGCATT
>CALCQV010000104.1 GCA_937894795.1 uncultured Bacteroidales bacterium
GGCAGTAATGTATGTGCAGGCTCACAATTCATAGCTCCTATTCTGGTTGATTCCATTGTGAATGTGGATTCTCTCTTTCTTACCATCCGCTTTCAAAAGGGCACATTGACCTATGCCAGTGAACGTCAGCGCAATCCATTGCTCAGGGATAACGGTTTCTTTACCATTGGCAGTTCCAACGACAGCACCGTCACCATCAAATGGGTAGCCACCACACCCCAATCGCTCATTGGCACCTCCACTATGCTGGAGCTCATTTTCATTGTCGGAAAGGAAGATGGCGATATCTCATTCGTGACATCTGAATCATGGTTTAGAAACAGTAACGGTAATATCCCAACCGTCTTTACTGGAACTGATATCACACTTTTCCCTCAGATGTCTGTAATTATTGAAGAAATTGACGCTACTTGTCCCGATGCCTGCGATGCCAATATTGCAGCATTTGTCAGGGGTGGCTTAAAGCCTTATGAGTTCCTATGGCAGGGTGTTCCCTCTGTTTTCGACAGTGTAGTTGCAGGTGCCTGCGGTGGCATCAACAATCTCAACATTACTGATGCCAATGGTTGTGTACTCGATACCAACTTTAACGTCAGCGTCCTTGAAGCTTCTGTTGTTGAACTCCTTACTGATCCTGATACTGTATACATACAAAACCCGGTGGTTGATTTCTCTTTTACCGGTGACCAGAGTGTAGTCGACTGGCTATGGGATTTTGGCGATGGATCGCAGGGTTCCAGGGAACAGGCTCCAAAGCATCTCTACAGTTCTGCCGCCAATCCTGAGATTGAAAAATTCTCGGCAGTATTACACATAGTAAATGAAAGCGGTTGCAGTGACACAATCTCCGTTGCCTTGCCGGTTAGCGAAGCTAATCTGTTCATTCCCAACGTCTTTACACCCGGCGGCAACGACCAAATCAACAATTACTTCAAGATCACCAAGGAAGAAGAGGGCCAGAAGATTCCCATTGATTCTGAGTTTATCCGAATGGAGCTAATCGTTCTCGACAGATGGGGACGTAAAGTATACGACAATAACAACTACAAGAACAATTGGGATGGTGATAACCTGCCCGAAGGAACCTATTACTATCGTCTAAACACCTTCGGATACTTCAAAAACGAAAGTTTCAAGGGAGCTGTCACCATACTTCGATAAATTAGTATCTTTCATTATTTCTGTCCCCATAATTCGTTGAATACAAATGAATCAGTGGAGCTTTTACCTCACTTCGAAAGATAGAAATGCTTCACGGGAAAAGTATCATTACTCCTTGACCACAAAAGTACCAGGAAAGCAAAAACAGGCCCAGAATAATCTGCAATGTTACCTTGTAAAATCCATTTTTGACACTTCCACGCCTTCAAGGGCAAGTAATTCATTTTCAAGTTTGAGCCATTCCGATACTTCACCGGTGAGTTCAAGAATGATCAATCCACCTATTCCCTTATCATCATCATCTGATTCATTGAGACCGAGGCGGGTTTTAATGGAACAGCCGTAGTTGGTAAGTATTTTCTGTACCTGTGTGGCAACCTGCATCCTATTGATTACATTAATACCTAGTATTCTTATCATTGTCATAATAGCAGAGAGTTAAAGAATAAATGACATTTGCTGCATTTCAACGCCTTCAATTTTCATAATCACACTTTCAAATTCCACCCAGTCGCTTTCATCACCTATGAGTGTAAGGATGATCACGCCGGTACGGCTACATGTATTTTCATTAAGTTCATGAAAGCCAAGCCTGCTTCTGATGAGATGGGCATAGGCTGTTAGTGTTGTCTGCAGGCGACCTGCTTCCTTAATCCGGTCACGGATTAGTAATCCAATGATACGTGTTTGTTTCATTTTATTGTCACTTAATAGTTCATTAGAAATAGATATCGCGTTTCCCACCCTTGATCAGGTCCAGTCTCTTTTGCAGCTCTTCAATATTAACCGCATCACTATGTCCTGTAAGCTCTTTGATATTCCTTTCAATCACCTGCCAACCTTTATCCTTAGTTTCAGCCGGGGCATAATCTTCAAGGTATTCAGCCAGAGTAAGCATGGCATTGGGTGAACAGAAACGTTTTATGAAACCGGGCACAGAGAATTCCATAAAGTGCTCTCCGGTACGTTGCAGTCTATAGCAGGCAGTACAGAACGATGGCAGGAAGTCCTTTTCAAGCAACTCATCAATGATCTCGTTGAGTGAGCGGTTATCATTGATCTGAAACTGTTCCCTGTTGAGATTCTGTCGTTCGTTGATTGATTCTTCTGCATACGAGCCAATTTCGAGCTTTGTGCCGCCATCTATCTGTGAAACACCGAATTGAATAACCTCTTCCCTAAGTTTTGCCGGTTCACGGGCCGTGAGTATCATACCGGTATAAGGTACTGCCAGTCGGAGTATAGCCACCAGCCTTGCAAAGTCCTCATCACTTACCGAGTAGTCATCACCAACTTTCTTTGATGATGCGTCCTTAATACGGGGGAAGGAGATGGTGTGTGGCCCAACATTATAGCAGGCTTCCAGGTGGTTGGTATGGCGAACCAGCCCCAATACCTCAAAACGCCAGTCATACAATCCGAACAGTGCGCCAATGCCCACATCATCAATGCCAGCCTCCTGTGCCCTGTCGAGCGAAGTTAATCTATATTCATAATTTCGTTTTACGCCTCCAAGGTGATAAAGTTTATATGCTTCGGGGTGGTATGTTTCCTGGAATATCTGGTAAGTGCCAATACCGGCCTCTTTCACTGTTCTGAAGCCATCAATCTCCAGCGGAGCGGCATTGATGTTAACCCTTCTTATTTCCCCCGGCCCCTTTTTTACGCCATATACCGTACGAACGGTATGTGCGATATACTCGGGTGAATATTCAGGGTGTTCTCCATAAACAAGTATCAATCTCTTCTGCCCGTTGTCTTCCAGCGCTTCCACCTCGTGTACCAGTTCAGCATCGGTAAGTGTTTTGCGTATGGCTTTCTTATTTGATGTGCGGAATCCGCAATACTGGCAGTTGTTAATACATTTGTTGCCTACATACAGCGGGGCAAAAAGCACTATTCTGTTGCCATAAACTCTCTTCTTAAGTTCACGTGCGCCCTCCTTTATTTCATCAACCAACTCCTTGTCGGTGGCATTGATGAGCACTGCAGTCTCTTCCAGTGTAAGGCGCTGTTTGTTTAGCGACTTGGCAATAATTTCCCTGACTCTTTTCTTGTCAGCTTTGGTTTCATTGATTAAACTCCACAATTCATCGGGATCAATGAAGGGCTTCATCCTTTGATCGGGAATACGGCATTTTTCAGGATTAAATATCATGATATTATTTGTAAAAACTATTATTGAATCGATACTGCAAAGGTACGAAATTTAAAGGGGAGATTGTCCTGCAAATCGGTAAAGAATACTTGCTTTTCCACTGTTTTTCATCATTTTTCTTACCGCTCTTTATCCATTGATTAAAATATCCTGAACTTACCGATCGGGTTGTTTGAACCAAACCAGGATTCTGTCAACTTATCCGGTTGACGTATTCAATAATTTATCCGGTTGACGTATTCAATTCCAATCAATGTAGCAAGGATTACAACTCCACTACCAGATTATCGTATGCAAGATGAACATTGGGTGGGAGCCTCTGTTCCACCTCTTCATACAATCCGAGGAAATGGCTTATGTGTGTTATATAAGCCCGTTCAGGTTTAATCTGTTCAATAAGTTCAAGGGCTTCACCCAATGAGAAGTGCGATACATGCTTTGAATTCCGGAGCGCATTTACTACCAGTACGCTTGAGCCTCTGATCTTCTCTTTTTCTTCTTCATCAATGAAGCTCGCATCTGTGATATAGGTGAGATCGCCAATTCGGTAACCCATGATAGGGAGCTTGTTGTGCATAATCCGTATGGGTTGTATCACTGTATCAGCAATACTGAAACTGGCATCATCAATCTCGTGAACCGTAAGCTGGGGTGCTCCAAAGTAGCGGCTTTCTGAAAAGATATAGGGGAATTCCGTCATTATGGCCTCCATCACATGCCTGGTGCCATAAATGGGTATATTCTTGTTAAGTACATAATTGAAGGCCCTTATGTCATCCAGCCCGGCTATATGATCCCGGTGTTCATGGGTAAACAACACGGCATTGATGTCTTCCACATTCTGTTTCAGCATCTGGAACCTGAAATCGGGACCACAGTCAATGACGATGTTCTGACCGTCAACACTTATCATAGCCGACGTCCTGAACCTCTTGTCGCGCGCATCTTTCGACTTGCAGACAGGACAATTGCATGCTATTACAGGCACCCCTATGGAGGTCCCTGTCCCAAGGAATGTAAGCTTCATTTGTTTATGCCCTGTCATTTCTGGTTTTCTTTATACCGGGTTATCCAATCATTTTCATTTCACATTCAACTGCTAATATATCAGCTCTTCCACCTCTAGCAAGTCGTTTGCCAATCGCAGCTGCATCTCTTCCTTGCTATTGAAGTCGAGTTCATCACGAATCCTCTTAACGAAGAACACGGTAGCCTCCTTGCCCATGAGCATCTTATGAATTGAGGCCTTTTCAATTACCGGTTTACTGCCAGGCAGCATACAGGCAGGTGCGGCGTCTTCCTGTCCCTGTTCCTCAAACAGATGAAGGTCGAGATGAATCTCTTCCATCTTTCTGGTTTCGGGGGGCAGTGAGTTCTTTATGTTGAGTATTCCCTTATAGTAAGTATTATCCACAAGTACGCTAACCGCATAAACACCGTCGGGAGGTACCAGTTTGCTGTCTTCTGTAACCGGAATGCGATAGGTAGGGAAGTTGAGTATCTTTAAGGAAGCGCTTCCCTCACACAGTTCACCAATGATGATGTAAAGGTGATCCAAATAAGCATTGGCTCTTTGTATCTTGCCTTCAAGCAATGCCTTGCGTATGAGGGTTGAACTTACCGTTTCCTGATGTATGTCCTGTTCAGGTATCTCCTCCACTCCGAAGCTATAGTATTGTCCAAGCTCATACAAGTAGTCGAAATTACCTTCCCTGTTATGGCCGAAGTGGTGATTGAAGCCAATGACCACTTTACTTGCGTGCAACTTGTTCACCAGTATGTTACGTATGAAGTCAATGGATGATATTTCAGAAAACTCCTTGGTAAATTTCACTATTATCAAATGATCCAGCCCAGTCTTTGAGAGCAGCTCAATCTTTTCACGCTGTGAGTTTATGAGGAGCAGGTTCTTACCGGCTGTCTCCGGGAAGAGTACCTTTCGGGGATGCGGATGAAAGGTAATCAGCACCGACTCTCCATGAATAATGGCCGCTATTTCATTTATGCGGTTGAGTATGGTTTTATGTCCTATGTGCACTCCATCAAAGGAGCCTGTGGTAATTACAGGATTCTTCAGATTGTCAACATTCTCAAAACCGTAATGAATCTTCATCAGGAGCAAACAGGTTAGGCTTTTTTAACAAAATAGGCAATCTTCTCAAGCATGGTAATCACATCGTACTCCTGCAGATAAACATGTGATGGTACGTTCAGCGGCTTGGGGGAGAAGTTGAATATTCCCCTTATGCCGGCCATTACGAGTGTCTCAGCCACTTCAACGGCAAATTCACCGGGCACAGATATTACGGCAATTGAAATCCCCTCTTCTCTAATAATATCAACCATCCGGTCAATATGGTAGCAGGGCACGCCCGCGTATATCTTGTCAACTTTCTCACTGTTGGAGTCAAAGGCTGCAACAATGGTAAGTTTGGTTCTTTTGCCGCTAAAGTAGCCCATTATTGACCTACCCAGGTTACCTATGCCAACAACCGCTATCTTCTGTCCATCGCGGGTATCAATGATCTTTCCAATGATATCAATGAGTTCCTTAACATCATATCCCTGTCGCAGGGTTCCGGTATATCCAATGAGCATGATGTCGCGCCTCACCTGCACGGGTGTTATATGAAGCATATTGGCTATCTCGTGCGAGAAGATGTGGTGTTTGCCGCTTGCATGGTAAGTAAGCAGGGCACGACGGTACATACTTAGTCTTTCAACAGTTTTATCGGGTAGTTTTTTATTTGTCATCTTTTTTGGAAGTTTAGCTTAGCGGGAAAGTGATGATGAACGTGGTTCCCTTATCAGGAATACTCTGTACTTCAATTTCCCCGTGATACATATCAATTATTTTCTTCATAATGGACAAACCCAGTCCTGAACCTGTGATATTCTTGGTTTTCTGGTTCTTGATCCTCACAAAATCCTGGAACAGTTTTCCTTTTTCCTCTTCAGTCATTCCAATGCCGGTATCACTAACCCTGACTTCAATTTTTTCCTTGTGGGCTTTGATGAAAACATCCACTCGTCCGCCATTCTTATTATACTTAACAGCATTGGATATTAAATTATTGAAAATGATCTCAATCTCATTAGGGTCTGCATCCATGTTTACCTTTTCCTTTGTATTGAGATAGAGGTCCACATCTTTCTGTATGGCATAGGGACGCATGGTGTCCATTGAAATCAAGGCGATCCTGGTAATATCCACTGCCTGCATGTGTTGTACCGGTTGACCCGATTCAATCTTGGTAAGGTCAAGCAGGTCCATAATGAGGCTTCTCATACCATTTATGCGTTCAAGTGAGCGGTCAATCATCTCCTTGTAGGCATTGATGTCATTGCCAAACTGCTTGTCGTTCATCATTTTCAAATAACCCTCTATAGCATTGAGGGGTGCTTTTAACTCGTGTGAGAGCACAGAAAGGAACTGAAACCGTATCTGTTTACCGGCCTTGTTCATCTTTTGTGTCATTCTCTTGAGAAACAGTTGTTTAGTAATATTCTCAATGGAAGCACGCAGTTCCTGAGGGGTAAAGGGTTTGGGTATAAAATCATAGGCCCCGTCACGTGTTGCCTTTACGGCAAGCTCCAGCGATGCATACGAGGTAATCATTACCACAATGATATCATACAGCTTCTTCTTGACATACTCCAGCACCTCCACTCCCTGTATTCCGGGGAGCTTGTTGTCGAGCAATATGATGTCAGGCATCTCACTCTCAATGATCTCAATGGCCTCCTCTCCGGTGGCAGCCTCCAATACCTTAAACTCTATATGCTCATCCATGAATGGATAATCAACCTTGAAGTTCTGCAATATACGGTGAGTACCCATCCTTATGCCGGGTTCATCATCAACGACCAA
>CALCQV010000105.1 GCA_937894795.1 uncultured Bacteroidales bacterium
AGAAGAAACAAACATGGTTTCCGCGAACGTATGTCTACTGCCAATGGACGCAGAGTTCTTGCTGCACGCAGAGCTAAAGGCAGAAAAAAACTAACAGTATCTGACGAAACAAGGTCTAAATAAGATACTTGCAGCTTCTTGGCTGTTGAAGATATAATTAAAAGGAGATAATTCATTTTATCTCCTTTTGTTATGTTATTAATTCAATGTATTGTTCTTCCATTCATTTTGACGATGCCGATAAAATCTGATTACATATCCAGTTTTTCATCAAAGATTAACTGATAATGCCCAAAAAGCACTAATTTCGCATTATATCATCCTGATAACAAATTCTGCTGAAATGTCATTTCTAAAGTTGATTATTCTTATTCTGACTCTATATCTTTTCTTTAGAATTTTTGCACTTTACCTTGCTCCTATCTTAATGAAATACTTTATACGTAGAGTTCAACGCAGATTCTATGAACAACACCCTGATTCAAATCCTGAAAACCGGCAGCAAAAAGGAAAGATAACTATTCAGAGAATGAAAAAGGAGAATAAAAATGAGATTCCTCCTGATTTGGGAGATTATGTTGATTATGAAGAGGTAAAAAACCATCAAACTCCAACCAATGAAAAAGATTGATTTCGCGAAACTGACTCCTCATCTGGTGGCTATTGTCATTATGGTGATTATTACATTTGCCTATTTCCACCCTTTGCTAGAGGGAAAGAAACTATTTCAATCTGATATCACCCACTGGAAAGGGATGTCGAAAGAAATACTCGATTACAGAGCATCAACCGGCAAAGAGGCTTTATGGACAAACAGTATGTTCGGCGGTATGCCGGCATATCAGATTTCAGTAAAGCACCATTCCAATTTCATTGCCTTCTTCGATAAAGTTTTTACACTCAACCTGCCTCACCCGGCCGGCTTAGTGTTTCTCTACTTTATAGGCTTTTATATTTTATTGGTAAGCCTTCGTGTTAATCCATGGCTGGCTATTGGTGGAGCTTTGGCGTATGCATTCTCCTCCTATTTCCTCATTATTATTGAAGCCGGCCATAATAGTAAAGCACATGCGATAGGATATATGGCACCGGTTATTGCCGGAATCCTAATGACCTTTAGAGGGAAAATATACCTTGGAAGCCTTCTGACCGCACTGTTTTTATCTCTTGAGCTAAAAGCCAATCATTTGCAGATTACTTATTACCTAATGCTTATTGTACTCCTTCTAGGTATCTGCGTATTCATTGATTCCTTGAAAAATAAAAAGATAAAAGAATTCATCAAGGCATCAGGATTCTTGATTGTAGCAGCTATACTGGCTTTGGCGACAAATATCACTAATCTGTGGTCTACCTGGGAGTATGGCAAAGATACCATTCGAGGTAAAACTGAACTCACCACAGAGAAAGAGAACAGAACCTCAGGATTGGATAAGGATTATGCAACTCAGTGGAGCTATGGCATTGCAGAAACTTATACCCTTATGATTCCTAATGCAAAAGGAGGAGCCTCAGATGCTTTGGGTAATAATGAAAAAGCGATGAGGGGAATAGATCCTCAGATTGCCAATAATATTGCCGGTCAAAATCACTATTGGGGTGATCAGCCTTTCACATCAGGGCCGGTTTATGTAGGTGCCATTATCGTCTTCCTCTTTATACTTGGCCTATTTGTTACTAAAGGGAATACCCGATGGTGGTTATTAGCGGTGGTTGTTCTTTCAATTCTGCTTTCTTGGGGTAAGAATTTCATGCCTTTAACCGATTTCTTCCTGCATTATGTGCCCGGTTACAATAAATTCAGAGCAGTTTCAATGATACTTGTAATGGCTAATTTCGCAATTCCACTTCTTGCTATACTCGGATTACAGGCTATCTTCGACAATAAAGATATCCTATTAAAAAATAGAAAACCACTTTGGATTTCACTCGGCATAACTGTTGGTCTAACTTTACTGTTTTACATTCTGCCTGATACATTCTTCTCTTTTCTAAGTCAATCAGAGATAGCCGCCATTGATCAACAACGTCAAACTCTTGATAGCAGCCAATTGCAGGGATTTGATCAGATTGTTTCAAATCTAAAGGCTGCCCGAATTAATATCTTTAAAGCTGATGCTCTTAGAAGCCTATTACTTATATTGGCAGCTGCTGCTCTAGTTTACACATGGTTAAATACTAAACTTAACAAAGCATACATCTATGCAGGTTTTGCACTTTTAGTTGTTATTGACATGATTCCGGTTGCTTCCAGATATCTCAATAAAGATGATTTTCAAAGTCGTTCTCTGGTGGCTAATCCTTATAAACCCACTGAAGCTGACCAGCTTATACTAAAGGACACTGATCCCAACTTTAGAGTTTTTAATCTGACAGTTAGCACATTCCAGGATGCAAGTACATCATATTTTCATAAAAGTATAGGTGGCTACCATGGTGCAAAGCTCAGAAGATATCAGGAGATTATAGACCATCATATTGTGAAAAACAATATGAATGTATTAAATATGCTTAATACAAAGTACTTTATCATCCCGGGACAAGATAGAAGGCCTGAAATTCAGATCAATTTTGATGCTCTTGGCAATGCATGGTTCGTAAGCGAAATAAAAACCGTTGACAATGCAGATCAGGAAATTAATGCTCTCACTGATTTCAATCCGGCAGTAACTGCAGTTGTTGATAAACGCTTTAATAATTTAATCGGCAATTTTAAACCGGCAGTTGACTCAACTGCTTCCATCAAGCTTACAAAATACGCGCCTAATAAACTTAATTACACATATCAAAGCAATATTGACCAACTTGCAGTCTTCTCTGAAATTTATTATGATAAAGGGTGGAAAGCATTCATTGACAACAAACCTGCACCTCATTTCAGAGTTAATTATATATTACGCGGTATGATTGTTCCTGCAGGTAATCATGAAATTGAATTCAGGTTTGAACCGGCGGTTTACTATACCGGCAATATCATTGCTTCAGTAAGTTCAATTATTTTATTGTTACTTGCTGCATTCTATATATTCACCGAGGTAAAGAAATGCAATTCAGGTAAGTTGGCTGCTAACAATAATGTAGCTAAGGAATCTAAATCCATAACAGGAAATTCCAAAGCTTAATACAGTTTCAAAAGTATGCCTGGCAAAGTCCTTATTATCACCTATTACTGGCCACCAAGCGGAGGTGCGGGTGTGCAGCGTTGGTTGAAGTTTGTTAAATACTTACGCTTGTATGGTTGGGAACCGGTAGTTTATACTCCTGAAAATCCTGAACCGCCGGCATTTGATGAGAGTTTATTCAAGGATCTGCCCGATAATCTAAATGTGGTAACACAACCAATCTGGGAACCATATCAGTTTTATAGGAAGTTAATTGGAGCAAAAAAAGACGAACGTATCAATGCAGGTTTCCTTAGCGAGAAGAAGGCACCCGGGCTTGCACAGAAATTCTCAATCTGGTTACGGGGCAATTTCTTCATCCCTGATGCCAGAAAATTTTGGATTAAGCCATCCATCAAATTCCTGATCCAATATCTTAAACAAAACCATGTTGACGCAATAATTTCAACAGGACCTCCTCATTCAATGCATATGATAGCATTGGGTGTAAAGAAAAGCACCGGTTTGCCATGGTTGGCTGATTTCCGGGACCCATGGACAAATATCGACTTTTATGATCAGTTGATGCTTAGTTCATTTGCCGACTATCGACACCGTAAAATGGAACAACAGGTTATCAAGAACGCTGATAGATTAGTAACTGTCAGTCACAATTGGGAGTATGATTTTATAAAATTAGGGGCGTCTAATACAACTGTTATAACAAATGGTTTTGATCCTTCAGATTTTCCAACTGTTTCATTTAATAAACCACTGAAATTTACTCTTACTCATATTGGCTCCCTGAATAAGGACCGAAATCCTGAATTTCTTTGGAAGATTATTGCAAAACTGGTTAATGAAAATATTGAATTACGCAATGATCTTCAAATTCGTTTTATCGGGAAAACCGATATCAGTGTTTTCGAATCTCTGGGAAAATATGGAATAGAAGAATTTACTGAAAAAATAGAATACATTCCTCACGACAAAGCACTACAACTGTCGGCTGATTCTGCCGTTTTATTGCTGCTCATCAATAATACACCAAATGCCTTGGGCATAATTCCGGGTAAAGTATTTGAATATCTTGCCTCAGGAAGGCCTATATTATGTATTGGACCAAATGAAGGTGACAGTTCAAAAATAATAAATGAAACTAATGCAGGGATTGTTGTTGACTTTAACGATGAAACTAATCTGCAAAATGCTATATTAAAGCTGTATGATGATTACCGGCAAGGTAGAGTTTCTGAACATCTTGATAAAATTGACAAATTCTCAAGAAAGAACCTTACTGGTGATATTGCACGAATTCTGGATGAAATTACTTCAACTATTAAATAATGAAGCCTCATAAAATACTAATCATAGCCGGTGCCCGGCCAAACTTCATGAAGATTGCCCCAATAATCCATGCAATGAGATTATCTGATAAACTGGAACCTATTCTTGTACATACCGGGCAACATTACGATGTACTGATGTCAGATACTTTTTTTAAAGAACTGAATATTCCTCAGCCTGACATTTCACTTGAAGTAGGCTCTGATACTCATGCCCGACAGGTAGCCAAAATCATGGAACGATTCGAACCTGTTTGTGATGAATATCAACCAATGGCAATTCTGGTAGTAGGTGATGTCAACTCAACAATGGCTTGTAGTATTGTTGCTGCAAAAAAAGATATCAGGATTATTCATGTTGAAGCCGGTATCAGAAGTAGAGATCGTTCTATGCCTGAAGAAATTAACAGAATGGTAACAGATTCTATTACTGATATTCTAATGCCACCTTCAAGGGATGCTGTTGAAAATCTATTGACTGAAGGACATAAGCCTGAAAGTATTTTCCTGGTTGGGAATATTATGATTGATACTCTTCTGGATTCACAGGAAATGATCAAAAAATCAGGTATACTTGATCAATTTGGTCTTGTAGCTAAGAAATATGTTACACTTACCCTCCACCGTCCTTCCAATGTTGATAATATTGAGAACTTCAAGAAAATCCTTGCAGCCCTTGCAGTAATCCAAAATGAAATCCCCATTGTGTTCCCTATTCATCCTCGCACACGTAAGATGATTAATGAATTTGGATTAGGCGATTATGTTGCATCACTAAGTAATTTGATACTTACTGATCCTCTTGGCTATTTTGACTTTGGCAGATTAATATCAGAATCCGGATTTGTACTGACTGACAGCGGAGGCATTCAGGAAGAGACTACCGTGTATGGGATTCCCTGCATAACACTCAGAGAAAATACTGAAAGACCAATAACAATACTGGAAGGTTCTAACGAACTTGCCGGCTGTGATACTGAGAAGATAATACTATTGGCAGATGAGATTTTAAAAGGTAATTGGAAAGAAAGTCGCATCCCGGAACTATGGGATGGCAATACTGCATCCAGAATAATTAAAGTTCTTGAAAGTGTTCTTTAAAAAGATATTGACGCTAGCAATGTTGTAGATATAGTTTCTATATCTTTTGGTTAATTGAGATAATCCTTAAATAATGAAGCAATGAAGCACTTTATTTGGGTACTGATTCAGAAAATTCTTCATCCTTATTGCATTATCGATGCTGCAAGCATTTGTAAACATGTCAAGCTGGCGAAAGGTGTAACTCTGGGACATGGTTCTCATATATGCGCAGGTAGTATAGGGAAATACACTTATATCAATAAAAATTGTCTGATCGATAGAAATACTCAATCTATCGGCAATTTCTGTTCTATTGCTTATGGTGTTAAGATAGGCTTAGGTAATCATCCTACAAGCTGGGTTAGTTCTCACCCATTTGCCTACGATAGTAAATATGGCTTCATCAGGCAAAATAAAACTTTTCAGGAACAGATTACTGCGAAATGTATCATAGGAAATGATGTGTGGATAGGTGCAAATGCTGTTATTCTTGCAGGTGTAAAAGTAGGCGATGGAGCAATTATAGGGGCTAATTCACTGGTTAATAAAGATATTGAACCTTATAGTATTGTTGCTGGTATCCCGGCTAAACATATCAGGTATAGATTTGATGAATCAACCATCAAAAAACTCTTAGATTTAAAATGGTGGGATTGGGATGATCAAACAATAAAAGAAAGGATTAACCTTTTTGACCAGCCTGACAGGCTATTGAACATCTAACGATTTTCTTGTCAGGGCTGATTCATTCTTTAAAATATTGCTGATGAATTTTTTAATGTCGTAAGTCTCTGTAAATACTTTATTTAGCTCATCCAATAGCAGGTATTTGCTGTGGTCTGCATTAATAGAATTGAGTTTACTTATTATAATATCAACCGCAACCCTTCCTTCAAGCACTACTTTACCCGATATATCTTCAGAGAAGAAACCTTTTCCTATTAACAGCCCTAATGTTCTATTACGACTCAGATCATTTAATGCTGTTAAGCCAAAATCGCCAATACCACAATATCTGAACATTGTTTCTTGCTTACCGCCAAATAACAGTAAGAGTTGCAACATCTCATTGAAGGCACGTGTAAATACCAAAAAACGAAGGTTTGGTGAATTAAAATGAGCATCAATTATGCCGATAATAATGGCATAGATATTTTTCAATATACTTAAGATCTCAACACCTATAACATCATCAGAATAATCTATATGAATTATAGAACCTTTAAATATTTCCAATAACTGAATATATATCTTGTATTCATCTGCACCAACGGTCATTGCAGTAGGCATATTATTGATCAGCTCACGGGCAAAGGTTGGTCCTTTAAGGCTGCAAACAGGATTTGCAACAATATTTCTGAGATCATCAACTATTGTTTCATTATTATTGGCAAATCCTTTAGCCAAATTAATCAGCACAGCCTCCTGATTTATGTGTTCCTTTACTCTATTTATATAGGGAATGATTGCGGTGGATGGAATTGCAATAAAGATGAAATCTGAAGAACTTAATATAGATTCATCAGTTGTAGCTTTTAACCAGGTATTTAGCTTTATCTGAGGGAAATATGTCCTGTTTACATGTAATTCATTAATATCACTAACTACATCTTTTTCAATGGAGAGAAGTGAAACTTCAAGCTGATCACAGTTGGCAAGGACTTGTCCCAATGCGGTTCCAATAGAGCCTGCTCCAATAATACAGATTTTATTTTTTTGCTTCATTATTTGAATTTATTCAGGTATGCAAAGATACGTTAATTCATGCGCAATAGTTTAAATAAGAACTTAGGTAATCTATGCAGCGGATAACTAATTACGAATAATTTTCAATATTCTCTCTGAAGTCTTACCATCTATCCTATAAGCATTCTGCTCTATAAATTTAGCATAAGCATTTTTATCAACCTGTATTTTACCATCAATAACTTCCCTTATTATTTGAGTTAAGTCAGTCTGATTTGTAGCCTTAAATGCAACTCCTTGTTTGATATAACCAAGGAGATCTTCATTGAGATGATCTAAAATAATAAGTGGTTTCCCAAAATATACAGTCTCGGCACCAACAGTTGATGAGATAGTAATCAATAGATCACAGGCAGCTATAATCAGATACAAATCTTTATCAGTCACTATTGAATAATTAGAGCAGCCGACCTGAAGAGCAATATTATTGTAATAATCAGGATCATTAACTTCGGCAGGATGAAGTTTAATAACCAGATGGACATCATCTAGCTTACTCACTCCAGAAAGAACATCAAAAGCCGCCCTCTCTCTTAACATTTTATCAGGTAGGGGTTGCGACGCAAAAACAATGATTTTCTTTTTGGGTAATTGTAGATTTTCAACAAGCTGTTTATGACGTTCATTCAAAACCGGAATGATATCAGTGCGTGATTGACCCGCTATAAATATCATACTCTTAGGATATCCTATCTTTTTTGACAAATAATCTTTCCAGTTAAATCCCCAGACAATGAACTTATCACATTGAATTTTTCTCTCGATGTCTTTCGGGGTTAATACATAGGCTGGATGTAAATCATGTATTATTCCATGCTGAATACCAATGGTTTGAATGTTATATTGACGGGCTGAGTCAAGAATACTCTTAACATTGGGACTGTTCTCATCAATGGTGGAAATTGTTTTAAATTTTCTTGACTTAAAGAAAGCACTATAGGCCTGATTCTTAAAAATGTACAATGCAGAAGCAGAATGAAATCTTTGCAACTGTTTGAGAATCCATGCCGTATGTCCATCCTGATATTGCTCGGCCAATTGCGAAATAGATTTCTTTAAACTCAGTTCAATTTTCTTTGAATTTGTCCTAACCGATCGGATGAAAAAAGCTCTAATCAGGATGTATTCTCCAGGAATCCTTAATAAGTGTTTTCTCGTATTTACCAACATCCATTTTGCAATCCTGAATGGTTGATTCCTGTTGAATTTCGGTATCTCTATCTCATCTATAATCGCGAAATCCTGC
This sequence comes from uncultured Bacteroidales bacterium, assembly GCA_937894795.1. Taxonomy (GTDB): domain Bacteria; phylum Bacteroidota; class Bacteroidia; order Bacteroidales; family Lentimicrobiaceae; genus Lentimicrobium. Next base: position 8,523 of record CALCQV010000105.1, read on the forward strand.
CCGGCTTTAGCAATTATATATGCCAGGTTATAGTTTTCCATCTTAATGCTCAAATCATTGAGATCCAAACAAGGTTGTCTTGTTGATCTATCTATAATAAGATGTTCAATATTGCCTGTTTTCCCAATTGAAAAAACACCTTGAAAGAGCCGTATGACTATGTATAATAAAAAATTGATCTTAGAAGGCAATGAGCTGCCACTCCCCTTTTGCCCAACAACAACCCTAACACTCACATTTGCAGGAATTGCAGTTAAAAGTAAAGGATCAGGACCTGCAGTAAACCATATCACCTTAGAATACCTGGCTGAATAATCCATAACTAGTTGACATTCATTCAATAAGTTACTTAATAGAAAGTAGAGTCTGAATTTATGATAATGCCATACACTCATATTATTAAATGTTAACCAGTCAGTAATTGCTTTACCATCATATAATATCTCACCAAAGCTGAGTATATCTGCCATCGCCTGATGATTCAATTTCTTTTTTATTTCAGAATCCTGGATGATCACCTCTACAGGAAAAGGCAATTTCATCTTACTGGTGGTATATACTATTGCAGTTGGATTCTCTTTTAGAATGAGCTCAATTTCCTGAAGTTCACATTTTGAAACCGGCCTATTTATTAATACTGCAATCATGGTTAACTGTATAGATGATGTCAGGAATTTTGACTTTCAATATTTACACTAATGCGATTTCCATACTCTGGCAATTATTCTCTGTAATTCCATCCTATATAAAAATACCATACCTGCAAATGTTAGCAATACCAAGCTTACTGTGGTGATGTAGGTATTGATATTGAAATATATGCGTATTACATCTGCTATAATGGCAATAAAAACAACGCTTAAGGGGAAATACAAAAGCTTATACTTATTCCATTCAATCTTTACTATGGTTTTTTGGTAAAAATAGATGCCTATCACCATAATTAAATCAGCTATGATACCTGATGCTATTGCTCCATAGAAAAAGAATCGGGGAATTAATATATAATTTAATGCGAGGTTGACAATCATTCCGGTTGTATTCAGATACAGGAATATTTTCGTCTTTTTCAGGAAATAAGATGGATATGAGAATACAATAAACTGAGTTCGTAAGATGCTTCTGACGAAAACAAGTGAAATGATATTTGCTGCGAGCTTCACATCTGTCTCATATAGTAAACTCAAATACAACATTGTAGGTAATATAGCCCCAATTATGATGAGCATACTTTGCATGAGAAGGGCATTTGAAAGTTGGCGTATTTCATGTTGATGTTCATCAATACCTGCCTTCATCACCCTGAATACTTCAGGCTGGTTAGCTCCCTGTAAGCCCTGAAGTACAATAGCAATACCTGCTCCAAATGTAACTGCAGTATTATAAATACCCAAATCAACAGGGAATTTCTCCAGCAGAAACTTATCAGCATAAGTGAGTACCCATACAATTAAACTGTATTGTGTTAATGGCAGCGCAAACTGATTGATGGACTTCATCATTTTCCGGGTGTATGCAAAACCGGATTTTCTAAAAACATAGATTAGTATCAACAGTGTAACGAGCCCTGTGCCAATCGCACTTCCATTGATATAGCCTAAAAACGACATTTCAAAATAGAAGAGCCCTATCAACTGGAATCCGGTCCTGAATACACCTAGTCCCATGCTAACCAATATAAAAGCCAGCACTTTCTTTTCATTTCTGAATAAAGATGCCGCTGTAACATTAATTGCACGACCGAGACCTGTTATCAGGCAAGCATAGCCATATTTACTGAAATCTCTCAATTCAGGCTGATTAAACAGCTTGCCAATGTAGTCCTGAAAGATGACAACTATCAATAGCACCAAAAGTCCCCTGAAAATGATACTTAGAAAAATGCTTGAAATCATTTTCTTATAATCAGGACTGTTTTCTTCCACATCATAATAGAATCTGGCAATGGCATTCCCCATACCGTAAAGGGTAAATGCAAATATGAGTGAAGTGAATAACTCAGTAATGGCCAGGTGCGAGAAATCTATTGCATTTAAGCGCCCGCTTCCTTCATAAATAGGCTGAATAAGAACCTGTATGATTGGCGTGAAGGCAGCTGTGGCTGTGTATATGAAAGATAATTTAAGCTGTTCCTTCATGTTTATCTCTTTCATAAACGCAGTCTTATATGCTGTTATAACTCTTTCGTGCAACTGATATGCTTGAATTTAGCTCCCAACCCACCAGCACAATGATTGAGTTGAAGTAAAGCCATAGCATAAAAATAATCAAGGTACCAATTGAACCATAGAGGGTGTTATAACTGGCTAGATTATTTACATAGAAGTTAAAACCTATAGAGGTAGCAATAAATAATAATGTGGCGAGTGTTGAACCGGCAGTAATAAAACGAAAACGATGCTTTACCGTTGGTGCAAAGTAGTATAGTACTGAGAAAGCAAAGAACAGTAACGCGAATATTATCACCCATTTACCAATATTGATCATATAAAGGGTGAGCCAATCGGTCAGGATACCAAAATCTTCTATCCACCTTAATGCTACAGGACCAAAAGTTATCAAACTAATGGCAAGTATGACCAGGAATGAGAGTATGAATACCAGAAAAATCGAAACTATTCGCTGCTTTATTGCCGAGCGTGTTTCAACTGTGTAATATGTCCTGTTGAAAGCATCAATTAAACTGTTTACACTGTTAGTTGCGAAGAACATAGCCAACAGGAATCCCAATGAGAGCAGACCTCCCCTGGGGCGCTTAATGATATCAAATAAGGTATCCTCAACAGCTGCATAAGTTTGAATCGGAATAAACTCCTTCAATAAGTTTAATAAGCTGTCCTGAAAATTATATATCGGAATGTATGGTATAAGCGTAAAGAAGAAGATAATAGCCGGAAAGATAGCCAGAAAGAAGTTGAATGCCAATGCAGCAGCTCTGGTATTGAGATCCCCTTTACGGAGACCATTATAAAAGAAGATTGCAACATCATAGAGTGGAACACCTTCAAAACCTGGGAGAACTATTCTCTTCGTTCTCTCAATTATCGCAGTAATGAATTTACTGGCAAGAAAACCGGAATAGGCACTTTTAAACCATGCTATAATATATTCCGGTATTTTCTTCACTTTTCTTTTATTGGTTTAGAAAGCTTTTAGACTTAAGTCAAGGCTTCGAATCTGATGGGTAAGGGCGCCGACAGATATAAAATCTACTCCGGTTTCGGCATACGATCTTATAGTCTGAAGATTAATACCTCCGGATGCTTCCGTTTCATAACGGCCATTTATTATCTCAACTGCCTTTTTCAAGTCGGCTGTTGTAAAATTATCCAACATTATCCTATGCACTTGTCCTATTTTAAGTACCTGATCCAACTCATCAAAATTCCTTACTTCGATTTCAATCTTAAGGACTAAATTATTATCATTCAAGTATTTAACAACTGAGTGTATAGCTTTATCAATGCCACCGGCATAATCAATATGATTGTCCTTTATCAGAATCATGTCGAACAAGCCAAACCTGTGATTGAATCCTCCACCATGCACTACCGCTTGTTTCTCAAATTCCCTAAGTAAAGGGGTGGTTTTTCTGGTATCAAGTATTTTAGTGTGTAAATCCTTTATTTCATTAACGTATAAAGAGGTGTTGGTTGCTATACCACTCAATCGTTGCATGAAATTGAGCACAAGCCGCTCCGCCTTTAAAATAGAGACCGAAGGACCTGATACATGAAACGCAATATCACCGGGCTTAATATTGTCGCCATCCTTTAACAATTCGTCCATTATTATTGAAGGATCAACTTTATGAAAGATCAATTTTGCGAGCGACATACCTGAGAGAACGCCCGCTTGTTTCACCAACAATTTTGCTTTACCTTGATTTGTAGGTGATATAATGGATTGTGAGGTATGATCCCCATTCCCGATATCTTCAGCAAGCGCATATTCGATAATGGAATCAACACTTAAAGGTTGTTTCATAACAATGAATTTATTCTTCCCGTGATTCAAATTTCAATTGGTGTATCAGCATCTGTCCACCAATTGGCTTAGCCAGGTAGTATGTTCTAAATGAAAGTGTTTTGCTCTTATAAGTTCCAATTGCATATACTGAGCCGTCATTTGATTTTCCCTGATGATTGATAGTAAAGGAAACAGGAGGATATTTGCTAAAAAAGCTCTTTACAATTTGTTCTGCCTGTACTTTGCTGTAAGTACCTTCGCTATCAGGGATGGTGAGGTCTATTGAGTTATTAAAATACCTGGCCAATTCCGTAGCATTAGATGATTTAATGGCCGATGTGATCTTACTATTTACATCCTGAGCCCTTACACTTCCTCCCATCACTAGAAATGTCAGGAGTGTAATAATAGTAAAAGGCAAGATTGATCTTAAGATCATGTTCCCTGGTATATTCATAATATATTTAAAATTAAACAACTAATGAATCTAACACAAAAACCGCACCAATTAATCCAGCATCTAGCTGAATGGTAATGCAAATATACAAATATAGTAAACCATGGTGGAAAAAGCTATTTTTGTAAAATGAAAATTACGTTGCTTACTGTTGGTAGGACTGACAACAATTATTTAAATGAAGGTATCAGAATCTATATTGACCGGTTAAGTCACTATATCAAGTTTGAAATGATTGAGATCCAACCACCTAAAAGTCTTAAAAAGCTAAATAGTGATCAGCTAAAGGATGCCGAAGGCAAATTATTGCTTAAATATTTTGAAGATGCCGACAAGGTGATACTGCTTGATGAGCATGGTGCTTCATATAGCTCTGAAGAGTTTTCTGTCTGGATTCAGAAACAGATGAATGCCGGAACCCGCCATTTGATTTTTGTAGTTGGCGGAGCTTTTGGTTTCTCAACCGAAGTCTACGCGGCTGCCAATGGTAAATTATCGCTTTCTGATATGACATTTTCCCATCAAATGATCAGATTATTCTTTACTGAACAATTATACCGGGCATTCACCATTCTTCGAAATGAACCATATCATAACTCCTGACTATGAAGTCTTTAATATTTGCTACCAATAATAAGCACAAACTGGAAGAGGTTTCACATATACTGCATGATAAATACAAACTCATATCATTAAGTGAATTGGGCTATACAGATGATATTCCTGAAACTGAACCTACCCTTGAAGGAAATGCATCCCTTAAGGCGTGGCATATCTACAATAAATATAATTCTGACTGCTTTGCTGACGACACCGGACTCGAAGTAGATGCCCTCAATGGCGCACCCGGTGTCTATTCTGCCCGTTATGCCGGTGAAACACACGATTTTGATTTGAATACTTCTAAACTCCTTGAGAATCTCAAAGGTGAAACCAATCGCCAGGCCCGTTTCCGTACTGTTGTATCACTTATCATAAATGGGAAGGAATATCGGTTTGAAGGGATACTTGAAGGCCGAATTATCAACGAAAAGAGGGGTATTCACGGTTTTGGGTATGATCCTGTATTCATTCCTGATGGATACGCTCAAACCATTGCTGAATTACCGCCTGATCTAAAAAACAAAATCAGCCATCGTGCCTTGGCAATGCAAAAGATGGCTGATTTCCTGAAAGTATAATTCTTTACTTTTTATTGATTATAGATCGTAATTTCCCTCTGATTCAGGTTGATAAACGATATCCAGAATAACAAATTCAGTTATTCCATTAGGAGTACCCCATTCTACTCTATCACCCTTCCTGTACCCTAAAAGAGCTGTTCCTACTGGTGCAAAGATTGACACCTTTTGCTTGCTGAAATCTGCATCCTGGGGATAAACAATTTGTATCTGCATATCCTTGCCCGTCTTGGTATTCTGCAGTTTGACTATGGAATTCATGGTGACCACGTCACTTGGCATCTTTTCAGGCTTGACTTTTTTAGCCCGATCTATTTCATTTGATAAAGGCACCAGATTTACAGGTACATTTAATCCGCCTGCCCTTGCTCTTTCAATACAACTTTGTATCCGGGCAGCATCTAATAAGCTTATTAGTATTTCGTTCATAATTGTGAGTATTAATATTCCAATAAAAAAACAAAGCCGGAGAAAACCCCGGCTTTATAAAATATAGAGTTTTCTTCTGTTGATTAACTGTATGACTTAAATTGTTGAATCATATTCATAATTGCTATTATTTGCTCAAAGATAATAAACATTTTATTATCAACTACCTTAATGATAAAATTATTATTTTCGGTCAAGTCAGGAAACAAGGCATAGTGGCTTTATGGTAGCCACTTTCAGGTTTTCATTGTATTGTTGTACTAGCTCATCCACCAATTGCTTCACAGTAGTGATTCTGTCAATTCTCCATACATTGCTGCCTGCAAAAGCATAGCCTTTTAAAAAGTTGCCTCTTAATGCTGCAGTCAATGACCCAATAATACAATACGGCACCTTGTCCACCTGACAAGTTTTGATGCAATTCACAGGACAGGATTTAGGTTTACGTTCCCCGGCTTCCACTGCTTCCAGAAAAGGAGAATTAATGGCTCTGCCGGGCATTCCAACAGGACTTTGAATAATTTTTACATCATCCTTTTGAGCATTAACATATGCCTGTTTAAAGTCTTGGGTAGCATCACATTCAATGGTGGCTACAAACCTTGTCCCCATTTGAACAGCTGAAGCACCTAGCAGAAATAAACGATGAATATCCCCGCCGGTGTATACTCCACCTCCTGCAATTACCGGAATTTCACAACCGTGTTGAGCACCAAATGCTTTGGTAACCTTAACCACTTGAGGTACTAATTGTTCAAGTGAGAATGAGTCATCCTCAAGTTGTTCCAACTTAAATCCAAGGTGTCCGCCAGCCTTAGGACCTTCAACAACAACAGCAGCCGGTATATAGCCATACGTTGAAAACCATTTATTGCAAATCAACTCAGCTGCTCTGGCTGATGAAACTATGGGTACCAATTGGGTATTGCATCCAGGCTTGAGATATGAAGGAAGATCAAGTGGCAAACCCGCACCAGAGAATATAATGTCAATGCCCGCATCAATAGATGTCCTTACCATATCAGAATAATTGGATAAAGCCACCATGATATTCACTCCGATTACACCATTACTTAGCTTACGTGCCTTTTCAATCTCTGTTCGTAATCCATCAATGCTGTTTTGCAAATAATCTCCTCCATTTTTGTATAACATTCCAATACCTGCTGCAGAAATTACACCTATCCCTCCTTCATTTGCTACTGCCGATGCCAGCCCTGATAGTGAAATGCCAACTCCCATCCCACCCTGAACTATTGGTAAAGCACAGCGTAAATGTCCAATTTTTAATTCCTTCATTTTGTTTACTGATTTTTGATGCAAGAATACATAGAAGCTCCATCATAGGTTAATATTTGGTTTATACTACCAAAAAAGTGAGCAATAACGCATTTTAGGGACGAATTACATTAATCAATGGGACGAATGGTAATGGTATTGACAGCTAGTATGCTATGTAAGAAGGGGAGTTTGGCAGAATGGTGTATTATTATCTTAGCTTTTGAGAAATAAGGCTTTTCATTTCGGTTATTCTGTTTCTGGATACCGGTATATCAAAGTCTATTCCTTTTATCTGTAATGAATAACTACCACTGACATTTGATAATTTAGTTATGAGATTACTATTTACCAAACAGCATCTGTGAGATCTGACAATAAATGGATGTTCACTTAGTAATCCTTCAGCATTTGAAAGTGTTTGCCTTATCAAAGACTTCTTCACGCTGTTTAACTCCTGATAATAGATCTCAACATAATTTCCACCTGATTTCAGTAACACTATCTTTTCCACATCAAAGGTCATTGCCTCCTTTGAATTCTCTGAAACCAATGTCACCATGTGTCCGGTGGCTTTCTTTTCTTCTGCCAGCCAATGTTTTCCTGAGTCAATTACTTTTACGACCTTCATCTTCAGGAAGTTGTTGTAATTGCTCAAGTTGAATAACCCTATGGGCAATATAGCAATCGCACTTGTATAAAACCACGGATATGAATGCCTAATAAGCTCTATCTTGAAAATATAAGCCAGCAATCCAAAGGTAAACGAGAGAAAAAGAAACATACAAAGATTCTGTATGATCTCTTTTTTTACAGTCCATTTTGAAGAGTCAAACGTTTTTGGGAAAATTCCAGGTAGTACTTGAGTATTCACAAAAAATGTAAGGGCGGTTAAGATACCGGTTCCCAATACATAATAGCCATCACTTGATGATTTTAGAAAATTGATGCCAAATGGTTGAAAATACAGAACAATCAGCATATATGCCATTCCCACCAAAAGAATAGTTTTTAAACTATGCTTAAAATTATTGTTAAATATATAGGGCTGATTGAGGTTCTCGAACATGATAACTTTTTCCGCTGTAAAGATAGTTGTTCCTTACACTTAAATTATCTGTCGTTGTATCTAATTTGCCATGGCCTTGTTCAGACATGATTTAAATTGTTCCGGCTATATACAAATAGATGGGAGGATATGACCGAAACAGCCATACCCTCCCATAATGAGATAGTATTAGAAACTAACCTTTAAGGAAGTGATGAAGTTAATTCCGGGGGCACTGATTCCTGAAGCAAATGGACGGTAAAGTTGATTCGTCATATTCTCAACACCAGCATTTATGGAAAAATTACTATTGATGAACCATGATGCCTTTAGGTTAAGGGTATACCAACCGGGAACAAAAGGTCTTCCCTGTTCATCCTTTGCATAAGGGGCACTGTCTGAAATCTCCGACAATGGAAGATCCTCATAATCAATACCAGCATTATAATCGGCATATAAATCCACCATCAGTTTATGTCTCTCAAAAATAATATGAGTGCTTCCAAATAAAGGAACAGAATGGCGCAGAGGGTAGTACTTTAAACTGTCCTCACTTTGCTCTTCTCCAAATTGATAGCTTAATTTGCTCTTTATTTTAAAACCTTTGTAAGGTATTAGTTCAATACCGGCCTGAACTCCATACACATAGGCTTTTGTAATATTTTGAATAGCTTCTACCTTACTCAAAATACCATCATAAGGAATGCTATCCATCCCGTTATAACTGAAATCACGACGGGCCAATGCATTATTAAGCAAAGTATAGTATACCGACAAATTAACTTTCAGGAAATCTGACTTGGTAAAAGCAGTACCAACCTCAGCATTCCAGGCATACTCAGGTTCAAGGTCAGCATTAGGAACAACCACCGTACCGGGTTCTGAATCAAACACTTTACCCAGATCATCAATATTAGGTGAACGGAATCCGGTTGAAAGGTTGGTATAAAGCTGCGTGTTCTTGTTTGGTATCCATACCAAGCCAACGCTGCCGTTCAAAGCCCCATTACCTAACTCTGCATTTACGAAAGGAAATGGGAACATTGTGGTATCAAACTCTGCCTGAAGTGTGATATAGCTATACCTCAAACCGGCATTCATAATCCATTGAGGTGTGAACTCATGCTTCAGGTTCGTGTAAAGCGAATACGATTGCCATGTTGATCCATCAGGATATCTGGTGTTAACCTTTGATTCTTCGCCGGTGAATATATTTTTCCTGTTTGCAGTTGAATTCACCTTATTATAAATGCCTTCCACCCCGTAAAAAAAGGTGGTTTTATCATTCATTTTTTTATCAAGGTCAATATTCAAAGAAACTGCATTCACCTTCTCAAACTGGTTTCTCAACCTTGCATTATTCATCTTTCTATCGTGCCTGCTCTCTTCATACAGTTGGTGCGCAAATTCAATTTTAATGTCATCAAACATTTTTGTATCACTTACTATTTGAGCCGACAACCTGTTCATCATCCA
>CALCQV010000106.1 GCA_937894795.1 uncultured Bacteroidales bacterium
CGGTTACAGTGATGAAGTAAGTGGTATCACCAGTATTCCATTCATAGGAGGCATAACCGGGTGTTGCTTCCAATTGGTATGACTGTTCAAAGGGGATGGTATCCTGTGTTGTGTTGATGGCAGGGAAGTTGGCTGCAGGTGGTGGTATTACTGTGACATTAAACACTGCCGTATCGGCACAGCCAATGGGGTCGGTTACTCTTACCTTATACGGACCGGCATCTGTGGTTTTGGCCGATAAGACGACATAGAAATTGCTATTATAAGGCTGCCCGTTGGGCAACACCCATTCATAAGTCAATGGTTCTGTTCCCTGTGCAATGGCACTTACCCATAATATGTCTCCTTCACATACTTTAGGATCATCCTTTGTAATCACAGGCGGGTTTACCGCTAGTACCTGTCCAATGGTGAATTCAATATCATCAATATTTCCATACTCACCCGTGAACCATGTCATAGAGGGCGCCTGATCCCAGGTAACGAAACTGGATCCGGAATTTGTTGCCCTAAATACCAACTCAAACAGCAGTGCCGTGTCTTGTATGGATATTGATACATTGGAATTCCATGTGGCAACAATGCGCCCTAAGGCAGGATAATCTGTAAAGTCAAGTCCGCTCAATAAGGAATTAACACTGCCGGGGTATGTTCCTAGGCAGCCTAAGTCCGAGGGGTCATAATTAAGTGTTGCTGAAAAGCCATTTACCCCGGTAAAATTCTTTACTTTAACCGGTACCCTGATGGATGTTCCCATACATGCCTGACCATTCCCTGCAATAGCTGTCAGGGTAATCCCCGATATACTTTCAACCTCAATGTCTCCTTCTGTAAAACAGCCGTTTTCATCCTCTACCATGTAATGATAAATTCCTGCTGCCAATCCGGTGAACAGGTTGGTGGACTGTGTGATATTTTCAAGGGTATAATTGAGTGCTCCAAAGCCTGTGGCATTGAGGGTCACTGTCCCATCGGCATTGGTGCCTGTAGCCGGTGTAAACTCGGGTGTAACCACCGGACCTGAAAGATCTTCAATTGTTATGGGGTTATGCTTCCACACTGCCTGACAGCCACTGCTGTCGGTAACCTTAATGTTGTAAGCATCGGGGGGTAGATTATTGAACTCCCACTGATTAGGTATATAGTTTGTCCCATTGTCAATGGAGTAATCAAGCATATCGCCCAGTCCATTCACAGCCATGATGGTGATAGAACCGTTATTCTGTCCGCAATAAGAGGGTTGAAATACAACCGTATCTATCAGTATCTCACCTGCATCCGATATTTCAAATTGTTCGAGTAAATTAGTACAACCATTTCCATCCGTTGCATAGAAGAAGTAGTTGTTAACCGGTAAATCGTAAATATCAAAGCCTGTTTCAAGCACATTGCCATCCACATCCCTCCACTCAACACTAATGGGATCAGTACCTGTTACTGTCAATCCCCTGATAGCCCCAGTTGAGCCGCCGCAGGTGGTGGGTGAGATTATAAGGTTTGTGGTATCGAGGACAGGTTTTGGAAACAAACTTATTTTTATTGTATCTGAGGCATAACAACCCGCATTGTTTCTGACCCTTACCCAATAGGTTCCGGTATCAGATACTGTAATCGTATTCAGGTTAGGACCAAATGCTCCGGTACTCCATGAATAAGCACCCTGTTCACTGCCTGCATTCAGTTCAGTGTATGCACCTTCACATTTTTGAATGTCACTGCCAAGATCGGGCTCAGGAGCAGCCTCAACAGTAATCACCCTGGAAGTATGCTCATACCTGCCCATTGGATTATTTGGCGTGGGGGAATACCATACATCTACAATCACTTCAAAATCACCCGCATGAGTGAAATAATGGGTAGGACTTAATTCAGTTGAAACACTGTCAATACCTGCTTCAGGATCACTGAATACCCATCTTATGGAATCAGGTACTGGATTGAAGTTAGGCTTAAACGTAACACCATTCTCCTTTCCAGCACAGTTGCCTTCCCATTCAAAACGGAATAAGTGGTCTAGAAGGATATTGGGGAAACACCATCTTACCTGGTTACTTCCTAAATCTATTGCATCCTTTTGATAAGAACACTCCAAACCACGCTTCCATGGCTTGTGAATAACACTTACTTTATAATAATCTGGCGGATCACCTTCAAGAAAAGAACAATATATTTTACCATCGGTCGCTAATTGAAGTCCAACTCCTGGCCCTCTATTTGGAGACTCTGGGTTTATAAGTATTGCAGATTGAGCAAAAGCAATTTGATCCTCAATTTTACTCATATCATACTGGTAAATATCAATTCCATCAATAGGAGCGCCTGCTGTTCTTGTAAATGCAATGTACGCTAGTTTGGAGTCTGGTGAAAACTCAACACCGAAAGGATGCAATTTTGTTGCTGCCTCATCTAATTTCATGATATAATATAAGTATGTAATCTCACCCGTTTCGTCATTAAACCTGCAAATTTCAGTTATAAATTGAGGATTTGAATCCATATACGCTGAAAAAAGATATTTTTTATCATACGATACTTTCATATAACCCCTTGTCTCTGAAGAGAAAGTATAAAATGGTGGAGCATCACTTATAACAGGATTAACGTTAAGGCCAGTTGATGATAACAGAAACGATGCATATTTATCTTCAATGGTTTTCCGTGTTATAATCCATATACTCTGCTCATTTTTATGTATAACCGCTGTTAATTTCTCTTGTGCATCGTAGGCTGCATTTAATAAAGTTTTTCGTTGTGTTACTCTACCTAAACCATTATCTTGGGAAAGATCAATGATGCTATACCACAACCCATACTCTCCATTAGAAGAATGAGTTCCCCTCCCAACACAAAAAAGGTAATAAATATTTTCTGATCCTGGTAATTTTACAAATAATACTCTTTGGGTTACAAGATAATCATCTTCAAATAGATTGTCACCATTAGACATTATATTATGTTCACGATTAAATACCTTTGTTCCGTTAGAATAAAACAGCAGATTACCCAGGCTATCACAAATTACTGCAGTACCAAGCATAGTATTAACATCAGAGTTAGTTATAACTTGAGGTTCCCCTGTGTTAAAATCTAAGCCAGCACCATAACCAAAGTACCAGATATTTGCTTCTTTTTGAGCAAAAAGAAGTGAGCTGTTTATTAATAGAAATAGAATTAGTGTTGTTCTCATAATTTAAACATTAGGAGGGTGTAATTCAATGGAGAATTACACCCTCAAAGGTCTTATTCCAAAGTCAATGTTGGGTTTCCAAGATTGATTATACCTTCACAATTTGTATAAGATGTCTCTTGTTTACGACAGGCTGGAAGTTGGGTATCAATGGATACCTTAGCAACAGTATATATCACTTTAAAACACGGTTCTTTCTGATCTTCGGTGCATAACTGATTAGTAATACAAAAAGTGTAGCTTGTATTATTAGTTGATAAAACCTCGGTATGGTTAAATATTGTTTGTGTGGGTGTTGTGCATTCATCAATGACAGTTAAGTTTGCAACATAAACGGTATTATCATCAGGATAAACGCAATCTCCTATCCAACTCACTGTTATTTCTTTCCAGCACTGGGCATTAAGTGTATTGATTCCGGCCATTGCCAGTAATAAGAATGTGGTAACTATTAGTTTTTTCATCTTCTATTTAATTTAAAAATTAATAATACCCCGGCATTTGTATCCTCACTTCCACCATTTCTTTTATCGACTTATGGTGGAAACCAATGCCGGTAGCCGGCAACATAATGCGAGCAACAAAAATTAACCGGTGGGATTATCGCCGAACAATTTTTTATTAGCCTTTTCAATTCAGCGTTTGCTGTCATAACTTCGTTTTGATATAAGGGCAATCAAATATAAGAAAAACATTGCAGTGATTAGCGACTTGCGCACTGATTATCTGTCTTCCTATTCCATTTTGAACCATAAGATTCCCGAGTAAAACGAAGTGAAATCGAGGGATTGAACCACTCTTGCCAGCACCAGGCATTCGGTGAATAACATTGAACAACATTGAACTATTTAACTAGCGCCACACTCCCCTTCAACTTAAAAACCTTCCCCACCACATTCGAATAGGTTATCACCCAGTTATATACTCCTGCAGGCTCATCCTTCCCATCCCAGCCTTTTGAAGGATCACTGGTTTCAAAGAACAACTGACCCCATCGGTTATAGATACTCATGTTGAACTGCCTTACCTGCTCCGCATCAACCACCGGCTTGAACACATCATTCAACCCATCGCCGTTTGGCGTGAAGGCATTGGGCACATTTACTGGGAACCAGGTGTTGACCATCATTACTGCAGTGGTGTCAGTGCAGCCTTCTGCTGTTTGGATGATTACCGAGTATTCACCTTCTTCGGTTACAGTGATGAAGTAAGTGGTATCACCGGTATTCCATTCATAGGAGGCAAAGCCGGGTGTTGCTTCCAACAGGTATGGCTGCTCGAAGGGGATGGTATCATGTGTCGGGTTGGTGGCAGGGAAGTTGGCTGCGGGTGGTGATATTACATCCAGTGTTACAGTATCTTGTACCACGCAGTTGTACTGATCCGTTACTTTAACGATGTATTCACCTGCATTTTGTGGGCCTACACCAAATAGCCATATGGAAGTTTCGTTGCTTGTTGTTCCATCCGGCTCAATCCACTCATGTGTATATGGAGGCACTCCCAGAAAAGCATCTCCCGATATTACCGCTAAGGCTCCTTCACACACTTTCTTATCACCGTTGGTTACTACCACCGGCGGGTCGCTGATCATGATATTGCCATCAACGGGCGTGCAGGGGATGTTCATCCCATTCTCATCTTTAAAATAACTGCTGCCCGACATATCCCAGTTAACATCGGCTACGCCCGTTTGTCGGGTTTCAAAGATCAAATGAACCAAACTTACCGTATCACTCAATGCCAGCGGTTGTGCTCCATGCCATTCCAGCTCTATCCTGCCGGTGAACTCTGTTACCGTCAGGTCATTATGAAACTGCCCGTCAAATCCGATACAGTCCAACAGCAGGCTGTTAAAAAGCACAGTTGCCTTAAAGTCCTTTACTCCGTTCAGGTTGCTCACCTTAAGCTCTGAGGTTGCCAGCTTGTGCAGGCACTGCCTGTCATCACCGGCCATGGCTGATAACTGATAGCCCGTTTCTGATGTGACGGTTACAGTTAATGTGGTGTCGCATCCATACTTGTCGGTGATGGTTACATAATAAACATCCGGTGCCAATTCTTCAAAATAGCCTGTATCCTGTGCCATTCCACCATTGAGCTGATAGTACAGGCTATCGCCTGCAGCAATCACTGTAATCGTCCCATCGGCATTGCTTCCCGTTGCTGCG
>CALCQV010000107.1 GCA_937894795.1 uncultured Bacteroidales bacterium
TTAAACTCCAACTCCAAAAAGATCTTAGCTATTTAATTATCGCATTAAAAGAAAAGAGGCTATCCTTTTGAGACAGCCTCTTTTTATTTCCAAGTCGGAGCTTAAAAATCCGACAGGTAAAATTCTATAAGATATTAGCCTGCAAGAGTGAATTTGATAGGCATATTAAACTGTACACGAACAGGTTTCCCTCTTTGTTTACCGGGGTTCCATTTAGGCATTGCTTTAATAACGCGGACAGCCTCTTCATCACATCCCCCACCAATACCTCTAAGAACTCTTACATCAGTTACATTACCATTACGTTCTACAACGAATGTTACATAAACAGTGCCTTGAATACCACTCTCTCTGGCCATCTGAGGGTATACGATATTTTCCTGTAAGAATTTGATACGGGCAACATCACCACCAGGATAGGAAGGTGATTCTTCAACAACTGTAAAGATTTCAGCTTCTGCAACTTCCTCTTCCTCAACAATGGCTGG
The DNA here is from genome assembly GCA_937894795.1 of uncultured Bacteroidales bacterium. Lineage (GTDB taxonomy): Bacteria > Bacteroidota > Bacteroidia > Bacteroidales > Lentimicrobiaceae > Lentimicrobium. The sequence continues at coordinate 489 of CALCQV010000107.1, forward strand.
AGGTGTATAAGCTTCAATAACAGTCAATTCATTTGCCTCAGCATCAATTATAAGATCATCATCCACTTGAACATCATCAGTAACAATATGAATGAGAGTAGTTTGTGCAGGAGGTGCAGGAGGAGGAGGAGGCTTGTTCTGTTGTGTGATTTCAACCATCTCTTCTTCAACAGTTTCGACTTGCCTTCCGTCAATTTTCAGTTGCTCAACATCGTAGGTTTTCCATTCGAATGCTACGAGCATTGCAGCAAGGGCAACAATTAATCCGACCTGAACAAAGAAAGGCTTTTTGCTCTCCAAGTCAGCTTTCGGTGTCTTTTTTGCTTCCATATCGTTAATTACTAGTTGGTTACGCGATTTAATACTCTATTTAATGCGGACTGCTAAATTAAGCTATTTTTAAATACAAAAGCAACTTAAAATTTCACCCTAAAATTAAACGAAAAAACAGCAGATAATATTATCAATAATTCAGCAATGATTGATAATAAAAATTGCAGGCAATCTGATTAGAATTATGCTCCAATTAACTCTTTATAGGCTTCAGGATCCAAGAGTGTCTTAAGTTGAGAAAGATCCTGCACTTTAACTTTTACAATCCAGCCATCGCCATAAGGATCTTTATTTATTAACTCAGGTGAACTGTTAAGTGCCTCATTGAATTCCAATACCTCAGCAGCTACCGGCATAAAAAGGTCACTAACTGTTTTAACTGCTTCAATACTTCCAAATGTTTCACCTTCTTCCAGGATTTCACCTACGGTTTCAACTTCAATGAAAACGATATCACCTAATTCTCCTTGGGCAAAATCAGTTACTCCAACTGTTGCTGTTTCACCTTCAAGTCTGATCCATTCGTGATCTTTTGTGTACTTTAGGTCGACTGGGATGTTCATGTCTTTATAATATTTATGATTTTTAATTTTCGTCAAAATTAGCAAAACCTCTTATTCCTGCATAATTTTTTATTTCTTTCTTTGGGATATTTATTTTATTGAGCCAAAGTGAATCGCAAACTGACTCCTGCATTTGTGGTTGAATTGTCAAACTGATTCGACACAAATGGATTAGTAATGGTTTTATCAAAGAATAATCTGATATTAAATCGTTGATTTATAACGTAATCAGCTGAAGTATTTATTGATACCATACGGTTACCGGTTGATATCTGATTAATTGCTTCATCTAGTCGGCGCAAAACAGTCTTATTGTCACGTATTGAAAGGTCAGCCTTGATATTAAGGTCACTCTTCAATTGTTGACGTCGACCGCCACTCGATAAATTAAGTTTCACATCTTTGAAGCGATAACCTAATCCTATAATAACCTCATTATTTGAAACTTCAGTTAACTGGTTATTGACAAAGCTCAATGATAAGCTTCTCGACTTCTTAAATTCAATTTTGGTTAACAAGCTGTTATTCCATGTCATGTCAATGTTGAACAATGGTGCAAACTGCTCTGATATAGTAATAATCTCAATCCTGTTTTTGGGAATGAAATTCCCGGCAACATCAAAAGATGAAGGAAAGCCCATTGATTCCAGAAAGTCAATATTGGTAATATATGATCCTACCGCATAGGTTGACCTATAGGAGTGCCCTATATTAAACTGCTTGAAATGATCTTTCAAGAATGGTAGTTTAGACAAACCGGTATATGTAAAGCGCCAGTTAGGTATAGGTATTTTGGGAAATGCAGATAAGCTGACACTTGTAGCCGATTGTCCGGAATAGGCTGCCAGGAATGCAGGAATCAAAACCTCCTGAGAGCCCGGGCCATAGCCAACAGGGTAACCGGTAGTGTCATTGATTCCGGTGGATGCCGGATTCATAGAGCCTAAGCGGGCAGCAATCACTCTCCTGTTATTTTTAAACTCCTCGAATGTGGGTGAAATATTTTCATCACCATCTTTAACAAATGCGGTTTTCAAGGAAAAGAACGAAATGCTGAATGATCCACGTTCCTGCTCACCACTGGGTGAAAAGACACCTTCAGCATTAGCTTTGAAATATTCCTGATGTCCAAATGATTCTTTTTTCTCTGCGTTAAATTCTATTCTAAACTCAGGGAATGGCTCATAAGTTGCCCTACCGGTCAGATCTCTTGTGAGACGTGTAATATAGGCATTGTTCAGAAGGGTATCGGCAGATAACCAACCATTTCTGGCCGCTTCATACCTTATGTCTTCCTGGCTTCCGAAAACAAAACCCAGTCCCGGTGCCATATCACTCATACGATTTCCAATAAGCTCTGGCTTTGGAGTGAAACCTGGCAATAAAGTGCCATTTGACTCAGTATAGGTAAGTTGTACATCTTTAAAACCTGTTATGATTTTAATAACTCCAATACCCAATGCTTTGGCCACTTTACCCGTATTGCTCTTTTTTGTAGTATCCTGAACAGCAGCAGTATTTTCCTTTTCTTCAGGCTTGTTGGGAGCGAAACGCCTTGCACCTGCAGCTTGCTGCCTTGTGTTACTGCCTGATTTTTGGTTTATTTTCCTTAGGAAGCCTACTTTATTATAGAGGTTGGTTAACCTGGCATTCCCATTAATATTGACAGTGTTTGAGTTTTCAATGGTATTACCCATAATCTCCTGAATGGAAATTGGTGAAGCATCCCACCTGAAGGTGCTGTTATAGCGTGTGTTCAGTGTTACCCAATTAAATAGAGGTATTTTATTAATAGGCAGTACATAGTTAAGGCTAAAGTTCTGGGTAAACCGGTTCATGGTACCAAAATTCATTACCTCATCCCAAATTGAATCCTTTCTTGCCTGATAATCATCAAGATTTCTGTCTATCCTTCCGGGAGGCTCATTAACATAGGCATTGGCATTTGCCTGATATTCCAATTTAAGTGATTGGGCCAGATCATACTTTAAGTCATAAATTCTATTCCAATCCCACATTTTAATGTAAGTCGGTTCAAGAATTATTAATGCTTCACTCTTGTTTCTAAGGAGTTTCTCATTGTATTGACGATTCATATCTGTACGGAATGAGAACATCTTTGGCATATAATAAAAGTTAAAGTCTTTTATTATTGTAAATGCTTTACCCTGGAACATCTTTATCCTGTTGAATGGTCGAACAGGTTTTGGATTATTGATAAAATTGTAGCCTAGTCCACCACGATATTGCTTACGACGATCGTATTGTATATCAATGTTTTGATGATAAATCTCGCTATATGCATAGGTGAAATCAAAATTCTCTATATCATAGATTTTTGGTTTGCCTATAGTCCCTACCTTCTCCTTACGTACATTAACAAAATTTATATTCTTTCTTTTTGTGATATCCTGAACCTTGTTGCGTATAGAATCCTTAGCATCCTGTTCGAGTTCCCTGATCTGATCTTTGTACAGGATATCAGGATCGAGAGGATTATATTTAGGAGTCATGCGCAGTTCTGAATAGTCAATGTGCATTGGTATCTTTATACCACTCTTTTCAGGGAAGAATTTTCCCAACTGGATATTAGAGGCTATGTCAAATTGACCGCTTGTTTCTTGCTGCCGTTCATTGACCTTCTTTTCAATACTTCCGAATCCCGGGGTGGAATAAGCGCCTGAAACTACAATATTACCAAGGTCAGCCAGATTAGCAGCAATGCGTGCAGTAGCTGCCATACCACTCTTTTCATCGAAGTCAGTTAACCGGAGTTCATTCACCCAGATCTCGGCACACTTGGGCTCTCCGTCATCGTTGTCGTTGAAGGTTTGTTTCTTGGGGTTCCTCACACCAATCATAAATGCTTTAACATCACTGAGGCTGGGCATACCAACAACGGTTATCTTATTCCCACCATCAAAAACTTCATATGGTGTAACAACTGTAACCATTGAACCGGGAGTTCCCATTGAACTGTTCCTTGCCTGTTTGGCATCAACCAGTTTTTGAAGTTCTATATTGAATTCGTTTGCCGATGGCCAAATAGCTCTTTGCTCATTGTATGAAGTACCCCAAGGGGTGAACTCCACCGGAAGCTCATATTCATAATAATTTTCCGTAAAGTCTGAACCTAACCGCACAAATACAGTCAGGTCGCCGGTTGCAAGTTCTTGTTGTTCTCTAACCTTTTCAGCATGAACATACATTCTTAACCTCTTATACTGACGGAAATCAAAATCAGTGGTTTTATAAGCGCCGCGGGCATCTCCATCCAACAGGTCGCAAATTTTAAGTACCATTGACTGCTCATTCAACTCGGTAAGATTGGTTGTACCAACGTTGATTTCGCGTTCAATATCGGGAGGAAGGTTATAATTTACATTATCTCTTCCCTTGTTTTCTTCAATATTTACTGATGAAATATCAAATGAAGTAAGACTCTGGTTTGGATCTGGATTATATTCTCCGGGAGCCAGCAAGTTATCGTAATATTTACGCCATTCACCGCGAACCAGTTCAAGGGTGGCAAAGCGCAATACCACTTCCTGTTCAAAGTTCTTGAGGAACATCCTCATGAAACGGATACTTTTAAAATCCTGTATATTACCAACTACCTTACTGGGGCTCTGAACAGGAATTTTAAACTGATACCACTTAACATCAGCAGTCTTTCCATTCTCCAACTTAATAGGCTCATCAGGTGTTTGGATGTCAACAATGTAGTTTTGTCCAACCCTCATATTGTCAGGGTCTAGCCTCACATGATACTGGAAATAGCGTTCTTGTTCATTCAGTGTATTGTCGCGGTTTATATCTTCAACATTAGGCAGAGTGGTTGCCTGTGTTTGAAATTGTTCAGATGATTGCTCTGATGCCGGTGAGTTACCTTCTGTACCGTTGTACTTTTTATATCGTTCAATTATACTGCTGTAACGGGGATCGGCATCGTAATCAGCTCCTCTGAAGAAGTGATAATTATCGGCAGAGGGGTCAGTTGAAGCATTGTAGTATGCAGTTGACACTGTACCAAACTGGTTGGCAATCTTTTGAAGGTAGGTTGTATCAAAGAATGAAAGTTCATCCTGGTCACGGAGTCCATCATATCCTACGTCCTGGAATGGACGTGCATTAATGTCATTGTCAAATGCATTGACCAGCGATTGTAAGGTTGGAACACGCCCCCAAATAGTAGTGTCAACATTGGTTATTGTTTCACTGGTTGGCAATCCGTTTTCATAACTCTTCCTGCCATCAGGAAGTATATCTTCAGATATATCGCCAAGATTAAAATACAAATCACCTCCTGTGTGTAGTGTATCCTCTGAAAAGGGATCCATCAACCAAAATTCTATATATTCAACATTGGTAGCTTCAAAATCAGTTGATTCAATTTTACGCATTATACCTGCCCAACGTGATGCAGGATCCTCGAGTAAACCACTCTCATTCAAGCCTGATGAAACGCCTGTTGGCAGTACATCATAATTGTAAGGGCCTCTTTCAAATGGGAAGTATGAGAGGTTAAGCACCTGCAGGTTCATGGGTAGTGAATGATCCTTAGAAACATTTGGAAAGACTTCTTTCTCCGATACATACCTTACTGCATTCCTTGATAATTCGTCTTTGCTGATGTTATCAGGTCTTAACTTACTGTTTTTATCATAAAATAAAGGATCAATCGTGTACCAACTCAATAATGCACGGTTATAACCCGATGAAAGTCCACTTCCTACAATACCTTCGGGGAACATATCACGGGTAACCTGACCCCGTGGAATGCCTGATAAGAACCAAGTGCCTACGTTTTTAAGATCTATAGTTGATTTACTTCCTTCAAAATCATCGATATATGAAGTACCGGTCTTACCTACTGCACGTGAATGGCCGGGAATGAAATGAGCCATTTCACCGTTTATCTGAATACGTGAAGGTACTTTAGTTCCATAAAATGGTAATTTATCAACCATCTTGGTTAACCACAGTGATTCAGTTTGATAATCAAAATTCAATCCCCACATAGTATTGGAGATGGGTTCCTGCCCAAAATTGGTTTTCTGGGTAAGTGGCCTTTCATGTAAATTGAGCAATGTTGCTCCGATAAGGAAATTATTGCTAACCTTATAATCAACATGCGCCCCCATCATTGTTTGCTGCTGAAGGTTGAAAGTCGCATTATTCTCAAGTGAAATGTTGACCGGTGTACCTGAGTTTAATATACCTGCATTAATAATTTTTACTCTTCCAAGGGTATAATCTACGGTGTAGTCAACATTCTCTGTTAATGGAATACCTCCTGCAGTGACCCTAACTGATCCTTGTGGAACATTTAAAGCGTTCAATGAAATCTCTGATCCTGATTGTGATTTGTATTGTCCTTCAATAAGATATCTGTTTTTGTCAGGATATTGTTGTGCGCCACTCTTTGTTAATGTATAGAGTGAATCGTATGCATATTTATTGGCCAGCTGCGTATTATTCAATTTATTCCTTAAATAACTGCCAAACGGCTCTCGTACAGTGAAATATATTCTTCCGTTCGATGATTGGATGGTTCCTCCTTCTCTCCCTGCATTATCAATGAAGTCAAACAATCCATCATGAGGAGGATTTGATTGAGGGTCCAGATTGTCAAAATTGAATACCCTTAGCAAAGGAACACCTGAAATCCCTTCAGGCCCGTCAGTGAAATATCCGGTAGGAACCGTGTTTTCATTTCCAGAGTATAAGATGTTCAAAATAAAATCTTCTCTATTAACCTGAAACGCTCCAATATTGTAAACGTTCTTCATCATGAGGTCCCAAATAGGCAAACGTGTATTAAGAGCCGTGCTCTTCAACAGTTTTACCATCAATGATGAGGGGGACGAAATACCCTGATCAGAAAATTCACCAACCTGATATAATCCTTCTTTGCCTATTACTGTGTATTGATAGGCAACAGCCAGAACCTGATCAGAATTTAGAGCGGCATTTAATGAAATAAAACCTAGTTTCGAATTGAAGGTATACTCACTGGCATTGAGCTTTCGGGCATTTTCCACTTTATCAAAGTCAGTCCCGGCAACAAATCCAAACGGTGGTCCTGATAAATACTGGGTTACCAGGTTGATATTACGTATAGTTGTGGTATCGAACTTGCTTAATAGGTCATTTGAACGGTTGTCAGGATATTGATATTGGGCATTTGGTATAATGGATTGATTGTACGGGTCACGTTCTCCAAGATCCATAAATGCCACAATGTTACGGTTGTCAGTCACAGCAGGGCCAATATTAGTCACCCATACTTCAATTTTTGTGATATTGATATTTGAGTTTACAATTGGCAGTTTACTGAGCGCATTGTCATAATGTTCAGCAAAATACTGTGAAATGAAAAAGTGCTTGTTTTCTTCATAATCCAATGCCGTTAAGCTGAATTCACTTGTTTGGGCACCGCCCTGAACTGTGATATTTGAAGTTTCACTCTTTTGTTGTGAAAAAACGGCAGTAACCGTAGCTCTGCCGAACTGCATTTGTGTCTTTAATCCAAATAAGCTCTGGCTTCCTGTAATGAGTGTGCTTGTGAGTGGGAATGTGATATCTCCTGCCTCTATCAGTTTGATTATCTCATCTTCTTTACCCTCGTACTTGAGTTTAAGTTTATTCTCAAAATCAAAGGTAGCTTCTGTATTATAGTTGGTATTGAACTCGATTTTGTCGCCAATCTTTGCCATAACACTCATCTGAATCCTTTGCTGGAAGTCAAAGTTGGTTGTGCGGCGCTGACGTAAATCAAGCGCAGGGTCATCACGTCTGTTCGATAAAATGCCAAAGGTTACCTCAGCGCTCCCCTGTGGCCTGATATCTATGGTGTTACCACCGAATATGCGGTCGAACACTTCACCACCGATATGAATTTGTGGTATTATTCCCGTACGTGATCCTGCTGCCGTGCCAAGTGATCTTTCTCTCCAATAGCTCTGCAAGGAGCGCTGCAGATTTAATTCTTTGTATTCATCAGAAGTATAACTCCAGGGTGAAGATAGGTTTATATCTCCGGCTTTTTTTGTAAAAGTATATGTGTTGGTAATGGGATCATAGATAACTTCATCCTTAAAATTAGAGGGAGTACCTAAAAATAGTTTATTGTCTTCTTCAGGTGAGGTCATTTCACCGGGTTGTCCTGACGGAATTGGATAGGGCAAGTCACCCTCAGGTAAAGTAGTATCAGGAGGTGTAATTTGTATATAATTACCTTCCGGTGATGCAGAATTAACAGGTGTAATGAATATTCCCCATAACAGGGTTACTACAAAAAGCAGTACAAACGATCTTAAAAGGTATTTAATTATTCGCTCCAAGGAACTATTTTATTTTGATTATGATAATTTTGTGCCTGCAGATACCTGCCTTTTGATTTCAACTTAAATAACCTATACTTTTTTGAAAAAACGCACTCCTCAATTACTTAAATCAATTTTCCTGAATTAAGTCATTTAAGTATTACATAATTTTAAGTGCACTTTTAATTAATTGTTCAACTGTAATGGAAGAACCTTCATCCTGAATAATTTTATCAACAGTTTTCTCAGCCAGGTTTCTGTTGAAGCCAAGCAAAGTTAAAGCTGATAACGCCTCTTCCTTATTAGTATTGTGCGTAGTTCCTAAAATTTCTTTAATACCAACATCTTTAACTAACTTGTCTTTCAGGTCAATAATTATTCTTTGAGCTGTTTTTCCACCAATTCCCTTAACTCTTTGAAGTGTGCCAACCTTTGCATTTATTATAGCTTCTGAAACATCAGAGGGTGTAAGTGATGAAAGTATCAGCCTGGCTGTGTTTGCGCCAACCCCCGATACTGATATGAGGTGGCGAAACAGCATCCTTTCATCCTCATTTGCAAAACCAAACAGCATCTGGGCATCTTCTCTTACTACCAGATGTGTTAGCAACCTACATTCGGTTTTTTCTTTTATGAGTGAATAGGTGTTAAGCGAAATGGCTATGTTATACCCTACTCCCTTGCAATTTATTACTGCAGAAGCTGGATTTAGTGAATCAATAGAACCTTCTATAAATGCATACATAGCTGGCTAAAATCTGTTAACCGACAAAAATAGAGATAATTATTTGAATATTGACTTATGAACTGATAAATGAGATTCCAAAAAAACTAACTTTACCAACAATTTTTTGTGTGCCCTGAACTGAATGGCAGCCTTTTTATGAAGGGAACAGCAGAATTCTATTTACATAGTTTCAAATTTAAAATCCAATCATCATGAAAAAGATGACAATTTTGGTTATACTGATGCTTATCATTATCTCAGCAAAATCACAACCATGGTTCGATGTAGGTTTAAAAGGTGGAGTGGGGACTTCATTTATGTATAACAAGCAGATATTTGATGATCAGTATCTTACTCATAAGTTTAAACCAGGGTATACCTATGGTGCTAAATTTGGATTTAACTTTATTCAACAGCATCAACTTACTTTTGATGTTATGAAATCCTCTTTCACCCAAGGTTTTATCTATTATCCGGAAGCCGGGAATGAAGTGTTCAGGGATTATACTATTGATGGAATGGATTTATTATTAATGTATCGTTCCAATCTAAAAGGAACATACTTCGAAATCGGCCCTCAATGGAGTTCTGTTTCTAAAGTGAAATATAAAGATGAGGGTGGTGATTTCGTGAATCCATATACACCTGATCAGATAATCAATAAAAGCAACTTTTCAATGGCAGTGGGATTTGGTGGATATGTTTTCGGTACTGATAATTTTGGCGTAACGGCCGGTTTTAGAGTGAACTATACTCTTAATGATATTGCCTCAGAATCAGGAAGAGATAAGAACTTCCCTATGCTCACCCCCGGTGAGCCTTCACCTACCCATAATCTTGGTGTTATTTTTATATTGGAAGCAAATTATGATTTTGGTTATTTGGTGAGCTCCAGATGCGGTAAACGAACAAAGCTCTTTGTATTCTGATACTCATTTTTCTCAATATTATCAATCGGTTTGGTAAACTTTTCGATTGCTTGAATGTTATTTATCAAATTATTTTCTGTTGGGGTTTTATAGCATATAGTTAAAAACCTATATATTTGCATGTATAGAATCTTATCAGTAGAAATATTAAACGACTAATCAGCAAAAAATGAAGAAAATAACTGTTATTGGCGCCGGTAATGTTGGTGCAACCTGTGCAAATGTTATTGCGCATAAAGACCTTACCCGTGAGGTAGTATTGGTTGATATTAAAGAGGGCGTTGCAGAGGGTAAAGCCCTTGATATCTGGCAGACTTCTTCTATTAATAATTTCAATACCAGAGTAGTGGGTGTAACTAATGATTACCTGAAGACCAAGGGGTCTTCAATTGTTGTAATTACTTCAGGGTTGCCCAGAAAACCGGGAATGAGTCGTGATGATCTTATCAAAACAAATGCATCGATTGTAATTGATGTAACCCAAAAAGTTATTAAGTACTCCCCTGAGGCAATAATTATTGTTGTTTCAAATCCACTCGATGTGATGACTTATGCCGTTTATAAAGCGGCAAGAAAACATTCAAGCAGGGTGTTTGGAATGGCAGGTATTCTTGACACCGGCCGATATAAAGCCTTTGTTGCTGAAGCCCTTGATGTTTCACCTAAAGATATTCAATCATTATTACTGGGCGGACATGGTGATTCCATGGTACCTCTTCCTCGTTTTACATCAGTTGCAGGTATCCCTGTTACCGATCTTTTGAATAAGGAAGAAATTGACAAAATTGTTGAGCGTACAAAAAAAGGTGGAGGTGAATTGGTTAACCTGATGGGAACTTCAGCCTGGTATGCACCGGGAGCTGCTGCAGCCTCAATGGTTGAAGCTATTGTTGATGACCAAAAACGTATTTTCCCTGTTTGTGCCTATCTTGATGGAGAGTATGGATTGAATGATGTTTACATGGGCGTGCCCGTTAAACTTGGCGCCAAGGGAATTGAAGAAATTATAGAATTAAAACTTACTCCTGATGAGCATAAAATGTTACAGGAATCTGCCGAATCGGTAAAGGTTACTATGCGTGTTCTTGATGATATGAAGTTGTTTGAAGAGTAAATTTGATAATTGAGTGATGCTTGTTGAGAACAGGGGTAGCTGATTTTTTTGGCTCCCCCTGTTCTTTTTTTTTCAGGACTTCAATATGAAATCTCACCTTTGATTCCGGCTAACAACTTAATCTCCATAACTTATGCCATATCATATCGTTTAATATTTGATGCTTTTTACCATTATATGGTATATGCCGGGTGGATTTATTTTACCGAAACTACTTTAAATGAAAATTGTCTAATTTTATCCTCTTTATTGCAGATTGTTTATGAACGAAAAGAGAATTGTTGTATTAACAGGTGCAGGCATCAGTGCTGAAAGCGGATTGAAGACATTTCGTGATTCAAATGGATTGTGGGAAGAATATAATATTGAGGAAGTTGCAACATATAGCGGTTGGCTGCGAAACCCCAAATTGGTATTAGACTTCTATAATAAACGCAGAGGTCAACTCCAGGGTGCCGTACCTAATGATGCTCATATTGCTTTGGCGCAACTGGAGAAAAAGTATGAGGTTCATGTTATTACGCAAAATGTTGATGATCTGCATGAAAGAGGGGGGTCAACAAATATTATACATCTTCATGGAGAATTAACAAAAGTAAGAAGTACTAAGTACCCCGAACTTGTTTATAATATTGGTTATAAGGACATTAATATAGGCGATTTGTGTGAGAATGGTGAACAGTTAAGGCCACACATCGTTTGGTTTGGAGAAGCAGTGCCCTTAATGGATGATGCTTCTAAAATTGTTGAAGAGGCTGATTATCTATTGATTATTGGAACTTCATTGCAAGTTTACCCTGCTGCCGGATTAATGCATTATGCACCCTCTAATTGCCTGATATATTTAATAGATCCTAAAGCCGAGAATTCATTTCAATCTAATAATATTACGGTTATTAGAGAAAATGCCGGTACTGCAGTTCCAAAACTTGTTAAAGAATTATTAGACCAAGTGGAATAGCCAACCGAAGTTATAATTGTAAACGCAAGGTTATGAACTCAACAAAGCTTATATATTTCATGTTTTTAATCATTCTTTTCGCAGGATGCAAGAAGGATGATGATCTACGGAAGAAAGATGACCTCATAATCAATGAATATCTTACCCAACACGGGCTTACAGCCCAAAAAACCGAATCAGGCCTTTATTATATTATTGATGTGCCCGGAGCATTCCCACGACCAACCATTAATTCTACCATTACAGTTCATTATAAAGGTTATCTGACAAATCAGAAGGTGTTTGATACTACTGAAGGCGACGACCCGGCAACTTTTAAATTATCGGAGGTTATTGAAGGTTGGCAAGAGGGTATGCAATTATTTGGAGAAGGGGGGAAAGGCACTTTATTAATTCCATCCTATTTGGGATATGGAAGCGCCATTATGCCCGGTATCCCGGCCAATTCAGTTCTCATATTCGATTTTCATTTGATTGATGTGGAATAATAGAAATCAACAACCTTTAATTACCGCTACTTTAGCCAAGAAAAAATTTGCATTTACGACACATTATCTTATATTTGCATCACAATTTAATGTTTAAAACAGATTGATATGAATGGACTGAATAAGGAGATTGCAAAAATCCGCCGTTGGTGTGCAATCCAGGAGCGTTGCCTCGTTGAAGTTAAAATTCATGCTCTTGCACTGGGTTTAAATGATAAGGATGCTGAAAAAGCTATCCAGACCCTTACTAATGAGGGTTTCATTGATGAAGAACGCTTTGCAAAAATTTATGCCGGCAGTAAATTCAGAAATAAGAATTGGGGGCGTTCACGTATCATTGGTGAGCTTAAGGCCCGTCAGATTCCTGCCGATATCATAAAGATAGGTTTAAGTGAAATTGATGAGGAAGACTACCGTGCAAGGATTATGGAAATGGTTCAGCATAAAATTGCCGTGACTGACCGTTCAAATGTGCTTCTCTTCAAGCATCGGTTGGCCAAACCTGCAATTGCTAAGGGGTATGAACCTGAGCTTGTTCAGGAAATCATTGATGAGCTGATAAAAGTGAAAAAATAATATGGTGCAGAAGGAGCAAGTTAATGATTTGAGGAAAAGACTTGATGCTCTGAGGAGGTTCCTTTGACATTGATAGCAAGCTTGAATCAATAAATGAAGAGGAGGCAATAACCCACCAGCCTGATTTCTGGAATGACCCCAAGAAGGCCGAAGCTCTTCTGAAGGAAATTCAGCTCAAGAAGAAGTGGACAATTGACTTCCAAGCATCAGTGGCCTCTTTTGAAGATCTGGTAGTTATGGTTGATTTCTTTGAGGCAGGTGATGCCTTGGAAACTGATCTTGATCACCAGTATGCCATTACCCTAAAAGCCATAGAAGATCTCGAACTGCGCAACATGCTCAGCAATGAAGAGGATCATCTTAATGCCATTTTACAGATTAATGCAGGAGCCGGTGGTACCGAAAGCAATGATTGGGCCGCCATGCTTATGCGTATGTATATTCGTTATGGCGAACGTAATAATTATAAGGTTAGGGAATTAGATATGCATGAGGGTGATGTGGCCGGTATTAAGTCAGTTACCCTTGAGTTTGAAGGTGAGGATGCTTTTGGATATCTTAAGAGTGAAAATGGTGTACACCGGTTAGTGCGGCTCTCTCCTTTTGACTCTGCAAATAAAAGGCATACCTCTTTCGCTTCTGTCTATGTCTATCCTGTTGTTGATGATAAGATTGATATTCAGGTAAATCCTGCTGATATAACTTGGGATACTTTCAGATCAAGCGGTCCCGGCGGCCAAAATGTAAATAAAGTGGAAACGGCTGTACGGCTTAAGCATGAACCATCAGGTATCATCATTGAATGTCAGGTTACCCGGTCGCAAGGGCAGAATAGAGAAAAAGCCCTCCAGATGCTTAAATCACAATTGTATGAAATTGAACTTCGCAAGCAGAATGAAGCAATTGTGATTTAAGCATCTGGAG
>CALCQV010000108.1 GCA_937894795.1 uncultured Bacteroidales bacterium
GAATGGAGTGTGATGCCTCTGTTTGCTGATGTGAAATATATGTTTGTGTCAGCCTGCACAGATAAGCTCATGCCTTTCTGCTCCATGAAACTAGGCTGGGCATTCCCTTTGGGAAAACCCACCGAGGAAGACAGCAACTATGATGGCATCACCAAATACCAGGGCGGCATCCAGCTGAATCCTGAAGCAGGCATCCGCATAAGCATGGGAAACAACAGCGCCCTGCTTCTGAGTATGGGTTACCACTTTCAGCAACTAGCGTATAAGTCGAAAACCTATTACTGGTGGAATTCAACCCAGTACGAATCCACCACACATACTGACTATAACCGAATCACTTTCCGACTGGGATTCCGATTCTGAAAACAATGTTGGTCCGCTTCACGACTTTTTGATCTTTACCCCTATCAGCCTGAAATCGTTCTTCTTCAGTATGGAGAGCCCTTTCAGCGAAAGTACCACCACCTCGTCTTCATTAAACCATCCCATGCAATTTGAATTGGTATAAGCCTTCTCATCTCCCAGCACCAACACCGGTTTACTCACTTTGCCGCTCCGCTTGTCAATGCTGATATGATAGGTTTTATCAAGGCTTCGCACCAACAGAGAGATACTTGCGGGAGTCTCGTAATTGCTTAAGGCAATGGAACGGCCGTTGCCATTTACAATGTTCATATCACCTTCTCTGAACTTGGCAAACCTCTTTATAGGAGTCATCCACTTCTCATTTCCATCCAAATCATAGCATGCAACTATTATTCCTTCACTTCCCCAGGTATAAGTTGTTCCGGTTCTGTCAGTCTTTACCTTTACATAAAAGTCTTCAATTACCAAATAAATGTTATCCGCATCCACTGAGGTAGTATAAATGGAGTAGGTATCGAAACTTTTAATAGGTTTTAACTTCTTCTCCACCATCACTACACTCTCATTCTTCATGGCATTGAGCTTTCCAAGTACCGCTTTATCAAAGTTCTTATCGACAATCTTTTTTACTGATTTCTTATCAAAATCAATCTTCAATATTGCCAGTCCATCGGCTTTTTTCCTGTATTTCATGCAGGTGGCAAAATACTCACCCTCTTCTGATTTAACCACATCAAAGCGGTCGTAGTTATAAATGTCTGTCTTAGGCGGTGCAAAAGAAGCAACGGCTGAATTTCCAATAGTATCAAACCGGGTGAACATATAGGTGATCTTTCTTCCCACTTCCTTTATATTATAGTGAATCAGCTCTCCATTATTCATCAGATTGCAATAATTATCACCATCCTTCAGTATATTACCTTCGGCAGAATATATCTTCATGCATTCCTTATTGAATACATTATAAACCACTTTTGGCCCATGTCCCTTTTGCTTTTTGAATAGTTCAGCCACCAGGAAATATTCCTCATTTTCTGAATGCCGTATAGTGAAATTCTCAGATGATGCATTGGCAAACTCCTGTACATCAAGCAAACCAGCACCATCAATGCTGTAGGTAATACCAACAATGGAATAATCCTTTTTGTCGTTTTTCGCATAACCAACAATAACCACCGCGCGCAGATCAGGACGGTAAAAGGTATAAGGGAAAGAGATAAACTCAGCATAAGCCTTACGTGTAAAAATAACCTTTTTACTTTTGGTTAACTCCAGTGGTATATCCCTCAGTACAGTCAGTGACTTATCGTAGATCAGAATACCCGACTTATCGGCACCTGATCTGTAAAAAGCATACATGGTACTATCACTAATCTTCTTTAGCTGCTTGTTACTGCCAATAGAGAAGAGTTCCCAATCAGAAACATTGATCTGTCCCATTTCCTGTTGGGCAAACAGTGAACCTGAGAATATAACAAAGCATAAAAAAAGCAGAGTTCTTTTCATAATCGGTGTGGTTTTTGGTTAGTTGAAGGCATTGAATCTTATAAAGCTGATAGAGTAATAGTGCATTTTGGAGTTGATATTTATTCCAAGATCTGAAGCGTAGTTTGAATGAGAATAGACAGGCTGGATGGAGAACTGAATCTTTAAATTATCAAAGAAACTGTGGTCTCTCTTCTGATAATCCAATACCAGTTCCACAAACATGAAAGGCCTGAAAAACGTAAGGACTACCGGATCATCCTCCACATAAAAGGGATCTCCATCGGGCACCAATACCGCATTAAGCCGGTAACCGGCGCCAATTCCCACCCCCACCGGACTATAGGCTTCACGGGTAGCACCGGCACCATAACGTAAGGTAGCTGTTACCGGTAATCCAAGATCTGCGTATATCTCATGGTCGGCATCTGAACTCCAGCGAATCCCTCCGGTAATTGTTGCATTTACTCCCAATCCAAAATTAGGGGCGGGATTATAAACCGGGATATAGTATCCATATCCCATATTGAATAACCTGTTGACTCCTTCAAAGCTGATGAGTCCATGTGAGCCATTGCCACCTGAATCCTCAATTGTTTCAATACGGTAATTGGACAACGACAGTGAGAGTTCCCTGCTTTGGCCCGATACCCGGGCTGTCACTAATGCCAGCAGGCAAAGTAATAAAGTCCTTTTCATGGTTGTGTGTTGTGTGTTGGAGAATCTGCGGTAATTCTACCCTGCAGATTTGGTTTCACAGCAAATATAAAAAGAGATTTAATTAACATCCAAATTAAATATTAATAAACTGCTCAATACTTGAAACAATCAGTTGTTCCATTATAGTATTTATAGCTATCGGGGTGTTGTGAACAGGCACAGAAAAGAATAACCGTCCTCAATCAACAAGATCGGCAGACGGTTATTTTATGTGATGTGACCCCTACAGGATTCAAACCTGTGACCTTTAGAACCGGAATCTAACGTTCTATTCAGCTGAACTAAGGGGCCCGATTTATGAATGCAAATTTCTGAAAAATTCCCGTTGCTCCAACATTATTTTATGCTCCTGCGCAATATTCAGGCCATATAATCCTTTTATATAACATTGAAAGCCTGCCGGAACTCTAATGTTCACCTATGCAGCTATCAATGTTTATAATCAATGCGGCTGAACCATACCTATAACCTACTGTAAGGTAAAACGGTGCGGTGGCATATTCCGGCATTCCAAATTTGTAATGCTCAAACTTGTTAGTTTGCTTATTGTTAAATATCTTTGTATCATATTTATCTGATCAACAAATCATGGTTCATGTGCCATTTTCATGGATCAACAAATTTAATCTCAGTATTAACTTATCTCATCAATCAATAATAATCCATTTACCATGAGGAAAATATTCACTTTTATTGCTGCACTCCTTTTAGTAACCACACTACAGGCGCAGAACAACTCATTCACCGACAAGTTTACGTCGGGTATAGACATCTTCAATGATCTGGTGATGGACGCTCCTGACGGAATCGACTTCCGTGCCATAAACCCGGGTGTCAATGTCTATGGCCTCTACTCCTATGCCATACCCAAAAGCAAATTGTCATTAGCCATAGGCTTAGGGCTTGGAATGCATAATCTGCACAGCAACGGCGCTTTGGGCGATGTTGACGGAGTCTCTTCCTTTACCAAGATTCCTGAATCGGTCGATTATAAAATAAACAAGCTTCAGTTAACCTATCTCGACATACCGGCTGAGATACGCTTCAAGACAGAGAGCGGCTTCCGCCTGGCATTAGGTATTAAAGCAGGCTACCTCATCAGCGCCCATACCAAGTATAAGGGTGATGATCCTGATGATGGCGACCGGACCATAAAGCTCAAGGAGAGCAAGCTTATCAATCTGGAGAAATGGCGCTACGGCCCTACTTTCCAGGTGGGCTACAAATTTGTACAACTCACTGCTTTCTATTCGCTTTCAACCGTATTTGATGAGGCTGCCGGCCCCTCCCTGTACCCCGTTTCCGTAGGTATTGCCCTGAGGCCTTTCTAAAAGTATTTGAACTTTCCAAGTATTTACAGGAGCAGAAACATACCTGCCACCGTAACCATGCCTATTAAATAACCCACATATATCTGTGCGGGTGAATGGGTGTTGGTCTGCAGCCTGGCAAAACCTGTAATGCCCGATACCAGGAAAAGGGCCATTATCAGGATAGGTTCATTGATGAAGGTGAGGTACATCAGCGCTATAAACCCGCCTGTCAGTCCACCGACACCTATCATGTGTATGCTTACTTTCCACCATAGGTTCACCACTGTGGCAATGAGAATGGAGGCCAATGCCCCTGCCACGAACATGTAATATACTTCAGGCAGTCCCAGATTGCGCAATATGAAATAGGTTGAAGCATAAAACACCCCGAAAATAAGGTAGGGCCATGTACGCTCCTGCCTCATTGGCATCGTGATACTGCTAACCACCTTCTGCCGCACCATCATCCAGATCAGCAGGGCGGGTATAAGAGCCGTATTGACCAACACCAGCACAATGATGGTCCATCGCAACCGCTCAGGCAGCAACAGTACAAAATAGGCATCCAGATTCAGCATCAGCAGCATCGCCCACGTTAGCGTGAACATCGGATGCATGATTACCGATACTATTTTCGATATTTTATCTTCCATTATAAATCAAGTAGACCAAAAGTTTCATTGTATGGCGTATTCAAGTCAATGAATTGGAATTTCGGAGTACTTTCCTGTCTGAGTAGATTGAATATTTTCAGGCTTTCACTGTCAGAGGAGAGATAAAATTCAATTGCTTTTTCACAGTCGGCCTGAGCAAAAAGTTTGGTATCGTTTGGGATAATATTTCGCTCTTTGAGCTTCAGTTTGCCCTTTTTCTGAAAAACAATTTTGGCAAATTCCCCCGTTCGCTTTGAATGGTCTAAATTGAAAGGAATAATTTGTAAGTTTCTCAATGGTAATTCGTGTATATCCCCACCTACGCAATATTCAGCAATACTTATAGTGGATATCATCATTGTTATTTCATTCTGAATAAAATAACGGAAATAACTGTCTGCATTCTTGAATAGTGGATCATTGTCGTTCAGAAAACGAAGAAAAAAGCTAGTATCAAGTAAAACAGCTTTATGCGTCATATCCACCCCTTATATCTTTTAACCAATTGTCGGGATTGATACCACCGAGCCAGGATTTTTTTGCTTTGTCACGAAGTGATTTTAAATACTGTTCGTCATATTTGGGTTGATAGTAAACCAATTCTATAAATGTTAAAGTTGAAGTGTCAATCTCACCAGTCTCTGAATGTTGTTTACCTGTGGCTCTTATACCGAAAGTTTTGTAAAGTAAGTTTTCGTTATAGTGCTCTAAAAAACTGATAGGTGTCTGTATTATCACAGTGCCGAGTTCTTCAGTGTAAATGTGAATGTTAGCCTTGTCTTTTCCACCGGCATTAGTTACTTTCCCATAAAAATAAAATTCAGCATCAGCCCAAATTGCTGCTGTTCTGAAATAACTTGTAGTCTTATCTATTCTGATTTCGTTTGATTGATCAAGTGAAGTTTTAATAGTGAAAACATAATTTTTCTTAAGGGCAATATCTTGTATGTTTTCAAAAGCTCTTGCAGTGTTTAAATCAAGAAAATCAATGTTTTGAACATGATTTACTTGTCCAATAATGGCATTGAATCCTATGATATATTGAATTGATGTTTTTAAGATGTGTTTTACAGAACCTTCTTCAATTTTGTAGCTAATATTCGGTCTGTCTCTTTTGTCACCCGGATAAAGAAGATTTTCAGCACTTTCGAGAATATTAACAATCTCCCGAATGTCGTAATTGTCGGGAGTCAGGTCAAGATTGCCTTTTGATCCTGTAATACTTATCTCGATGAAACCTATTTTATCCATACTACAAAGATACTAATTCTGTTATTTGTTAAACCATTTTTATTATGTCTCTATCTCTTGGGGTTTTAATGGTTTATTGTTGTGCCAACGCTGAACTGCTTCACCGTTCAACAACCGGTTGATCGACTAACTCCGTTTTGTAGATTACGAACCCTGCCTTTTGATAGAGGGGCAGTGCGGCCGGGTGATCCAAATCGCAGGTGTGCAACCAAACCCGGTGAATTTCCTGTTCCAGTGCATGGTTTATAGCCCACTTCAGAAAAGGGAAGCCTGCTTTTTTGCCGGTAAATTTCTCAATCAATCCAAAGTAAACTATCTCCGTTTCACCGGGGATGCTTTTATCGAACTCCACGAAACCGGCGGATTCTTCGTTGTATTTCAGCAGACAGACCTCGGTGGTACCGCTATGCAGTATCTTCTCTAAATCCTCCTTCGGCATAAGCAGTCTGTCGCACCAGTTGTAGCTGCTGCCCACCGATTTGTACAGTTTAAGGTAATCGGCAACACCGGGTTTATGGAGCGTTTGCACGCTGAAACCCTCCGGCAGAACGGGGTCTGCAGTGCCTGCTTCCCTGCCTCTTTCTACCTGTCTATTGTCCTCCGCCTTTAACCTTCCCTCCTGACTATTTTCCTCTGGTTTTGGCATCCCCTCCTGCCGGTACTCCGGTAATTCCGAACTTTCATCAGGTTGCCTGTCTTTTAAGGCCGGATTCCTCATTTCCAGGTACCACACGGTTGATTTTATTGTTTTCATTTGTTGATACGTTCTTAATCTGTTTACTCTTCATCCAACATCCCGAGTGGTTGGGAGTACTGGTAACAATATCTCCCCTATTTCAGTATTGCCTTAACACTCCCCACCTTTTTATTTCCATCATACATACTCACCACATAGGTTCCGGGTTTACCTGACCAGTGAAGCTGTCCGCCTCCTGCCAGCCGGCTTTCATATACTTTCTGTCCGGCGGTGGTGTGTATGGTAATCCGGGTGCTGTCATGGCCGCTGTTGAATATCTGCAGCCTACCCATAGCCGGATTGGGGAATATGCGCAGGGGTGAGTTATTGCCGGTGGGCATCTGTCCGGTTGCCACATACTCTTCATCCCATATTGCCAGCGTGTATTGGCCGGGCTGCAGGTGGTCAATGTGTATAAAGCCAAGCTGCCATGGCCCAACCCTGGTGAAGTCAATTGACTGCCATGCCTCGCCTGCTCCACTGCGGTAGAGCATCACTATGGAATCATTGGCCCCGGTTATGATGTCACCATCAAGTATGTTCTTGTTATAGTTGAATATGCCGGTGGCATCAAATCCTTGCGGGAGGATCCCTTCCACCGTCCAATAGTGGCTGGTGCTGAGGGGGAGGCCCGGCGTAGGGGTTATCAGACTGTCGGGGGCCACCCAGTTGTGGGTCACGCGCATAAATGCGGAGTCGGTTACCTGTTTTACCTCCACTTTGCAGAAGGTGTATTGGTAGTCGTAACTCCCTACGGTACTGAGTGTTTTAGCTTCATCAGTGGTGGCATCGCCGGCTTTGTTATACAAGTCGGCCATCACCAGCACGGGTTCCGCGGCAAGCGTTACCACTGCAGTATCCGTACTTCCGTCGAAACCTACCTGCAGGGTCTGCATCTGGCGGTTTGCATCCATAAAGGTGAGCTCCACCCTGCAGTTTTGCGCATAAACATCTGTTCCTTTAAGCTTCTGCTTAAGGTAAATCTCAGCCTGGTACTGTCCGCACTTGGGCAATATCCTGAAGGAATCGACCGAGAAGTGGGTGAATCCCGGATTAAAGACGTAAAAATCAAAGAAACCGGTGAGGTCTATGCCACTGGAGCTGCTCAGGGCATCTCTCAACTGGTATGAGTCGGCATCGCTGAATGCATAAGTGGTAAGATAATCCCGCACGCCGGCAAAGAAGAGGCTGTCGCCCATATATCCGCGTAAAGCGTGAGTAACAATGGCCCCTTTGTCGTAAACGGTACTGCCGTATGTATATTCAGGCGACATAGGTGAGAGTGCCCGGTAACCGTCATCAACCTGATGGGTATATTGCAGCACATCGCGCAGCAGAGGTTTGTAATAGGTATCGGCTGCCTCCTGTCCGTAAAGGTATTCGGTAAACACCAGTTCGCACCAGCGGGCCCATCCTTCATTCATCCACATATCGGCATCGGTGGCGCAGGTAACCATATCGCCAAACCACATGTGTGAGAGTTCGTGAGCATAGAGCCACTCGTTCGAGGTATTGC
Organism: uncultured Bacteroidales bacterium; assembly: GCA_937894795.1. GTDB lineage: Bacteria > Bacteroidota > Bacteroidia > Bacteroidales > Lentimicrobiaceae > Lentimicrobium. The sequence goes on from CALCQV010000108.1 coordinate 8,041, forward strand.
CTGAAATGGTGCTGTGTGGCAGGAATATATTCTCAGCGTGTTCCATAGCACCCAGTCCTGTGCCGGTCATACCTATCCGGGCAAAGGGGTAAGCGCCGAAGCGGGATTCATAGATAGAAGCTATGTTCTTAATATTCACGAAAGTACCGGCCACCTTATTGGTATCGGCGGGCCTCACATAGTAGGTAATGGGTATATCAGCCTGCTGTCCGTTGAACACATCCTCCACTGTGGCGTATGGCCCAACGGCCACCGAGGCGAGGTAGGTGGGTATGGTCATTTCACTCTGCCAGTGCCAGGTGTGGGTACCGTTGCCATGGCCGGTTACTGATTGGAGCAAACCACCGCATACCGCCTTGTTGGCGCTCTCCACCCGTATATGGTAATCATAGTACGCGCGGTCCTTAAAGTCGTCAATACAGGGAAACCAAGCCTTGCCAAGGTTATGTGGAATGGACTGGAAGCCAACGCCCAGGTTAAAGGCATACGTACCTGCAAAGTGAAATCCGCCCCAGTTTTCGGCAAATGGAATACCATGATACCAGATCCTGATTTGTGCAGTATCAGCTTCCGTTAACCCTTCAGGCAATGAAATATGTAGCTTGTCGCCGTTGTGGGCAAAAGCCAGCGACTGACCGGTTTCATTCTTCACCGAATCAACGGTAAGCTGCTTCAGTTCCAGCGTAAGCGACTGAATGGCCGGCAGTTTAGGGTGAAATTCAACCGCCGTATTGCCGTTTAACACTTTTGCCGACAGGTTCAGCATATCCAGGTTTATTTCATAATGAAGCACATCAATGGTATCGACGGGCGATTGTGCTGCCACACTTACCGTGAAAACCATTGCAAAGAGCCATGTGCATGCCTTGCCGGCTATTGATCTCATAAACATGTGAGTAAAACTGTTGTTAATTCATATTACAGAGCAGGAACAGGTATTATTCAGCCCTTTTCAGAAAATTAGTGTAAAAATAAGTCAATTGTGTCAATC
>CALCQV010000109.1 GCA_937894795.1 uncultured Bacteroidales bacterium
AAACTGCTCTAACTTGATTCTGTGAATAAGAAAAAACGCCATATCCTTTCTGCCATGAAAAATTTCGACTGACGTATTTGTTTTCATTTATAAAATGTGTTGAGCTATTTTTAACATCACGGATGAGATCGGTTATTGAAACATCTGGTTAAATACCAACAAAGAGATGAATATGATCATAATATCCACCGACAATAATTGGTTTTTGTCCTTTCGTTCTCACTATTCCGGCAATATATTCAAAGAGCTTTTCACGCCATTTAGGTAGTAGTAAGCAGTCACGGTTTCTTACGGCAAAAACGTATTGGAGATAAATTTGAGAGTAGGTATCAGACATGGTAGTATAATGTAGGGTATTGGTTAATACTTACACCCCCGCTGGGGGTTCATTCCTTTGTTTTGATCTATAATTTTCTATACAATTTACACCCGCTCTGCGGGTTCATTTCATCAATAATATGAATTTTCTTTACGACTTACCCCCCCGCACTGCGGGTTCATTTAAAGTCTATGCGAATACACCAAACAACACCGCTGTTCCAAAGGTGGCAAGTGCAAGTTTCTTTAATTCAGGATCCAGGGCAGCGGGTGGATTTGTAGTAAACACCTTGTATAGATGGATTGCAAAAAAGGGCAGTGTAATCAGGAATAACCAGTGTAGCGGGGTATGATAGTCCATTGCACGATAGACAACAAGGCAAAGCAATGAGCATAGGATGAGAAACAGATGATAGTAATGAGCGTTTTTACTGCCCATGATTACAACCAGTGTACGCTTGCCTGAAAGCTCATCACCTTTAACATCACGCATATTATTGAGATTCAGCACAGCGGTACTGAGCAGGCCTACTGCAGAAGCTGGGAGCATCATCTGCCAGCCAAGGGCATTTGTATGGAGGTAATAGGTCCCCAATACCCCTGTTAGTCCGAAGAAGATATAAACGAACAGATCACCGAAGCCCATATACCCATAAGGATTCTTACCAACGGTGTAGTTTATGGCAGCGGCAAGTGCGGCCATGCCGAGCAGGAAGAAGATCAGACCCCCGTATGAAATCTGAAAATCAAAGCCATATACAATCAGTAGAATACCGGAAACCAGGGCAAGCAAACCTACAATGATAATGCCTGTAAGCATTGCCTTTGGGGTTATGGTACCACTTTGAACAGTCCTTTTGGGCCCAACCCTGTTCTCATTGTCCTTGCCGTTTATATAATCTCCATAGTCATTGGCCAGATTGGAAAGAATTTGAAGAAACAGTGTGGTCAACAGAGCCAAGATAAAAACCGAAGTTTTAAAAGGTTTGTCGTGCCAGGCAAGAAAGCTGCCCATCAGGGTACTGCTGAATGCCAAGGGCAATGTTCTGAGTCGTGCGGCGTGAATCCAGTTTTTCATTTCAAACTTGTTGAATATTCTAAGCGGACAGCTATTAAGGAAATTTCGGGAATTTAGAGAAATCGGGATCCCGTTTTTCCAAGAATGCCTTTTTACCTTCCTGAGCTTCTTCAGTCAGGTAATAGAGCAGGGTAGCATTGCCGGCCAATTCCTGTAGTCCGGCCTGTCCGTCTAGTTCTGCATTCATGGCCAGCTTGAGCATACGCAGCGCCAGAGGACTTCTTTTCATGATTGTCTTGCACCAGTCGACCACCTCATCCTCCAGTTTATCAAAGGGAACCACCTTATTTACGAGGCCCATTTCCAGTGCTTCGGCAGCCGAGTATTGGCGGCAGAGGAACCATATTTCACGTGCCTTTTTCTGCCCCACTATACGTGCCAGGTAGGAGGAGCCAAAACCTCCGTCAAAGCTGCCCACCTTAGGGCCTGTTTGTCCAAAGATGGCATTCTCTGAGGCAATGCTCAAATCACATACTACATGAAGAACATGCCCACCACCTATGGCATAGCCATTTACCATTGCAATAACGGGTTTAGGCAGTGAGCGTATGAGTTTCTGCAGGTCAAGCACATTGAGGCGAGGGATTCCATCCTTTCCAATGTATCCTCCCTTACCCTTGATGTTCTGGTCTCCACCGCTGCAGAACGCTTTGTCGCCTTCGCCGGTAAGCACCACCACACCTACATTATCAGCTTCACGACAGTAGTGCATGGCATCAATCATTTCCTTTACAGTGTCGGGTGTAAAGGCATTTCGGTACCGGGGGCGGTTTATTGTTATTTTGGCTATTCCTTCAAAATACTCGAATTTTATCTCTTCGTATTCTTTTATTGTTGTCCAGTTCCTTTTTGTATTCATAAGGCCTATTGTTTTTGATGCTTATTGTTGTGTGGTAAGTAAGCTATTTTACTCATTTGTTCTAAGAAAGCAAAAGTAGTCTTTCAGTGCTTGTGCCGATATTTTATTATTGGTGATTACCTCAAGCAGAGCCGGTCGGCCGGATGATTGTTGTGCAAGAAAAAGTTGCATCTGCTTCTTTAATTCTTCTTCATTCTGTGCCCTGTAGTAAGGGATATTGAAATTGGCAGCAATGCCGGCTGTTTCCAGTTGGTGATGCGTTTCAATGTATGGTTCCAGTTCCTTATAACCGGCAGGTCCGTCAATGATTCTGAATATGTTGCCTCCGCCATTATTTATGACAATGATGCGGAAGTTGCCCGGCAGGTTGGCATTCCAAAGGGCATTGCTGTCGTAAAAGAATCCAATGTCACCAGTAATTAACACTACCGGTTCCTTACAGTTGTATGCGAAGCCTACGGCTGTAGAGCTGCACCCGTCAATACCACTGACTCCCCTGTTGGAATAGAAGCTAAGTGAAGGCTTATGGTTGAAGAGCTGACCATATCTGACAGGGGTGCTGTTGGCCAGATGTACCGATGTTCCATCAGGCATTTGGTTGAAGATGTGTTCGTAGGCTTTCAAGTCGCCATACTCCAGATTATTTATAAAACTTGCATGTCGCCTGGCGGAAAGTTCATCTGCTTCTTTCCATTTACGGGCATACCCTTTCTTTCCTTCAGTTTCATGGGCTGATGATTTCACAATTCCTGTCAATGCAGCTGCATTCTTATGTGCGACTTTTGCAAGCAGCTGTTGGAGGAACTCTTCAGGTTTCAGGGCAATGGTTGATGTGAGAGATTGGTAGGTATCGTAATGAAATTCATCAGGATCATTATTAATGTGCCAGTGCTGAAGCGGTTTCATTGTACGCAGCATGGCTTTTATTTTTTTTGATACTATGGCACCCCCGATGGTGAGAAGTATTTCAGGTTTAAACTCTTCATTCTTCTCAGGAGGAATCTGAGCAAGAGTTCGGTCAATGCAGTTGATGAACTCAGGTTCAGTGAGATTGGATGTACTTTCAGTAAGGACTGCCACCGATGGATCGGCAGCCAGCTCTTTGAGCAGCTCTTTGATTTGCCGGTTTGGTGACAACTGTCCTGCAAGTATGAGCTTGGGGGAAGATCTGTTCCAACCATCTGCCAATGCATCAAGTGCCGGTGAATCAAGTATAGCTGTACCCCGAATATGTTCAATAACTCTGACTCCTGATACTTCGGCCGGAAGGTTAATATCGTAGAGAGGTTCATCCAACGGCAGGTTAACCTGTA
>CALCQV010000110.1 GCA_937894795.1 uncultured Bacteroidales bacterium
AATGGCTTGCCGGTTTCGGCCGGTAAGACAATAAAATTGCCACGGTTGATATTGAGAAACTGAACAAGGGCCTCGACGATGATGAAAAATTACCTGATGTAGCGACTCTGTATGATAAATATGTTGACTTCGGGTTTATCAAGCCTGATGAAGCTGATGGCGGAGGTTTCAATACTTTAAAGCTGGGAATTGTTTATGACAGCCGCGATAATGAACCGAATCCGGAACATGGTTTCTGGATTGAAGCAATGACTATGACCGCCCCTTCTTTTCTGGGGAATTCAGAATCTGCTTTTACCAAACTGGCTCTTATATACAGGCATTATGTGCCTGTTGTTGCCAACAAGGTTACTTTCGCTTATAGATTAGGCTATCAGGGTACTATTGATGGTGAAACGCCATTCTATATGCAACCGTTCATGATAACCACCAATACAAAAGTTACCAAAAATGACGGACTGGGTGGGGCCAAATCTCTCAGAGGAATACTTCGCAACAGGGTTGTTGGCGATGCTTTTACTTATGCCAATCTGGAGCTTCGTTATAAATTCCTTCAATTCACCAAATGGAATCAGAACTTCTACCTTGCTTTAAGTGGGTTCGGCGACTTTGGTATGGTTACCAAACCTATAGAAATTGACAGATCATTACTTCCGGCATTAGAGAATTACTATGATTATTTTGACCTGGACGATGATAAATTGCATACTGCCTTCGGTGCAGGGCTCCATATTGCCATGAACCAGAATTTTATCCTGGCTGTTGATTACGGACTGGCTGCTGATGAACGTGATGGAAAAAGTGGCATGTATATCAGTATAGGATTTCTTTTTTAAGATCTCCTTAATACAGATTCAAACACTTAGTCAATAAAATAAGATTGTTGAACAGGCACACCTGTTTATAATCCTTTTATCAGTTTAAAGCTTTCGCTGCTGTTGCTTGAAGCAACGCGTAGCAGATATAACCCTTTTGGTAAAAAGCCCGCCGGTATTTCAATTTGCTGATGCCCTGCTGTTATCATCTTTTCAACGCTGTACACTCTTGTTCCATTGCTGTTTATAAGGTCTATTACCACCTTGGTTTCCCGAATCAGGTTGAAATCAACCAGTAGTTCGTTGGTGAATGGATTTGGATTAACCTCAACCTTATTGAGTGTTGCCAATTCATTGGTTGCCGAGGTGTTGATGGTAACAATAAATGTTACAGGTATTTCAAATAATGGATGTTCCGGGTCATTCGTCCATAGCGTGATAAGGCCGGCATACGAACCCAGAGCCATATTCTGGGCGTTGGCTGTTACTTGTATCTCAGCCGATGAACCAGGTGCAATAGTTCCGTTTGCAGTATTAACGCTGAGCCAGTTGCCTGATTCATTTTCCTTAATGATCTTTATCGTTACATTGGTAGCTTGGTGTCCGCCATCACCATAAGTATCCTGTATCCATACTTTCCAGCTTCCGGTCATTGATTCGCCGGTGAAAGCAGGACAAACAACACGGTATACTCCATCCAATTGCTTATTGCCAATCATGAATAAAGTACCGGAAGGCGACTCAATCCATAATGAACCCTCGGTATAATAATCATCAGTATTCCATGTATAGCTTATAACCACATTTTCAACCAGGCTTTCATCTGCAACGGCCAGAGTAGTCCAGCCACTTTCAGTCAATGTATTTGAATTATAGGCTGTGGGTGCCGGGCTATTACTTAGCGTGTAGGCGATTGTGTCGTTAACACTTGTCGAGATGGTAAATGAATAGTTTAAGCTTATAGGACCGGTACTGTTTATTGTTAAGATCTTAGTTTGTTCAGTATCCTTCATTGCAGTAAAATCTAGGCTTGTAGGATTTATAGCTGCCTGAGCATCCAATTTCTCATTCACATAAAACTTATAAGCATCAACAGGTCCAATGAATGGTTGGAACTCTCTCCTGCCTGATTCGTCGGCTGCGAATATGTAGTATTCTACTGTTGAACCAACCTCAGGAGCCGTCAGTGTGGCTGACCATGCACTACCCATAGTATTGGTCATATTAAGCGCAGTATAGGGTGTTACAGGATTGGGATTGACTCTGTAATAAAGTATTACTGAATCGGCAATAACCGGCAGTCCGCTGAAGGTCTTTGCATAGGCGAAGAAACTGTATGATGGTTGTGCTTCAATATTTCCCTGGAGTGGAACATGCTTTAGATAAAGCATTCCCAGGTCAGCCATTTCATGTACCCTGCAATGCAAGGCATCAGTTGATTCCCATGGTGTGGAAGGCTTTCCAATGAAACCGAACACTTTATACCCGGGCATGGCATCACGATAGGATTGTAAAGCCTGAGCATCATATTGAGAATTCATGATTGGAACAAAAACCTTGTCATTCATTATGAATGAATTGGTATAGGGTTGATTTTGTGGTGTAAATACCCTGTAAACTTTATATGGGGTACCGTATGCGCTGATTTTGGTGGCAAAGTATGAGGCTGTGGCTTCAATTTCATCATACTGAGGGTGACTGGTGGGAACGGACCGAATCAATACCTTATCAGGTCCCAGATATTTCCCCCAACAGTCAATATGGTCTATATACGTATTGTTGGGGTCCTGCAGTACGGAATAATCATCAATTCCCAAATAGCTCTGCATACGCTGATCAACTACCGCCGGTGAAATATCAGGATTTTCAGTGTAAGCAATGGTTGTGGAGGCGGCAAACCCGAATCCGTCAGTCATATAATTGCCACCTGTATGAACTACAGGCATTCCAAACCATGAAATGCCTAATTGTTCAGCAATAGAACGGGGTGCATCATCATCCTGAGGTCGAGGCCGGTTATAAGGAAAGTCGACTATACCAATCTGGTTAGCTCCGTAAGTAATATACATTGGCCCGAAATCACGTGTCCAATAACTGTCGGTAGGTATATGCATAAACTGACAGTTGTCCATATTTACCCTTGCCTGAATATATTGGTTACGCACAGAATTTTCAGCCGATTGCCCTGAAACAAGGGTAGTCAACATCCCGGAATTGGCCAGTTCACGTATTAACGACATAGGGATGCCAAACTCACCGGGATAGGCAATAACTGCACCTACTGCCCGGTCGAATTCAGCAATGCTCGTTATCTCACCTGTTGGTGGATCAGTCTGAATGAATTGCTTACCTATTTCATGCCGGCGTTGTAGCTCATCGGCTGTCATCTGGTGTGTCAGTCGTTTTGCTGATTTATCACCGGTGCTTTCCTGGGAGAAAAGTGTTGCTTGAAATAAAAAGAAGATTGTTAATACGGCTATCCCTCGTAAAGCTAATTTCATAGAGTGTAAAAGTTTAAATTCTTCATTTATTTCTGAATCCTATTATTAAATGCTGTTATAAGGCTACTTCTTGATTGCTTTAAGTGTTACTGACCCTGTTTTATCGGTGACAACAATAAAGTACATTCCGCCACTTACCAACTGATTGGAACTTGTCATTCCGTCCCATATTATAGTATGATTACCGGCTTGCAGCATTCCATCGTGTAATGTAGCCAGTGTAGTTCCCTGAAGACTTATCACCCTCACTTTTACTTCAGAGTTACGTAAGAGGTTCATATTAAGCATAAGCCTTTCATCAAAAGGATTGGGGCTAAGTGTAACAGAAGTATTTGTGCTATAGGAGCGGGTAGCTATGTTTCTGTCAACTTTAAGGTTTACCGGAATAACCACGCTATTTATAAAATAGTCTTTTACAATGATAGAAGTGGAATAATTGCCTTCGGCCAAACCTGTGGCATCTATAATAACTCTAACATATTGAGGGGTTCCGGGTGAGAACACTCCATTTGTCTGATCAACAGTAAGCCAATCAACTCCTGGTGCAATTTCCAGGGCAAAGGGATCAGGCTCCGTTGCAGAGGAGAACAGTTGTAAGCTGATAGTATCGGCAAAGTCAGGTTTTAATCCTATATTCAATACCGAAGGATTTGCCGAAAGCATTGGCGGATTTGCTGCCATTAACACGGCATCGCGTAAATTAAGGCGTCCACCGCTAACAGTCATTCCTACCAGCGAAGGAATGGTATCAACAGTAGCTAATATATACCTTTTGAATCTGCTGACTGCCAGCGTTGGCGATTCTTTATACTCCAACATTCTCAATGAATCAGTAGCGGCATATAACAGAGCTACAGAACCAGAAACCATGGGAGATGACATTGATGTACCTGTTTTATAGCCATATGTATTACCCTGCCTGGTAGAATAGATGCTTGTTCCGGGTGCCCCAAGGTCAATGCTGTTCAGGCCCCAGGCGGCTTGGGTGTTCCGCACGTCCATATTGGTGGTATTAGTTACCGCTATAATAGATTCATTGGTCATGGCAGTGGGTATATCACCCTGAATATCAACATCCCAACCCCTGTTTGCCGTAGATGCAACGTTAATAATTCCAACCATTCCCATTGAATCATACATGGCACCCCAAAGCGGGAAATTAGCAGGGTCACCTCCGTCAACACCAAAGGAAGAATTTGAAGCAACTATAAAAGCTCCTCTGGCCCCATTTGATTCGTTATAGACCTTGCGCATGGTATATACATAGTCGTAAGCTGAAGCAACCAATACATCAGTGGTACCGGAACCCGCAACAGGCAACACTTTTGCATTGAACGAAACACCTGATACACCTACACCATTATTGGTTTTGGCTCCCGCAATTCCAATAACGTGAGTACCGTGATCGTGTGTTACCATATTCCCTGAAGATGAGTATGCATTCCAACCATTGAAATCATCAATGTAGCCGTTGTTATCATCATCTATTGAGTTCAGCGGTATTTCATTCCAGTTTTTATTGAGGTTAAGATCGGGGTGACTGAGTTCCACACCCCCGTCAACTACTGCAATTACGATGGTGTCGCCCAAAGCGGTAACGCCACTGGTTGTAATATCCCATGCTTCTGTGGCGTGTATGTCAGCACCAGGTGTTCCACCTGATTGACCGGTGTTGAGAAGTGCCCATAAGAGGTTGAACGATGGATCATTGGGCAGAAGCTGTCGCTCTGATACCTTGTGATTGAATTGGGCAAGCTTAACCGAAGGGTGTTGCCTTATCAATTCAAGTGCTTTTTCAGCAGGCTGATCAGCTTCATTAAACCTAAACAACCAAATATTGAATGATTTGGTGACTTTACGATCAATGATGATGCCTCTTGATTCAAGATCTGCCCGGAGCAATGCGTTCTGCATGGGGTCAATATCCTTCTTCATCATCACCAGTAATTCACCCGGTTCCCTGTTGCTGTCTATATTTTGTGCCTGTGTGGTCGTAATTGCTATCAGCAAGAATAGAATCAGTGTAGATATTTTCATCTTTCTGTTACTTGTTATCTTGTTTTTATGGCGTGAAAATAGTAATAATCAACATATAAACAGTTATAAACGTAAAAAAGCCTGCGAACATTATTACTAATGACACAGGCTAGGGTAAGCGGGGGGATTGTATTCTACTTACACCATCTTTAACACCATTAAACTAACTATTTGAATGGGTTTGAATATTCTCATTTTATTCTCTATTCATTTACATTTTATGATAAATGTAACTGCCATGACCTTGTTAAATCTTTATAAATTTTCCTGAAGCAATGTTATTATTGTTTTCTGATCTTATAATATAGAGTCCGGGATTAAGATGATTGATCTTTAAATCCATCAGGTTATTCTGGTCAAAATGATGTTGTTCAATCAAAACACCCTCGGCACTGTATATGCTAATGAGTGCAGCACCTGATGATGTGGGATTAAACATGCTGATCATATCAGAAGCCGGATTAGGGTAAATTGTGATATCATTCGATACTTGCCCTACTGATCCTATCAGGTTAATATTAAACTGCGCTGTTGTTGCACATCCCAACTCGTTTTCTGCCACCACTGTAATGGTATTTAAGCCAGTATGAAGTTTTGATAAATCTATTTCCAGACTGGAACGGGTGGTGTCGTTTCCGTAAAGAAGGTATTGTATTGTTGCATCATCAGCGCCGGCAACAGTTATTGTTTCATTCAGGAATAAGGTAGTGTCTTTAATTTGAGGGAAGATGGGAAGTTTCGACAGTTGTAACTGATAATCATAAACTTCAACCGGACAAGTACTGTTTGGTGTTACCCTGAGATTGAGCATGATGCTCTCTGATTCAAGATCCACGTCAGATGCGAAATAGATGGCATCTAAACGTGAGGCATCATCAAAATAACCGGTACCTGTAGTAACCCATTCCAATGAAGCATAATTATCAACCATTGCTTCCATTTGGATGATGTTTGAAGGACATGATTGTTGCAAAGTGTTTCCAACAGTTACCGGAACATTTACCGGTAAATAGATATTATCAAGCCAGGCTGCCGATTCGTTATTGGAAGTATTTGCAGGTAGTGAAAAGCGCCACTCAAACGTATGGTTGCCTGCTTCAACGGCATAAGTTATATTTGTCCAGTCAACTGTATAATCCCATTCAGCTATCAGGAAATTATCCATATAAAAGCCAAGGCTTGCTGCAGGGTCAAGTGCATTCAGTTTAACCTGGAATGAGATATAATCACAGCTTAAGGTTTCACATTCATAGTACAGGGAACTGTTTTCACGTGATTCTGTACTGCCTGAATGCAAAGAGTAATTCCCCTCATAGGCCTCTGAATTATCAACATACCATTCATGAGTATTTGACCAGTTGTTTCTTGGGAAGTCGTTCTGTTCAAAATCTTCATCAGGCGCATCAATAGTAGAATAATTGAATATTGCACTTTCCAAACTTCCACCGCTGTTGGTTGATATTACTTTCCACTCATAGGCTGTATTGTAATCCAATTTAGATACAGATATCGAATCCATTGAGGTAATACAGTATGTTTCCCATAAATTGGAACCGGTTTCCCTGATACAGAAAGTATATACATCAGGCATGCATCCAGCGCTCAATTCCCAGCCAAACTCAGGATTTGTTGATCCCTTATAAGTATTGTTACCCGGCGTTGGATTAATGGCAACAGCAGGTAGATTGGTGATTTCAATATCTTCAATAAATGGAATACGGTTTTTCCCGGTTATTGTAAGGGTCAGATTTGTGAGGCCTGCTAATTGAGGAAGTTCAAGTGTGGCCATTTCTCCGGCAGACTTTGCTGTACTTATGATAGTTCCATTGAATGAAAGGCATGCGAAAGCAGTGGAGTCAATTTGTGAAACAGTAAACAAGTGGGTGTCTGTGCCTATAAGTTTAGCAAAAACGGGATCAAATTCTCTAGCGGTTGCGGTTCTGAACTCCACCGAAGGATCACCAAAGAGGATCCAGTTATCTGTGACAACGTAAGCGCCTTGTCCGTATTTGTCGTTCATTTTCATGCATCCACTCATTGAGATTCCTCCAAAAGTGGCAGATGTGTTCATTGATTTCTTACCACTAATTATAAGAGCTATCTCATCCTGGGCTTCCATAGGTGGATACCAGGTTTGGTTTGCCGATGACATAAGGGTAGCCACTGCACCGGCAGGTTTGCCATTGCTTTCTACCCTTAAAAACTCTTCTGCCATACAGGTTGTTCCTGTAAAACCACCATTATCACAGCCTGCCGACCAAATGAAAGGATGAATCTCAGTATTTGTTAGCTTACGTATATCAGATGTTGAGAAGCCTGAGGTTATCCAACTGTTAACACTGCCATGACCAATATACATAATGGCATCCTGACCAGCGTCTATGGCTTTAGAAACCATAGACACTGTAGGATTGCCGGTTTGGTCGTTGCCCCCCCTTGAACCATCATAGAGTTCGCTGATTACAGGGAATGCTGTTTCACCAACTTGATTTCCGATATTGCGGATGTGTTCAAAGTCAAGCTCACCGTCATCACCTGGCCCCAGGCCGCTGCCTATTCCAAGGAAGTTATTGTAGTTTGCATGAAAAGAAGGTTCTTTCTCATAGCCAATGGTGCGTTCAACCATGGTTTTACACTGGGCTGCCGTTTCACAGGAGAACCTGCCGACCAGTACTTCAGGATAATGATCATCACCTGAAATGTAACCATACATATTATCGCTCGCACCTTTTGCTGCTTCATTTGATGGGATAAAACCATCATCACCAACCAGTAAAAGATAGGTTAGTCCTTTTGAATAATAATAGTTGCTAATATAAGCCTTGATTGCGGCTGCATCATAACTGCTCGTAATGGTGGTTACATCAACCATTTCACAAGCTATACCTTTTTGGTTTTTCCATTCCACAAATGGAACCATTGATTCAATGAACGATGGATGCGAAATTACCAGCATATTGCCCTGTTCTTCCAACGCCATGTAGCGGTTTGATTGATGATTGCCTCCATTGGAATAATGCGTTTGGGCTATGCCATTTAAAGGCGTGTTTCCATTGGCGCTTATTTTAAGCAGTTCATTTATTCCCGGCTCATTTGTACTTTGGAGCGTAATGCTGATATGATTATAAACTCTTAAAACATGGGTGACAGGATTGTACTGAACAGGATAAAAATGTAATGATTGCCCGCGGCTGTCGGCCCAGATGTAAGGATCATCAGTACTTACTATCTGACCAGGATAAAAAGCATCACGATTATAAATGGCGGTATCGTAATAGATATCATATGCAATCTGTGTGAACAGACCCGGATCGCCGGTTGAAGGAGCAATGTTGAAAAATGGGAAATCAGTATATTCAGAGCTGTTTATAACAGGGATTGTTGTGCCAGTGAATGGTATTGCAACACTAATGGCGATATGCTGAATATCAGGTAATCCTTTATCCATCAATCCGATGCCATCTGATAATATGATGCGTTCATATTCATTTCCGTTGAATGAGAATGACTTGGATGAGAAACCCTGTAACTCCAGGTCAATGGTAATGCCATCAATTGATTCACTTACTATAAATTGTGGCGGAGTGGAGATGTTGCCATCACCTTTCAATGGATAGAACTGAAAATCCTGTGCAATACCAAAGGTAGTCAGTGATAGTATCCAGAATGTGAGTAACAGTTGCTTCATATATGCAGAGGCCGGTTATATTAGTTGAGATTGGGCATAGGCAACCTGTGTGCCTTTTTTCTGGCATGTATGGCAGTATTTAAAATATAATCGTGTAAATGGCTATATAACAGATTGTTAAAAAAGTGAATAAAAGGTTGATCATTGGTAGATCCCTAAATTCAATCACTAAAAGCACACAGAAAAGCGCACAGGTGTGCGGGCAAAACTGACTTTTGTGAAGTATACAGAGTATAGAGATTGGAAAGCCGGAATTAAAGCTTAATCAAGGTTTATTGGGCTCAGCCAATAATGGAACCTAAGGTGTTTATTAAGGCTTTATTTAGTACAACTCCAGTACAACTCCAGTATAGGTCCAGTATAACTCGGGTAAAAGCCTTGAATAACTGGAGTTGTACTGGAGTTGTACTGGAGTTGAATACGACTTGAAGTAAATCAATCCTTATTGATGCTTAGCCTTGAAAGGCAGATTAATGAAGGTGTGTAACTGAAACTTAGGTTTTACGTCATACTGAACAGGGGTATTAGAACTAAAAATGAGATGATTTTTTAATTTCTGATAAGAAATACTGGAAGGCGTTATGAATGGAATTGATAGCACCAAGATATTTATTAAGCAGCCATGATTCCAATATACAAATGCATCAATTTGAAAAATATAGGAGTGCAATTTTTTGTAAATCGTTGAAAAGACTTAATTTTGATTTATTAGTGTGCTGCTTAGCATACGCAAGTCTTGATATACTCAATCACTTTAAATAATCATTTCAAGATACGGAATCATGAAACTACTTAGGATATTAACTCTTTGTATAGCCATTTCCTTCATTACATCATGCAATCAATCATCTGTCAGTGATACCGGGAAACAGGCACCTCAAGAATGGAAAACGTTGCATGAAAATGGCTATTCCCTGCAATATCCCCCCAACTGGTCACTTGATAAGTCGGGCCAATCGGGTACTAGTTTTATTGTGCTTTCACAGCAGGAATCACCTGATGATAATTTCAGGGAAAACGTTAATCTGCTTATCCAGGATTTGTCGGGTTTGAACATAGATTTGGATAAGTACACTGAAATTTCATTGGATCAGGTCAGAACAATGCTTACCAAAGGCAAAATCATGGAAAGTGTTGAAAAGAATGCCAGGGGCTTATCATATCAGAAAGTTGTATATACCGGTGTTCAGGGGATTTATGAAATCTATTGCCAGCAATACTATTGGGTGAGGGAGAATAAAGCGTATGTGCTGACATTAACCTGTGAGACAGATAAAGTTAAAATGTACAAAGAGACGGGTGAAATGATTCTTAATAGCTTTAAGTTTGATAATATATAATAAATATGGGCTTCTCCCACTAATTTCAAAACTCAAAAAATGAAAAAACTACTGTTTGCCTCATGTTTGATTATCGGTTTAAATGCAATTGGTCAGGTTATTATCCCTGCCGATTCATTAAAAAAGCATGTTTATTTTTTGGCCAGTGATTCACTGGAAGGACGTGGATTTTCAACAGTGTCAGGTATGAAGGCGGCAAAATACATTGCAGCTCATTTTGAAAAGGTAGGATTGACCATGATAGGTGAAAGTTACTTGCATCCTTTCCAGCAGAAGTATGGTACTACCATATTACAGGGTAACAATGTTGTTGGCTTGATAGAAGGTTCTGATTCGCTTTTTAAGGATGAGTACATTGTATTGGGTGCTCATTTTGATCATGTTGCTTATGATATGGTTGAGGGCAGGAAGATAGTATACAATGGGGCTGATGACAACTCCTCAGGTACTTCGGCCATAATGGAACTTGCAAGAGCCCTGGTTCAGCACAGGAATGAATTGAAACGCAGCGTGATTATAGTAGCATTTGATGGGGAAGAAAGTGGATTGATTGGCTCAGGTTATTTTGTGAGGCAGGCAATTGTTCCCATAGAGAAGGTCAAGCTGATGATGAGTATTGACATGATTGGCAGGTATGCTGAGAGCAAATCACTTACCATGGGAGCCATGGGTACATTGGTTGGTGGTGAAAAGATGCTTGAAGTGTTGGCTGACAAACATGATATTGACATAAAAAAAACAGGAGAGGCAATCTCAAATCGAACGGATTCGAAACCATTCGGTGATGCCGGAATTCCTGCACTTCATGTTACAACCGGCATTATTGGCCCTTACCATAAGCCTGAAGATGATGCAGGAACACTTGACTATTTGGGAATGGAAAAGGTTTCAGGTCTGTTGTATGAACTAACGGTAGAAGCATCAAACAGAGGGTCGCTGGATCCAATTGATGCATTGGTTGTTAAAACTAAAAACAAGGGAATCCCGGCATTTAGGTTAGAAGCGAAACTGAATACGGGAAGTAATCATCATTACTATCCTAAGGAGTTTTATAATGGGAAAAGCAAATTCAGTTATGAAACAGGTTTGGTAGCTCAGTTTATGGGCTCTGATCACCTTTCGTTACAAGCTGGGGCATTATATTCATCTATGGCAAGTGATTTTATTCCCGGTAACTTCCGTACCCATAGTATCACAACACCCCTGAGTATTGTTCTCGGAACCAAGATGAATCAGAATATCCGTCAACGATTTTTTGTTAGCTTCGGTGCCTATTACAGTTATCACTTTGCAGGAACAGTAGGTGGAAAGAGTATGGATTTCGATAATGACTTTGACAGGGATGAGACGGGGTTGGTATATGGTATTGGGCTCGAAGTGATGTCAGTTGTTGTTGGCGTGGATTTTCGCTATGGATTAACTGAACTGGCCAAGGGTACCGGTTATAAAGAATTTAGAAACAGAGGTACTTTCTTCTCTCTGGGTTATTTCTTTTAATCGTTCATTTGCTGCTTAAACTATATATAGTAACGGTCAATGCTGTCATTCATGAATTCCATTTATAATGTGGTATAATGAGATTTTAACAGCCCATTGAGGCCAAAACCGACTTTACTAAGCTTCGTTTATCAAACAGTATTGAGCAATTAAACCCAAATAATCGAAAAAATGAAAAATCGTCTATTCCTGATAGTTTTGCTATTACTGCAATTCGGTCCATTTTTAATGGCACAGCCATCAGACTCATGCAGGGTATTGTTGCCTGAAATATCGGGTGAATACTATGGGCCTTGCAAGGATGGCTATGCTGATGGCAAGGGATTGGCAAAGGGGGTTGACACCTATGCAGGTTTGTTTAAAGGTGGACTTCCACATGGGAAGGGTGAATATACCTATAAAAATGGGAATTGTTATAAGGGAGCTTTCAGTCACGGTCTTAAACATGGTATTGGCAGATTTACCTATTATATTGATGGGAAGGAGCAGATTTTGAAAGGTTACTGGTCAAATGGTGAATATGCCGGTATCTCTAAGCCTGATGAGTTTTACAGGATTACCAGTATAAGTGGAATTGAGTACTACACTATAAAAAAAGTTGAGGGATTTGAGAATCAGGTAACCATTTCATTTGAATCAGCAATGATGAGGAACATTCCGGAAGAATTGGAGATTACTGTTTCATCAGGAGAATTAGTAAAAGAGAACAAGAATTATTCAGCATATCATTATACGCTGCCTGTAAATTGTTCCATGCAATTTATTATTAGAACACCGCAGGGGTTTCGCATGTGTAATTTCAGCTTTGATATTTTAGAGCCGGGGAAATACGTTGTCCTTATCAGTAATAGTTAATCATTCAACAGCAATGAAATCTACCTATAGGAAAGAAGTCGAGTCGGCACTTCAGAAGCTGAATAGGAATCGCGAAGAGATTCTTACAGAAAACGACATACAAAAATTACCCATCCCCGTTCAGAAGTATCTTCATTTCGTTGGTGTCGTGGGAAAGCCGAAAGTTAAGAGTGTAATGGTAAAAGCCACCGGTCAGATCAAGTCGAATCCTGATGATTCGCAATACATGAACTTCGCCTCTGAGCAATATAATATATTTGATAAGCCTTTCCGTGCATTTTATATCAAAGCCAGAAAGATGGGTATTCCAGCTATAGGCCTTCATCTTTATAAAGATATAACAGCCAGGATGATTATTAAGATTGCCGGTTTATTTAAAGTTGCTGATGCCCGTGGACCTGAGATGGATAAAGGTGAAACGGTAACTGTGTTTAATGATATGTGCTTCATGGCACCTGCCTGTTTGATTGATCCAAATATTGAATGGGAGTTGATTGATCAGTTAACAGTAAAGGCCTGTTTCACTAACGGTTCGGTTAAAATCAATGCAGTGCTCACATTTGATGAAGAAGGGAAACTGGTTGACTTTGTAAGTCATGACAGGTATGAAACGGCTGATGGCAAAATATACAGGAACTATCCATGGAGGACACCGGTTAAGGAGTATGGCTATTTTAACGGATACCACCTGCCGGCGAAAGCAGAAGCAATATGGGTTAAGCCGGAGGGTGATTTCTGTTATGGTATTTTCAATCTCAACCAGATACAATATAATGTTACTGTTTGAGTGTTACGTAACAATAAGGGTAATGCCCATCAATAATAAGCCCGTGTATGTTGAAAGGCGTTTTTGAAATGATAGAACAGTTACAAAAATGCTCAGTAATCAATCGCCATTGCTATTAGTTTACATCTTAGAATTGCATTTAACCATTAGGTAAGTACTCAATCGCAAGTAAGAATATTATTTACTAATTTTGCACTCTAATTAACTCTCACCACAATGAAAATGTAATAATTTCTTCCGACAGACAGATTGCTCTTTTCAGTTATCTTAAATCAAAGACAGAAATTATTATGCTTACAGCTTTTAATATTACCTATTTACATCCCGATAAGGATCTCTTATTTGAAAACATTGGTTTTACAGTTGCCCAACACGAAAAGGTAGCTTTAATTGGTAACAATGGCGTTGGTAAATCCACCTTGCTACGTATAATAGCAGGAGAATTGATTCCGGCTGCCGGTGTCGTTAACTGCGATTTGAAACCTTACTATGTGCCACAGCACTTTGGTCAATACAATGAAACGACCATAGCCGAAGCATTGCGAATTGATAAAAAACTAAATGCATTGCATGCAATATTGGTCGGAGATGTGAGCGATGTTAACCTTAAAATGATGAACGATGACTGGTCAATTGAGGAAAGAAGTCAGGAAGCATTGTCGTTTTGGAGGCTCAACCATGTTTCACTGGCTCAAAAGATGGGGAACTTAAGCGGAGGAGAAAAGACCAAGGTGTTCTTATCGGGTATCTTTATTCACCAACCCCAAATTGTTTTGCTCGACGAGCCTACCAATCATTTGGATACTCCGGCCAGAGATATCTTGTACAATTACATCATGACAACTACTGACACAGTTATAGCAGTAAGCCATGATAAGATTCTGCTTGATCTGGTATGCTCAGTTTATGAACTGGAAAAGCAAGGTATTACGGTTTATGGAGGTAATTATAGCTTTTACAAAGAGCAGCGTGAAGCGGCCAACAGGGCATTATATCAGGAACTTGATGAAAAGGAGAAGAAACTTCGTAAAGCAAAGAAGGCAGAACGCGATACCGTTGAAAGAAAACAACGACAAAACAATCGGGGTAAAGGAAAACATATAAAAGAAGGGGTGGCACGTATCTTTATGAAAACACTCAAAAACAGTGCTGAAGCAAGCACTGCCAGGTTAAAAGAAGTACATGCCGGAAAGATTGAGACTATTACTGAAGAATTGAAACAAGCACTACAGAACTTGCCGGATACCAAAAAGATGAAAATGAATTTTGAAAAATCATCTTTGCATACCGGTAAACTATTAGTAGAAGCCAAAGGCATCAATTTTCGTTATGATTCCAGGAAATTGTGGAATGAAGCGATTGACCTTCAATTATATAGTGGTGATAGAATTAGAATAAAAGGAAACAATGGATCAGGTAAAACAACTTTAATCAAGATCATTCTTGGTGACATAACGCCTATTGAAGGTTCAATAAAACGATCAACTGTTAAGTCCATTTATGTTGATCAGGACTATTCACTTATAAAGGATGAATTAGCTGTTTATGAACAAGCTGAACAATTCAATTATAGCAGATTGCCTGAGCACGAAGTAAAAATAAGACTAAGCAGATTCTTATTTCAGCAGGAATCGTGGGACAAAGCCTGTTCCACTTTGAGTGGAGGTGAGAAAATGCGGTTAATGTTATGCTCACTGATGATAAGTAACCAATCGCCCGACCTTTTTATACTGGATGAGCCCACCAACAACCTGGATATCAGAAGTGTTGAAATACTTAAAGCTGCCATAAATGAATATCATGGTACCTTGATGGTAGTATCGCACGATATAGATTTTTTGGAGGCGATCAATGTGACCCGCGAGGTTGAAATTTCGTAAAAACTCCTTATCTTTATATTATATATACTTTGATACCCATCAACTGATGTTATAATCGGTAGCAGAAATAAGTGTTTAAAGCAAAAATACCAATGTTGGTTTTATCACTCCTGATATGAAAAGTTTAAACGCAAAACTGGCACTTTATAATACCCCCCAGCTGGTAATGAAGGCGGGTTTATATCCCTATTTCAGACCAATACAATCAGAACAGGATACCGTTGTCATGATGAATGGCAGTAAGGTGCTGATGTTTGGGTCAAACAGTTATCTTGGTTTAACGAATCACCCCCGTATTAAAGAAGCAGCAAAAAAGGCCATAGATAAATATGGTACCGGATGTGCCGGATCAAGGTTCTTAAACGGAACCCTTGATATTCATATTGAGTTGGAAGAACGATTGGCCGGATTTGTTAATAAGGAAGAAGCAATTTGCTATAGCACAGGATTCCAGGTTAACCTGGGGGCGGTATCCACTTTGACCGGCCATAATGACTACCTCTTGCTTGATGAATTGGACCACGCTTCAATTATTGACGGAAGCAGGCTTTCATTCTCGAAAGTGCTGAAATATGCACACAATGATATGGATTCTCTGGAATCTAAACTTAAACTATGTGAGCCTGATAAACTGAAATTGATTGTTACTGATGGAATCTTCTCAATGGAGGGTGACATTGTCAATTTGCCTGAAGTTGTTAGGCTTGCAGAGATATACGATGCTTCAGTGATGGTGGATGATGCTCATTCCATAGGAGTCATTGGGGAAAATGGATCAGGAACCGCTTCATATTTCAACCTTACTGACAGTGTGGACCTCATAATGGGTACCTTCTCAAAGTCGTTGGCATCATTGGGAGGTTTTATTGCAGGCAATAAAGAGACCATTAATTTTCTAAAGCATAATTCACGGGCACTTATTTTCAGTGCTAGTATGACTCCGGCTTCAGCTGCAAGCGTATTGGCGGCATTGGATATTATGGAAAGTGAACCTGAGCGTATTGAACATCTGTGGGATGTTACCAATATGGCTTTGTATGGGTTTAAAGCTATGGGCTTTAATACAGGGGCTTCTGAATCACCAATTATACCTCTCTTTATTCATGATGATATCATGGCGCTTCAGATGACTAAAATGTTACTGGAAGAGGGCATCTTTGTTAATCCTATTGTATCACCGGCTGTTAAAAAAGAAGATAGTCTGATACGCTTTTCCCTGATGGCCACCCATACTTTTGAACAAGTGGAGATTGCATTGGAAAAGATTGAAAAAGTGGGGAAGCAAATCGGAATACTGCATTAAGAAACCGAAATATTAAAAACGATTCTCAACGTTTAGTACACATCAACACAAAGAATGAGCAAGGTTGTATTTATAACGGGCATATCATCGGGATTTGGAAAATTTACCTCTTCATATCTCGCAGAAAAGGGGTATACGGTTTATGGCACTTATAGAACAGAATGTGAGCACCACCCTAAGGTTAAAGTGCTTCAGATGGATGTTAAAGATAAAATGCAGGTTGAAAATTGCATAGAACAGGTTCTGAAACAGGAAGGCCGAATTGATATCCTGATAAACAATGCAGGAATGCATACCGGAGGCGCCATTGAGATAACACCGCTTGATAACGTGGCAGCCCAGATGGATACAAACTTTATGGGTGCGATATATACTGTTAAAGCTGTATTGCCAATAATGCGCCAACAGGGTGGGGGTACTATTGTCAATATCAGTTCTATTGGCGGATTAATGGGACTGCCTTTTCAGGGATACTATTCTGCTTGCAAGTTCGCTATTGAAGGATTCAGCGAAGCCCTGCGAATGGAAGTCAAACAATTCAATATCAAGGTAATTGTAATTAATCCTGGCGATTTTCATACTAATAATACCAGGAACAGGAAAAATGTCTTTGCTGCTGATAATATCGAAGACTATAATTTGCAATTCAGTAAATCATTGGCAGTAATTGAAAATGATGAAAACAATGGTTGGCATCCGGAGGTACTAGCCCGAAAAATGTACAAAATACTTGAGGAAAAGCATCCGGCCAATAGATATGTAATTGCCTCCTGGGATCAAAGACTTGCTGTTTTATTAAAGCGCATCCTTCCCGGGAAGTGGTTTGCAGGAGTATTAAGCAGCCACTACGGTATCAGATAATAGAGAGCCATCTCAAGATATTACCCTTGATTGATGTTTGTTCTAATCAGGTGCTTAAGCTATGCATATAGTTGGCCGTGTTACAGCTTATTAGATGCGAATGCCCGTAAGTAATCAACATAAACAATTTCCACTTCGGGCAATGCTTTTATGAAAATTGATTAAATATTAAAGATTTCCGGTTTTAAGTTTAGGGTAAATCGCTGTTTATTTGTCATAATATAAAAGGCGGTCGCATGTGATTCAGTCAGCAGCTTTTCTCTTAATTCATTTAATTGTATAGTTTTTATAAAAGCATCTAAATGAGTTTAAGTCAAGAGTTATTTTCTTAAGCCGCTCAATTGTATAGTTTTTAAACAGGCAGGCAGGTATACTTTAATAAACAGCCCAATATACAGTTCAGTATGAAACGAACAATATCCTTACTACTTTCAATATGCCTGATATCATTTTCAGCATATTCGCAGGAGCCACCCTCATTGATCCCGCCAACCAATCTGCAGGGAGTAAATCCTGAACAGACTGACTATATCCACCTTACATGGATGGCTCCATTTGACAGTTCCACGCCAGATAGTATACCCGAAGGATTATTGGGCTATAATGTATACAGGGACAGTGTAATGATAGGATATGTAGATGAACCTGCAGTGGAGTATTATGATCTGGATGTCCCCTGGCAATTGTTGAAGTACTGGGTGTCGGCAGTATATGACCTTACTTACTATGGTTACCCCGGAGAAACCGGTGAATCTGACTGGGAGGGCCCTGTTGTTATTGATTTGACAGGTAATATTTGTCCGCTACCATTTATTGAAAACTTCACAACCGGACTATTTGAAACCAATCAGTGGATTGCTGATGGATCAAACTGGAAGATTGCAGGGCAAACAGGCAACCCGGCACCCTCTGCAGAGTTCAGCAACATGCCACCTCAAACAAATTATACCTATTCATTGACAAGTGAAGATCTCAGGGGAACAGACTTTATTGCAGGACAGATATTCCTGGATTATGATTTAAAGCTGGATGACAATACAG
Source organism: uncultured Bacteroidales bacterium (assembly GCA_937894795.1). GTDB lineage: Bacteria > Bacteroidota > Bacteroidia > Bacteroidales > Lentimicrobiaceae > Lentimicrobium. The sequence goes on from CALCQV010000110.1 coordinate 18,606, forward strand.
CAACCGGACAGGAGAAATTACTGGTTGAAGTTTATAATGGTTCGGTCTGGACCATAATAAGCACAGTCACTGCCAATGGAGACAAAGATTGGGAATTACAGCATGTGGATATTACGGATGCAGCTAAAGGCCATTTGTTTAAAATACGATTTACCGCTACTGGCATCAATTCAACTGATATTATTAATTGGCAGATTGATAATATACATGTTTATAGGGAATGTGCCGCACCATTGGATTTACAGGCATCACAACCATCGCCGGGCATCAATTATAATGTTCAACTAGAGTGGGATGCGCCAAATAATCCTGATCCAGGGCCCTGGGTATGGATGAACTGGGATGATGGAGTTAATTATGGAGCAGTACAACCGGTAGAATTTCTCATAGCTGCAATAAGATTTACACCTGAACAATTGGATTATTATGCTGGCGGTGATCTTACTACAATCAGGATTTTTATCAATGATCCGGCCACTGCCATTTCGCTAAAAGTTTGGACTGGTGCTAATGCCGCAACACTCATAGTTGATCAACCGGTTATTAATTATCTGCCCTATCAGTGGAATGAATTTACCCTATATTCACCTGTGCACATAACAGCATTTGATGAAATATGGATTGGTTATAGCGTATTAAATCAAGGATTATCAGGACATTCGGCGGGCATAGATGCAGGCCCTGCATTAAGTGGTTTTGGCGATATGATCAGTTTTAATGGCTCAACATGGCAATCAATGTCGCAAAATATGGGTATTGGCAGTAATTGGAATATTCAGGGAGGAGTGGAATTTGATAAAAAAAGAAACCATCGGGTTAATACTGGTTGGATTGGTTGCATGAAAAATATTAATACAGCAGCCAAACGTGGGATTTATGGTTATAACATCTTTCGTGATAATCAGTTAATAGCAGCTACTACGGAAACCTCTTATCTTGATAATGATTCAATATTGAACCAGCCGGGAGAACTATTTTGCTATAAAGTGACTGCACTATATGATGATTGTGTGTCAGAATTCAGCAATGAAGATTGTGTAATGGTTGTCCCGGTAAATGTGGAGGTAATCAAACCGACATCGGTGGAAATTTACCCTAATCCGGCAAAAGATATGGTGACAATAAGAGTTGCACCCGATATTGAGGAATTCAGGGTGTTTGATATTCTGGGCAATGAACTGGTTTCACATAAAGTAAATCAAGGCAGGCAGTCTATCCCATTGAATATAAGCAATTATACGAACGGAGTTTATCCTGTACTCTTCATAAAAGATTCAGGGAAGAATTTAACCAAGAAGTTCGTTGTGTTTCATTAATAGATTAGAATAGGAAGTCAGGATGATAAAGGACAGGTATACAGCAAATCAAAGATTCAAATAGATCTTTGGAATAAACATTATCATACCTGTATGCATAGAGGGAGATGGCAAGAGAATGATATTAGCCATGTTGCCTAAGCTTCACCTGCCAGTGACCATAATAGCCTGGTCATTAAAAGATAACCGGTTTAAAAGAAGCATTTACCTATTCTGAAAAGTCCTTTACGACTGTTCTTTCACAACCTTAATGTTGTATTTCTTCATGCGGCGTATCAGTGAATCACGTGATATACCCAACATGCGTGCAGTTAGTATCTGGTTATAGCCACATTCATTAAGAGCATGAAGGATGAGATTCTGTTCCTGCTCTTCAAGATTCAGGGCCACAGGTGTATTGCTTTTGTTCTTTCCGGCCGGCAGGAGCTGGAAGTCGAGAGTACTTAGCGTTGAGGTATTGCAGAAAATCATGGCACGTTCAATCATATTGCGCAATTCACGCACATTTCCGGTAAAGCTATACTGAGAAAGAGCTTCCACAAGCTGAGCGTTGATTTTGGGGACTGGTTTTTTAAGTCGTTCAGCAAAATATGTCACAAAGTACCTTAAAAGAGGTTCAATGTCTTCCGGGCGTTCACGTAAGGGAGGAATATTAATAGTGATAGTGTTGAGCCGGTGGAAAAGATCAAGTCTGAACTCTTTGTTGGTAATCAATTGCTCAACATTATGATTTGTGGCTGAAATGATCCTGAAATCCACCTGGATCTCTTCAGTACCGCCAACACGCTTGATTTTCTTCTCTTCAATAGCTCTAAGCAGTTTAGCTTGAAGGGCAAAGGGCATATCGGCAATTTCATCTAGGAAAAGGGTGCCGGAATTAGCTACTTCGAAGTAACCTTTTTTATCAGAGACTGCGCCGGTAAAACTACCTTTAACATGGCCAAAGAATTCACTTTCAAGAAGTGAGTCGGTTACGGCACTACTATTGACCGGAACAAAGGGATTATGTTTCTGATCACTGGCAAAGTGAATGATTCTGGCAATAATCTCCTTGCCGGTACCACTTTCACCGGTAATAAGCACATTTGTATTATTGTATTTGGCAGCAGTGCTGGCAAGGTTCAATACTTGTTTAATCGCATTGCTTTCACCAATGAAATTACGATCAATTAAACGCTCCAATTCTGCAGAAATAAGAGAATTTCTATTCTCCATTTCTTTGAACTGATGGTACATTCTCAGGTATTTCTCAGTTCTTTCAATTGCCAGCTGAATATCAATATGACGGAAGGGCTTGCGGAGGTAGTCAATGGCTCCTTCACGCAGAGCTTCAATAACTGTATCTATGTCGCCGTGACCTGAAATGATTATGACTTCCATTGATGGATACATTTTCCTGACTTGCTTTAGAATGTCAATGCCGCTCATTCCGGGTAGGCGAACATCGAGAATGAGAAGATCATAAGGCCTCCTGCGAAGACTGGCAAATCCATCACCCGGAGTTGCTGCAGTATATACTTCAAAGTCACGCAGCTGAAGATATTCCTGTAATTCAAGTGCAAAATCAGTTTCATCATCAAGTATCAGAACCGATAGTTTTTTATTCATTTTTCTACAGTTTGGTCAGGTTGGCACCGTATTAAAAATAGATATTCTGATTAATAAAATAAAAGTAACAATAGTTGCTGAGAGACAATAGGCTTCGCAGCATATTGATAAAACTCAAATTGATTATAAAGGTACATTGATCTTAACAGGTATTTCAATTTTTACTGTAGTCCCATTGCCGGGGACACTGCTGAACGAAAGCTTTCCATTGTGTTCGTTAACAATCTTTTGCGATATAGCGAGTCCAAGTCCGGTACCCATGCCGGGTGCTTTACCGGTAACAAAGGGTTTGGTAATGTGCTTTAATTGCTCAGGAGTTATCCCCATACCATTATCAGTGATAGTAAGGATTAGATTATTATTGTCAATGGAAGCATTAAGGTTCAGTACCGGCTGATAGTCAATTTGGTTGCATTGTTTCTTTTCTTCCATTGTATCACGTGCATTAGAGAAAAGATTCAGGAGTACCTGTTCAATTTTATAGGTATTACCATGAATGAATGCATTTTCGGTGCTCTTTTCAATACTTTTCTGCACATCAATTCCATGATTCTTAAGCTGTTCAGTATAGAGTGACAAGGCATTGTTTAGCGGTTCAATTACAGGGAATGAGGAGAGCATAACATCGTCATTACCCCTTGCGAAGTTTCGAACATGATCAATAATATTTCTCATTCGGTGTATGCTGTCAAATATTTTATTTGATTTCTCCTTGATATATGCCTTGTCGGCTTTATTACTATCAAGTGCCTGAAAAAGGTTGTCAATACCAAATGAAATAGTATTAAGAGGTTGATTAATCTCGTGCGCAATACCGGTGGCCATTTCTCCAATTGCCACCATTCTTTCCGTTTGGATTATATGTTTCTCTAGTTCTCTTTCTTTTGTGATATCCGTACAGAAAATCAAATACTGCTTAGCGGGCAACTTTACGCTTTCCGCTTTGATAAGCATGCGCTTATCATTAGCTGTAATAGTAAACTCACACCGTGACAGCTTACCATTCAAAAGTTTGTTTTTAACCGGATTATGGCCAGTAACATCCTGTTTATTAAGGATGTTTAAGATATTTAAATGGTTCTTATCACGAATGATATCTCCGAATATTTGCACAAATGCCTGATTATACTCCAGGATATCACCGGTAGCAGTAGTGACAACAATTCCTTCGGGTGCATTTTCAATATAGCTTCTATACCGTTGTTCGCTTGCAATGAGATCCTGGCGTGTTTGATTTCTTTCAAGGGCATTACCGGTAATGGTTCCAAACACTGAAAGTGCATTCAACTCAGATGCCTCCCATGAAGAGATTCCATTACAGGTATGAATAATAAGATGTCCAAATTGTTTTTCACCTGATGCAACATTAATAGCAACGGTGGCTATAGAGTTCTTTTGAGTTTCATTTTGATATGGGAGAATCCAGGGGCCTTCGAGATCATCATAATTAATGAGAATAACAGCTTCGAGATGCTCACTAAAAGCTTTGACAAGTTTTTGTTTTAGGCCGGCAGGCAATTTTGACGAGTTGTTGAATGCAGGGACACCTTCTTTGTAACCAATGACGGGGCTTTTATCAGCCGGGAGGAAAGTGGCTGAAGATGATCCGCAAACATTGGCTATATCCCTAAGCATAAAATGAATAGAGTTGTTTAGTTCGAAATTGCCTGCGAATCTTGCTGAAGCCAGGGATACTGCTTTTTGCAGCTGGAGCCTTAATTTTAATATTTCCTGACTTGAACGATACCGGTCGTTACTTTCCTGCAGCACAATACTCTGATGCTGGATCTCCTGTCTTTGATTGTATAATTGCAGAAATACCCTTACTTTGCTTAAGAGTATTTCATGATGGTAAGGCTTTGAGATATAGTCAACAGCTCCGGAGCGATAGCCCTGTGAAACGCTGAATTCGTCAAATAAAATAGCAGAAATAAAAATGATCGGCGTTATACTGTTCAGGTGTTGCTTTCTAATATGTGTTGCCAATTCAAACCCATTCATTACCGGCATCGACACATCAAGAATAATCAACGCATATTCTGTCTTTTCTGTTAACTCCAATGCTTCCTGACCACTGGTAGCTCGATGAATTTTAGCTTGTTCCTTGCGAAGGGCAGTTTCAAGTAATATGAGGTTAACTTCTATGTCATCAACAATTAGAATATTCGGTAATGAGGGTATCATGTTCAATTTCTTTTCAAGGGACCTGTAAATACGGGCTCTAAAAATAGTGTTATTTTTTATTAATACCTGTTGTTTATTGTCCTTTTTGGATTTTACATACATTAATCTCAGAAACGGGCAAAAGTCACTCCCAAATGCTCATTAATGCTATAAAGTAAAGCAGATGGGTAATAGAAATGCATTAGTTATAAATAAAAAAGAGACAGGTTCAAATCCTGTCTCTTTTTTATCTGTGCATTCAAAATGACCTGTATTTAGTCGTAGTTTAAATATACAGTTAAATTTTAGTTACTAAACATTATTTAACCATCAGTTTTTGAACTGAGCTTCCGTTGTTAGTTTCTATTTTAACAAAGTATACACCACTGCTTAGGTTTGAAACATTGAAACTTTCAACCTGTGCAGCCTGGCTGATATTGATAACTTTACTGAAAAGCTCTCCGCCCAATGAATTTAGTATCCTGACAGTTGCATTTCCCTTCAGGGTTTCACTGAAAAGAATGTTAAATTCACCGGTATTGGGGTTAGGATATAAGGTAAATGTGCTTGAAAGACTTTCAGGTATAGCAAGGCAAGCTTCTACGGTAACTGTTGCAGATGCTTCGGTTGAACATCCATTAGCATCAGTCACGGTAACAGTATATGAGCTTTGGTTGCCTGATCCAATCTGTTCCCCACTAACCTGGATAGTTTCTGTGTTAGCACCGGTTGACCACAAGTATGATGAGTAACCAGAATTTGCTTTTAGTTCAAATGCATGGTTAACGCATATTGTAGTGTCTTCTTGAAGCCCTACTACAGGTGATTGTATAGAAACATTGAATTCCAGGGTTGTTGCGCATAAGTTAACACTATTGGTTTCCGTAACAGAAACAATACCTGAACCATTTTCACCCCAGTTTACGAGTAATTCATTTGTGTTATTGCCTGATGAAATTACACCACCTTCAACCTGCCAGGAATATGCATTTCCTTCATTTAAAGGAGTTGAGTAAAGAACTTCAGTGCTATTGGCACAAACAGATTCATCACCTGCAACAATTGGAGCGGGTGCAGGATTGAGTGTTACTTCGTATGAAGCGCTGGCGGTACAACCAAATTCATTAGTCTCATCTAAAGTAACAAGTGCAGCACCTGATTCATTCCATGTAACTGTTACTTCATTTTCATTGGCGGCTGATGTAATTGTTCCACCTATGACTTCCCATTGGTATGTGTTTGAATTGCTGCCGGTAGTATAAACCAAGCCTGTTTGGTTTTGACATGCTTCAGCTGGCCCAGTCACATTAACCACAGGTTTTGGGTTAATTGAAATAGGTACTGTAGCTGTGTGAACTTCACAGATATCATTGCTAACATTTAAGGTCAATACTACATTACCTGCTAAAATATCCTCGGCACTGGGGGTATAACGTGTGCTTAATGAATTTATATCATTAAACATACCAGTACCGTTAGATGACCAATAAAGTTGAGTGTAATTTGAAGCAGTAGCTTCGCTTGTTGCATAAGTATCACCTTCACAAATACTTGCATCATTTCCTGCAAAAGCTACAGGAACAGGGGCAAGAGTGAGAGTCATATAGTCGGTTGAATCAGGAATAGAAGGTTTGCTTGCAGTAAGGGATAAGATTACTGAACCGGCGCTGATATCTTCAGCACTTGGAGTGTAAACAGGATTAATGATGGTGGCATCATCAAATACACCTGTACCACTGGTTTCCCAAATTAAAGACTGATAGTTAACAGCATTTCCGTTAAGTTGAGCTGATTGATCAGCACATACTGAAATGTCTTCACCGGCATAAGCAGAAGTTACATCAGGAACAACTGTGATGTAACCCTCATATCTGTTGCAGTTTGGTTTGGTGATAGTAACTTTTAATTGAGTGCCAACCAATTGTGCAGGTATGGTTAGCTCAACGGTAGTATTCATTCCGGTTGATGCGGTAGCAAGGATACTTCCATAAACTGAAACGCAGATTTTTGCATTTGCTGCAGTTGAAATAGTGATGGTTGTATCACTTTCAAAAATAGTAGGTTCATAGTTTGCTGCGATATTCTGAGGCACTTCGGTACAAATGCGAATAAAAGCATCACCATGACTGTGGAATAGGTTATAAGTAACTTCTTTATTACCGGTATTATATGGCCAGCTTGACTGTTGCAGGAAGTACTTTCCGGCAGCATGAGCAAAAGCAGGCAATACACCACGTGAAGCAGGAGTTGATCCGTATTGTGGCATAAACTGAGGCCACATGTTGTCCATCATACCCCATACATATGTGTCGTTTACGAAAGAGTAGGATGTTTCTGAAGCAGCTGTTAACCCAAGAGCTCCGGCAGGTTGACCATTATAAGTGTGACGATGGAATTTTTCTGTAAAACACTCATTTGAATAGTTGTATTTTCCGGTCAGGCAGTTCATTGACATCACCCAGGTGAGATCAGTGTTTGTTAATCCATTGATATTGCCGTTTGAATAGGCAGGCTCTCCCCATAAAGTTTCTCCTCCATGGTCACGATGCATAAGCATAAAGGCTCCTGAATTGATAGCATTGTTGATCATTGTAGCATTACCACCTGACCAACCTCCAAGTTCAGTTGGTGAGGCAGGTATATAACCTAAGCCATTAGGACCAAATACTCCAAGCACTGTTGATGTATTTTGTGCTGTTGACCATGTGTTTGTTGAACCTTGATATATTTCGTTAATACGTACTGGTGTTTTACCTAAGGAGTTTTTCCAGAAACCGCCTACAACTTCTGAGCAGATCTGAAACCAACGTTCTGTTTGCCATCCTAATGCAGTAACAGGATTTGCATAGAAGCCAGGATTTGTTGGAGGATTTCTTTCATATTTAATGAATCTACTAACCATTGATTCCAGCTGAGCTGCATTATTTGCAGTGATTCTTGCAAATACCATTTCTGGCATGTGGTCTCCATTTACGTCTGCATACATATTGTCAGAAACACAATAGTTATCGTAGATTGGAGAGATGATGGAATTAGTATTCGCAGCAGCAGGTCCATAATCAGCTAATAATAAAACAGCAGTAGGGGGTATGTCCCATGTGTTGTATGCATTATTAAAATAATTTTCAAGAGTTACTGCATTAACATTGGTCCCGATTTCTGATAATTTAACCACACCTGTATAAATACCTTCCTCATTGCGGAAATTCTTAATGGAGTCAGCCCATTGACTGAAGACCGGATCATTTGGAACGACTATAAGGTAGTCATATCCTACTGAACGGCTCTTGTTGGAGGCCTGCTTATCGTAGTCTATAACAGGTAAGCTTGAGTAATTAAAAATAACATCTTCAAGAATCTGATCCCAATAAGGATTTCTGTATTTCGAGTCCCCAAACTGACGACTGCCACCTTCAAAGCGAACGTTTACTTCAATATCACGATAAACAATCAGTTCTTTGGTTACAGGGTTATATTGGTATGGCAGAATGTTCAACATACAAACATCCACTCCTCTGATCTGGGTAAAATTATTAAGAGTTACCGGTTGTGACGGGAAGAACTCGTTTTTACTATAGATCTGTTGGTTCTTTGCATAATGCAATGGCCCATCCTCTGTATCAAGAGGAATGCGTGGTGCCGGTGCTATTTCAATATTGGTGAATCGCTCAACGCGCACACTTGTTATTTCAAGTATTGGTGTTGCACCCTGAGGAATTGCAATATAACGACCGAAGCCCGGTAAGTCAGGATTGCCTTCTTCATTTGGTAGCAATGATTCAGAAAATGAAATTGTTTGCATGGTGGTACCATTAACATCCTTATTTTCAAATGCAAAGGATTGCAGTGAAAAGTTAAGGTTAAGACCATCACTTGATTGACCTTTAATGCTTAATCCCTGCTTTCCCCAGCTATCGCTGTAATGATATTCTGAAGCATAGCTTAAAGATACACTAGTGGTCAGCATTAATGCCACTATTATGTGTATCAGGTTAAAGCCCGGAAAAATGTGAAGTAATTGTTTTTTCATAAACGGTTCATTGATTTGTTGTTATAGATGTGCTAATTGAAAACTCCTATGACCGAAATGGATTAAAATTGAAATTCAACTCACAAAAATAAATAAAATTGAATAGGTTATGCTTTTAATTAACCAAAGGCCGTTATTTATAAAAAGTCTAAATAACAAAGCCTTCCTTAAGCTGTTTCTATAATGAAATCGAGATAAATGGAGGGCTATTTCGGTTTATTTCCAAAAGTAAACAACCCGTTTTGAAAGTCTCTTTCAAACCGGGCTGTTTATTGGCAGAAAACGAATTCTGCATGAAGACTAAATAAAGATCAGAATGCTGTTGAACTTATTTAAAATTGTTCTATCTGCTGATTATCAATTTTGTTGAATAGGCTGTTTTATCATTTTTCAAATACAATGAATAAATACCATCAGATAGTTGAGAAGCCTGAACAGTAATCAAACCTGCAGAATTGAATGTTACATCGGTTTTGCTAAACACGACTTTATTGTTCATATCTGTTATTTCAAGTGAATAATTACCCGACATCTTTGAATTAGCTTTCAATGAAAATACTCCTTTTGATGGATTAGGATAAACCACCAGATCTGAGGTTTTAAATTCATTAATACCTGTACAATCTTCAAAAGTAACGGTAACTGATGCATTGTCTGCACAGTTGGTTACGTTGTCGGTAACAAGTACATTATATACTTCAGCACCTAGGCCAATTCCTGTAGTATCAACTGTAATGGAAGAGGATGTATAGTCTCCGGGTGTCCATAAGTAATTAACATCACCTGCAACATTTGCTTCAAGCGTAACAGATAAGCCTGCACATAGTGTAGTGTCTTGCGATATACTAATTAGCGGAAGGCTGTTAACTGTTATTGTATAACTTTCTTCTACTTCATTCTGGCAACCATTTGCATCTGAGAGACCGATAATATTATAGGTAGTTGTTGTGGCAGGCATCAATGATAAGATATAAGGATTATCACTTGTTTCAATCACACCTACTCCGTTTGATACTTCGAAGGTCCACGGTGCTGTACCAGTAAAGCTTATCTCAGTTGTTGCCGTTTCACCGGCACAGATCACATCATCGACAGAAAATGCTGCAGTTGGCAATGGCAGGAATGTAACCAGCATATCTTCATTAACATCACCACATGGTGCATCAGAAGTAACAAGTATGTTAAGTGTGACATTCCCGGCTGCATAATCTTCTGCTGAAGGTTGGTATTCAGCATTCAATGCTGATGGATCAACAAATGTTCCTGTTCCGGTTGTGGTCCAGAGCACTGAAGTATGGTTATTTGCAGTTGCTTCCACAACTACCGGTAATCCCATACATAGTTCAACATCCTGCAGCGTATTGACAAATGCCTGTTTGGAGATAGTAACTATCATCTGATCAGTTTTTAATTCACCATCAGGCCCATTGACTGTCAAAGTGAGTATTGCCTGACCTGATGACATATCACCAGCTCCAGGTGTATAGAATGCATTAAGCGATGATGCATCGTCAAATGTGCCATCACCTGATGTAGTCCATAATGTACTTACATAATTATTAGCAGTGCCATTTAGCATTACAGATTCTCTTTCACAAGTTGCAGCATCCAATCCTGCAAAAGCTGTTGTTTGTAGGAGTGGTGGGAATATAACATAATCAATCCATGCTGCATCGTCACCGCTTATTGTATTAGCATCTTTCGTGTATACCCATTTAAAGGTCTTCTGACCGGCAGTAACAGGGAATACTACCCGTTGCCAGTTAGTTTCACCTGACCATTGCCCAACGAGTGTTGAATTAATATAGAACTTCAGCCAATCATAATCTGCTTCTGATGATACTTTTACATAGAAGGAGATGGAATCATCTTCCATTACATTATATGGTAAACTCAGTTCACTGGTTGAGTTATTGCCGATTGTACCTGATACTGAACTATAAAGGCCTTCATATTTTTCTTCGCTGGTAATCAGCCAGGTTGATGAACCGCCAAACTGCCAGTTGAAATTGCTGAAGTTGCCGGCTTCCCAGTCTTCCAGTATTAATCCAACAGGATAACTGAAAGTTTTCATGCCCTGATGGTATTGAGAGTTTATCTGGTAGGTGAATTCAGCAAAGTGCCCAACAGGTGTTTCAGGTGATACGGTGATATTAAATACCGGAAGTACAGCATTCATTGGCCCAGTCATCAGGCTATCCCAGTGGAATGACGGATTATCAATGGTGATATATGGACTTGAAGTAGTCAATAGTCCTGTAACATCATATGCTTTATAGTCGCCTGAATTTATTGTTGATATTCTTATAGTTGCTGTTTCGCCGGCATCAAGACGGTTATTGCCGTTACCGGTAACTTCTGTAAGCACTATCAGCCCGGTTCTGAATGCCGGAGCATGAGCTTCAATATTGAAATTGCTGTAATATGTGCTGTCATTAACATCAGTAGCTGCAATAGTGAATGAAATGATCTCAGCATCGGGAATGTTATTGGCAACACTAACTGCAAATGCATTATTAACATTAACAATTGAATCTACCGGTATGTCACCATAGAGTTCCTGGTTATCCGTAATTGTCACATAAGGATTTTCAGTTGTAAGAACTACATTAACCCCTACACCTGGTTGATCACCCTGGTTTTCAATGGCGAGATTCATCATGGCTGATTCACCATAATCCAAAAGGCCATTTCCATTACCTTCGGAATCATTTAATGAATTGTCATCATACACCAACCAAGGCTGATTTGGTGGAGGTCCTGTTACGAAGGGTGATACATAAGTCATTGCATAGCCCAGCCTGTTGTCAGTCCATACAGGATAAACCCATCCATCTCTTGCATGATTACCAAGGTAATCGCCAAAGTAGCCATCAGCCAGACCAGCAATAGGTGCCGGGGTAAATGATACGTCACTTACTTGTAAATCCCACCATGTATTGCCTCCATCAGAAGAGTTGGAAGTGAAAACTTCACATTGATTTGCAGCAACGTTCCTATCATCATAGTATACAATACTAAGGTTTCCATTTATCGGGTCACAGGTTATCCACGGGAAGTAGTGTTTTTTACCTGCACCGGCAGGGTCCTGATTCACCCTAAGTGGCGTTGTCCAAGTGGATCCGCCATCAGTTGATTTGATAAGGTAAACATCAGCATCATTTCCAGTATTTGTACCGGGTACTCCAATATTTGCCCAGGTAACATAAATAGTTCCACTATTTGGACCTGTACTGATATCAACTGCCATAGTAGGAAATGAGTTGACTCTCATATTCTTGCCAACACCGGTTGTGCGTATTCCACGGAGGTTGTCAATAATCCTTACAGCGGGTGACCATGTTACTCCGCCATCCAGTGATTTTGCTAATCCCAGTGCTTTTTCATCTGATGGCCATGAATCATAAATGACCCACAATACATATACCTCGCCATTGGGTCCTGTTTGAATGTTGACTCCCTGGTTGTGACTTCCGGCATTAACAGCATTGCTGACATTAACTGCAGGAGTCCATGTTAATCCTTCATCAATTGACCTGCTTACTTCAATTTCACTATCATTGTTGCCACCGAAGTTTGTCCATGCATTATAGAGATTTCCTTCATAAGGACTAATAGGACTATTGTCAATCCACATGTGATTCTTGTCAAGCAATGAACCCCATCCCGGAGGTGAAGGAGCTACCAATACAGGTGTCCATGTTTGTCCCTGATCTGTACTATATGACACTCCTTGTCCGCCTGATGAATGAATATAGCCAACATAATACCGGCCAGAAAGACTAATTGCAGTTGTTGGGTCACCGCTATTGGTTCCACCGGCACCATTCACTGTTCCACCCCATGTTGAACCGGCATCGGTTGATAAAAATGCGTTGGCTCCGTATATGGAACCCACCGGCCTTGTTGTGCTGTTATTTGATTGCAGCAATGATTCGGCATTCATCGGATTGATGAATATTGAGTTCTCGCTTTGTGTGGATGTTTCGGTAGTAACCGGAATATCTTCAGAGTTTTCTGTCCTGACATTCTTACTTACCAGTTTTGATGTTCCGTACACACTGGCAGGTACCGGAATATCCTGTTGTACCGGTACTAGTCCAAGTGATGCCATACGACGCCAATATGACATGTTGTCTATTCGATCATCAACTTTGTATTTTGCACTTACCGGAGCATTTGGTGTGTACATTTGCTTTTTCGGCTTCTGAGCATTTACAGAAGGTAATATCAGCAGAGATATTACAATAGGAATGATTAGTTTTTTTAACACTTTAAATGATTTATTGGTTACAACTGATTTTACTTACTTGATAATAATCTTTACTACTTCCCGCTTTTCTGAGCTAAACAAGTCAAGGAAGTAGACACCCGGATTTACGTTTTCGGTTGGTATGATGATTTCTGATTGCAGAGTAGTAAAATTAATTTGTTTAACTGTTTTTCCTGTTAAATCCTTCAATGTTACCTGATCTACTATAATATTGTTGCTAAGTTTAATGTTAATGGTTTCATCAGCAGGATTTGGATAGATGTTGAAAACATTGGCTGGAATTTCTTCTATACCTATGCTGCTGGTGAACTGTGTATTGTAAACTGTTGGCTTACAGTTATACCCTGAAACAATTATCTGTGCCGGACCAGCCGAATTTATAGCCGAGTCAAGCTGAACTTCTGCTACACCATATTGATTAGTATAACCCTTTCCAATTAAAATGTCATTTTTAACGGCTGCCACTGTGAGATCATTAAGCGGTGTACCCATACTTGAAACGGTAACCTCAAATGTGGAACTGCCGGTGGGTATTGTAACGGGGTAGGTTGAAGAGATTGGCTTTGGCTCATTCGTCCATACAGCCATGGCCGGGTCACCCAATACATTGCAGTCGTAGAAACACCATCTCAAAGCACCTTCTTCCCATTGACCGGGGGCGTTAACCCAAGGTGCTGTTACAATCTTTGATTCCATATGAGCACTGCCAATACGATTAAGGCTATCAGTAAACAGTGCATCTATAAATTCCCTTTGCAAATGGGCAGAAGGGCCTTCTGTCTGGCCTTCATTGAACCATCCATATCTGGAATTGCCTACAAATGCGGAAGCGAAATTCTCAATACAGACCATCCTTTCTGCTATGCAGTCATTGGCATCAAAAGCACCACAAATACAACCGTGTGTGTATACTATTGGGTAATTGTGATTCACACCGTTCACTCCTGAGAAATTGTTATTGGTTATATCCCAGTTGTAAAGTTTCATTGTGTAGTTTTCATTGGCATGGCCTGCATGGTTAATGAATGAACGACCGGCATTGATGGCATTCATCAGATCCTGAGGTGTCCATTCCTCTTCTTCGTCATACATCCTTAGTATGGGATCTGATGATGGAATTCCGACTGTGGTATAACCATTGTCATCATGATATCCAACCAGTAATTCCAAATAATCTGAACCCCAGGTATCAGGGCTGTAGTAAAGATTCTCACCGGCAAGCAGATGATTTCTGAGCTCGCCTTCTACTGGTGCAGTCTGGTATTTGGTTGTCTTGTTTATCATTGACGCTAATTCAGTGGCGTTGCTGAATGACATCCTGCCGACTGATACTTCCGGTAGCAGGTCGTCCTCACCTATTTCCGCCCACATCTGATTGCCATTTGTATTCCAGTTGCCGTCAAGTGCAGAGTAATAGAGATCTGAAGGAATATTATCATCTTCATACAAGGTTGATGACTGAGCAGCGCAATAAAAGCCTCTGTATGCTACATGTTCAACATCACCACCAAGGATTACCTGGCTGATTCCATAGGTTTGATACTCCTGAATGATCAGGTTTCTAATCTTTTCAGCTGCATCTGAACCTGTTATGGTTGAGTTGATGTACTGTGTGGTAATGAGTTTAGTCTTTAGCCCCTGTTTCTTGTACAGATTTTCAAGGTTTGCCATTGCACCGGTAAACATCTCAGGCGTGATAATCAATATGTCGTAATTATCAACGCTTCTTGAAGGATTGGAATATTGTGCAATTAATTCAGGGTTTTGTGCATAGATAATTCCCCTGGTCCTGACTTCGGAATTTGCCGTCAGATTCTGCAATGCATTGGCCGCTTTTTGTGTTGGCTGGGTTTCTATGGTAATGGTTACCGACTGAAACCAGGTAAGTTTCCCATCTGCAGGATTGTACTGAACCGGAGTGAATGTGCTTAATGCATATGCATATCCATTCATGAAATGGGTCGATAATTTACCGGTTGATACTTCGGGATAGATTGCTGCCGATTCATAAATACTTTTATTGATAGAGAAGGTTGAAGGTTGATTATCCGACAAAGGCCTTGAATACTGCATAGGATATAATTTGTAATATCCTTGTAATTCAATTTTGTCATTACCTTCAAATGAAATACTGATAGCCTCATGACCGGGCGGCAAAAGCAGTTTAACAGCATAGTAAGGCAATCCGGGCTCACCGGTTCTGCCTGCTATAAGCATATCATCAAAACTGATTGACTGGAATCCATCAACGTTGGTGATAGTGTGATTTGTAACATCATACGTTTTACGTATAACTTCAGAACTGACACTTGATACTGTAATCAAAAAGATCAAAAGAGTAAAGATTTTTTTCATTAATGAGCTGGTTATGTGGTTGATGAAACTGATCAGTTGATCAACATTTATATTATCTTACACTGCAAATGTAATTTAATTATGTTTTTGATTAGTAAATTGATGACTGAATTTTGGAGTTATTTATCTGATTTTAAGATATTAATTCACCTCATTCAGCTACTGACAGTGATTTTGAGACTTATTGCCGTTGTTTTATTTGATAACCGAATGATAAATAAACCGGGAGATAACTTTAATGTTCTGTACAAGTACCCACTTCCGGTAAGATTTATCTTGAGTTCATCTATTTTAATACCCTGCAAGTTGAATATTTCCATATTATATTGCCCTTCAGCACCATAGAGTACTATTTGATTAGTGGCTTTTACCGGATAAACAAAAAAGGCATGGTATAAATCAACGTTTTTAGCTCTTTCTGTCAGATGAAGATGCATATTATGTATGAGAGTATCACCGGCAACAACTAATACAGTATCTGTTCCTTCATAATATGGTGCAGTTGCTGTAATTTCAAATTCACCTCCCATAGAGGAAATAATGAACGCTCCATTTTCATCACTGATCACTTCGTTATTATTTAATGAAACGATAGCTCCAGGAATAGTGAAAAATGGTAGCTGATCATTGTAAACGATACCGCTAATCCAACCAACTGTAAGCGTGTCAGGATTCAGGTTTTCAATAGCATCCAGGTCAAACCCGGCATCAGGCGCCTGTGAAGTGCCATCTCCATCATCGGTTATTCTTATGTACTTTGCTTTGTTGAGAATAGTGGCCGACAAATCGAAGGAGGTATTCCCATTTCCATTCCCAATCATTAACCAAGGCCCGTCAGGTGTGTTGGCCCCATATACTTTATACCCCTCTGTTGTGGCATCGTTTTCATATACCCGAAAGTCATAACCGGTTCTATTTAACACCTGAGTTCCCATATCTAATATCACTGTTCCATTCCTGCCTATTGAATAGGCAATATTATCAGGTAAACCAAGAGCTGCCGGTGTATTCCCTTCATCGGCAGTATTGTTATTGGGTATTTGGCATGCAGCCAAACCTGATGCAAAATAACCTCCTCCTTTTATCAATGTTGCATTTATGGTAGTTTGAAGCCCACTTGTAATGGTAACATTTGAAATTTCTTCCTGCTGATAACCATTGGCCTGTATCCTGATTGAATAAGTGCCGGGAGTGAGGAATTTATGGTAATCTCCAATAGACTTTTGCGTATTTATCGGGAATAGATCGTTAATAAATAACGTTGCCGCTATCGTTTCACCGGTATTGGCATCAGTTATTATTCCATTGATGCCCTGGTTGATAGCATTAAAGATCATTGCTAACATGGCATCTTTATTTTTCAGATAATATGAACCGATCTGCGAAGCAGGTGGTTGCTTGCTCACCGATATTTCAACCGACCAGCTTATGGCACCGGTTGCTCCGTAACCATAATCCTTGGTACTGCCGTTAATGGCATACATACCTGAGAATCCCGGTCCTAATGGAATATTTGAATAACCTGAATTTGCGGCATACTGTTGTGCCAGAAAATAATGATTGGCATTGTCGGGTGTCAGCTCCTCCCTGTAACTCCAGGGATAGCTGATGAATTCAGTTCCACTGTGATAACTGATGTGAATAACAAACTGGTGATCCCTTAGGATATTCCTTAATATCTTAGTTTCAGGCTGTGAGAAAATGCCTGTACTATTGCCTTCACCATTCCACATATATCCACAATCTCTGTTGATGTCAACGCCATTTTCATTATAACGTGTCATAAAGTCACGGCCATAGGGATTTATGCAATAAATTATCCATGTCTCTGCATTATCCACAGCAAAAGAAATTTCATCATTGTTGCCATAACCAACACAAAGATCCCTGGCAAACCTGATCAGATTTTCAGGACCGCCAATTTCATCACCGTGTATTCCGCCATCAAAAAGCAATTCCGGTTCATTTTCATCAATGGAACTATTATCGCTTATTTTAAGTGCCCAGAGTGAATGTGAACCACTTCCTGATCCCAAAAAATGCTTTGTACATATACCGGGGAAATTCACAGCCAGACTATCAGCAATAGCATCTAATTCTTCAACAGTATAATAACCGGTTGGAACACCCCTGTCTCCAAATGAGGCAGAAAAAGCATTCAGGTCTTCTATTTCCACATAAATATCAAGCCCATTATCCAGCAAATAAGTTAACTCTTCACCTGTAACATAGCCTCTTATGAAACCATCACCTTCCTCGTAATTGATATGCATACCGAGGGCATTTGCCAGTTGAATGGTGCCCAATGCCCTGTTCAGATTTTCAGGTAGTCCGCTTGTGTTGATTTTAATCTGCTGTTCACCATAACGCCAAGGCGTTTTTGGTTGAGCCGTAACGATATTACTTGATAACAGCAAAATGATTGCGAGGCAGGTAGTAAATTTCTTCATAAAAGAGGATTGATGTGTTTACCTAAGCAGTTGAATCAGCTTGTAAACGTAAATAAAAATCCAATTACCCTGATTGACAATTTCTCTGTAAGGTATAATATTTTTCCTGCCTTGCTTATCTGATCAATATAACCTGCAGCCGCGGATTAATACTATTGATTGAGTATGGTAAGACTATTGATGGATCAAGATAGATAAATTCAAGCTTCCTGCAATTTCTCAATGATTCAGGAAGGGTTACCAATGGACCGGCATAAGCAACATTCAGTTCAATAAGATCAGTAAGGTTGCCTAATTGTGGTGGCAAATATTGAAGCTGATTTTTACCAATAACCAGGTATTTCAAACTTATCATACCACCTATTTCTTCAGGCAGATATTGAAGCTGATTGTTCCGTAAATGAAGGAATTCAAGATTCACGAGGTTGCCAATTTCGGCAGGTAATTCCTCTAAATCATTGTATTCCAGATATAATTCTTTAAGATTGTAAAGCTGACCAATTTCCGGAGGCAGGCTTTTTAACCGGTTGTACTTGATTGATAAACGCTGTAACTTTTTTAGATTTCCAATGGATGAAGGTATTGACTCAAGCTTGTTGTTGCTAATGATAAGGGTTTCCAGGTTGACCAATTCACCAATTTCATCAGGCAATGATTTGATGTTGTCGTTAAAGAGTGTCAGCGAACGGAGGTTTTTAAGTTTACCAATTCCGGCTGGTATACTGTCAAGCCGTTTATTGCTGATTTTAAGTTTTGTAACCTTATCGGGATTGGCTATTGCTTCTGCAAGTTTGTTGGTGGATGAGCAACTGATAAAGGTAGTGGAAACAATTGCCAACAGGCATGCGATGATAAGTTTTCTCATTAGATTCTATAGGCCGGGTGAATTAAATATGTTAACTCAACTTTGATAAAGATCAAATTCCACACATCATACTTCCAAAGAGACAATTCATAAAACTGTCTCTTCGGAAAGTATTAATAAGTAGTCATTAATTGGCTTTAGTATTTAAGGAATTTATCTCTTGTCCAAAGCATTTAAAGCAAACGCATAAGCACCAATTGCAACGGCTTTTGAAGTGCCGAGGCGACTTATGCCTACTCCAATTCTCCTGAGAGAGTCATATTTAATTCGTTTATTACTGAAAGGCACTTTTATTTCGGTAGTATTACCTTCGTAGAACTGAGCAAATTCTTTCTCATCTTCCAGATTGAAAACCTTTATTTCCAGACGATCAAGCGCAGTGCCTATCATAGTTGTGAAATTGGCATTCATTTCATTAACCAGGTGCTGCAGGAACAAAGGATATGCACCTGCCAGTCCGCCGCCAATAACTACAAGGCCGTCAACCAAAGTTGAGGCATTGGCAATGGAATCACCTGCAACTTCGGCCATTCGTTGGAATGCTTTTATTGCGGCTTCCTTGTTTCCTTCGCGCAAACCCATACCAATTTCATATATTTCACGTGGTTCCGGACATATATGATGCGGCAGATTGGATTCTCTGCAATATATCCTTTTAATACCACGAATACTCACATTCTCTTCAACACTGGCATTTGTATGAAGCTTGTTGCGCATCCTGTTTATTTCAGCCTGCGCTGAGTTATCGCCAACAAACAATTCACCACGGGTAACAATACCTGCACCATACCCTGTCCCAAAGGTGACTCCCAGCAGATTCTGGAATTTCTTCGGACTAGGGCTGCTTTCTATACGTTGGTTGATTTCAGGTAATAAACCGGCAATGGCTTCGCCATAAGCAAAGAGATCACCATCGTTATTAATAAAGACGGGAATGCCGAAAACCTCTTCAAGCATGGGCCCTAATGCAACTCCACCTCTGAATGTGGGCAGGTTCTCAAGATCACCTATAATACCCAACTCATACTCAGCCGGACCGGGAAAGCAGAAGCTAATAGCTACCGGTTCAGATTTAAGTTTGGATTTAACCTCCTGAAAACCCTGAATAATCTTTTTCAATACCACTTCCAATGAAGGCCCATCAGCAGGAATCACTATCTGATCAATGATCTCGTGTTCAGCTTGTACTGCAGAAAAAACGAAATTGGTTCCACCTGCATCAAGGACCATAACAATCCGGTTATCGTTTTTGAATCGCATATTTTTAGTGCTTAAGTTTGAATTGTTAAAAATAAAAAATTAATGATTATCAATGTGCTTCCAACCAGTTATTTCCTGTACTCATTTCCACCTCCACCGGAATGCTGAGAGGTAGGGCATTCTTCATGCAATCAGCTATAATTGGCTTAACTATATCAAGTTCCTCCGTAAAAACATCAAATACCAGTTCATCATGTACCTGCATAATCATTTTTGATTGAAGGTTCAGCTTCCTGAATTCGTTGCTTATTTTTATCATTGCAATCTTGATCATATCGGCTGATGAACCCTGTATAGGTGCATTGATGGCATTTCGTTCGGCAAAGCCCCTGACTATAGCATTTGCAGAGTTGATATCACGCAGATAGCGACGACGCTTCATAAGTGTTTCAACATACCCAAATTCCTTAGCCTTTTTAATACTGTCATCCATATATTTCCTAACCCCACTGAAGCGCTCAAAGTATTGAGTAATAATATTAGCTGCCTCTTTTCGGGGAATATTCAATCGTTCTGACAAACCAAAGGCAGAGATGCCATAAATGATTCCAAAATTTACGGTTTTAGCGTTTCGCCTCATCTCTTTCGTAACCTCGCCAACCTCAACATTGTATATACGTGCGGCAGTGGCTGTATGTATATCAAGCCCCTGACGGAATGCTTCCTGCATAGCATTGTCACCGCTAATCTCGGCAATAATTCGCAGTTCAATTTGTGAGTAGTCGGCCGAAAGAAGTATATACTTGGGATTTCTCGGAACAAATGCTTTCCGTATTTCCCTTCCTCTTTCTGTTCGGATGGGTATGTTTTGCAGATTCGGATTATTTGAGCTTAATCGACCGGTAGATGCCACAGCCTGATTGTAGGAGGTATGGATTCTTCCTGTTCTGGGATTTACAAGAAGTGGCAACGTGTCAATGTATGTGGATTTAAGCTTGGTGAGTGATCTGTAATCAAGAATTTGTTGAATGATTGGATGACGGTTAATCAACTTAATGAGGATTTCCTCACCGGTGGAATGTTGTTTTGTTTTTGTTTGTTTCGGATTATCGGCAATCTTCATCTTGTCGAAAAGAATTTCCCCCAATTGCTTTGGTGAACCAATGTTAAAAGTTGTGCCTGCCATAGCATAGATTTCCTTTTCTACTGATTTTATCTCTGTCGCTAATTCACTTGAGTATGAATTAAGCACATCAATATCTATTTTAACACCCTCAGCCTCCATATTGGCAAGTACAGGCACCAATGGCATTTCTATTTCATTGAAAAGCTTATCAATACCCGCCTCATGAAGCATCGGCTCAAACATTTTCCTGAATTGAATGGTAACATCAGCATCTTCACAAGCATATTCAACTACAGCTTCTAAGGGCACATCACGCATCGTAATCTGTGATTTCCCCTTTTTTCCTATTAATGATTCTATTGAAACCGGTTGATATTTTAAATACGTTACTGATAAATAATCCATATTGTGCCTGAGGTCAGGTTCAATAAGGTAATGGGCAATCATGGTGTCGAAGAGATTGCCTTTTACAATTACCTCGTACCAACTAAGTACAGCAATATCGTATTTGAGGTTATGTCCCGTTTTCTCAATTTTTTCATTGGCAAATACGGGCACAAATTCACGCACTATCTCAACTGCTTCACCATAGACAGCCGGTACAGGAACATACCATGCTTCACCCGGTTCTACAGCAAACGACATGCCCACCAATTCCACATTATTGGCATCAATACCGGTTGTTTCAGTGTCAAAGCTAATGTTACCTGACTTTTCGAGAATCTGAATCAACTCTTTCCTTTTAGCAGGAGTATCTGCCAAATGATATTTGTGTGGGGTAGTATAGATTGAATTGATACCTTCACGAGGTGAATCAGTGCCCTCTACATCACTGAAAAGATTCAAGCCACCAGTGGCTTTAGATTCATCAACATCAGGTTTGTTCCACTTATCGAGGTCTTTGAATACTCTTTCGCCAAATGTCCTGAATTCCAACTCTTCCAATAATGGTTTTAACTTTGTGGGATCGGGGGGGGTGAGTTTAAGTTCTTCTTCATTTAAAGGAATTGGCACATCAAGAATGATAGAGGCAAGTTGTTTTGACATTAATGCCTGTTGGCCAAACTCAATAACTTTATCACGCAGTTTAACATTTTCAATAGAGTGGGCATTCTCTACCAGGTTTTCAACACTGCCGAACTGTTCAATAAGCTTTCGGGCTGTTACTTCACCGACGCCCGGAATACCCGGGATGTTGTCGGAAGCATCTCCCCATAAGCCCAGTAAATCCTTAACCTGTTCCGGATTCTTTATTCCATATCTGTCGCACACTTCTTCCACACCCATCACGATTGCCTTTTCACCAAATTTTGCCGGTTTATAGATGAATACATTTTCATTTACCAACTGTGCAAAATCCTTGTCGGGTGTCATCATGTATACCTTATGCCCCGCTTTGCCTGCCTGTGTTGCCAGGGTTCCGATTATGTCGTCAGCCTCATAACCGTCAACTGACAGGATGGGAATATTAAAAGCATCAATGAGCTGCTGGATATATGGAATTGCATTGAGAATATCCTCAGGGACTGATTCTCTCTGGCTTTTGTATTCTTCATAATCAATATGCCGTTGGGTGGGCGCATGTGTGTCAAATGCCACTCCAATATAGTCAGGTTTCTCATTTTTAATAACATCATAAAGAGTATTGGCAAATCCAAGAATAGCCGAGGTGTTCAACCCTTTGGAAGTAATTCTTGGATTTTTGTTCAATGCATAATAGGCTCTGTAAATTAAAGCCATTGCATCAAGGAGAAATAGTTTTCCCGGTGTTTGTGTCATAGTTGTTTTATTGTACGGAATGCATACTTAAGTTAATAAAACAAACTTACATAATAATTACCCTGTTTTCACCCATAAAATGAAAAATGTGCAGTAATCAAATCTGCTCTTTCGTTTATAAAATCGGTACTGTACACCCCATAAAAATGATTATGATATGGATCATATTGGATTTATTGCTTGAATCGCTAAAACGAGGATTGAGTAATGCTTCATTTGATTCAACTCCAGTATAGATCCAGTATAACTCCAGTACAAGTCGTGTAAATATAGCAATTTACTGGAGGTGTACTGGAGGTGTACTGGAGGTGTACTGGACCTGAGCCAAATGGATCCTAAATAAATAGTTGGTAAATCAGGAGTCAATAGTCGGATTGACAAGCACTTTTATAACCTTGATCTGATTAAGGAATGCATTGGCATTAATTGTCATAGTCGACCCTTGATATTGATTTCAGGCAGCTATGGTTATTTGTTTTTTTGGAAGGGTGATAGATGTGAAAACAATTGCTTAAGGAATAGTTGAGAAGCTTGATCCTTTTAGCTTGCGCAACAAACTATCATTTAACATATTCAGCCAATCAAGAACATAAGATGAGATGGAGTGGGGAAGTATGTAACGTTATTTAAGCTCTCGCTGTACAAGCATATAGAAATCGTTTTCCAGCTGCAGATATCCATATTCATAAACAAACTTATACATGTGGCCTTTCTGGGTGATATAGAGATGTGTGAAATAATTGAAATTAAAACCCAGGTTTGTCAACTTGTCTTTGTGTATAGTAATCTTGCCGGTAGGATTAAGGTCAGCAAGTATCCTTCGGTTTTTGCGTAATGCATTATTAATCTTCCGCACAAGTGCAGATGTGTCGCTGTTAAGTCTGTTATTGTAATTATTGCGGCATTGGTCGTTACAAAATTTCTTGTCGGCGCGACCAATTAATGGTTCGCCACAATCAAGGCATACCTTATTCATAGTTCAGAACCTTAATAAAAGGCTACAATGGCAAAAAGATTAGAGCTTTCAGACTATGCTTTGGCTTTCTTCTCTTTTTTCTCCAGTCGTTTTTCTTTAAGTGTTTTTGTAGGTTCTTTCTTCGATTCTTTTTTTGGTTCCTTAGCTTTTCCCATGACTAAAATAATTTTGGATAGTTAATGGATTTACTTGTGATGCTAATCTAATAAACATTCAAATATACGTGCATTTATTAATAAAAACACTGTTTCAGGTCAAATATTATTTGAAGAGATATAAACTATTTGTTCACCGTAATAAGGCTGATATTAAATACTCATGCCATATTTCCTCCGGTTTTCATCAAACAGACACGAGATATTTTACTAAGGAAATCATCCTCAATTATCATTTTGCTGAATAATAGAGTGAAAAAGTTGAAAAATTAATAAGGGGAATAAAATTATAACATATTGAATATTAATTAACAAGTCGTTTACAAACGATTACAAACGGGTACATTCGAATGTAATCAGTTAATAACCGAATCCCTGAAAAGCACGATTATATCTTTGCTTCATCGTTCAAACATTAAGAGAGAAGTTTGGATACAGTAAAGTAAGTAAAAATGTTGAACCGCCGAAAGGCAACAAAAAACAAAGAGTTATGAAAGCATTAAACAATCGCGTGCAATTGATCGGATTTCTGGGCGCAGATCCTGTAGTAAAGACCTTTGATAATGGGAAGGTGATGACCAGAATGTCGCTAGCTACTAATGAAGCAACAGTGGAGAAAGGTAAAAAAGGAGTGAGAACGCAATGGCACCAGTTAGTGGTATGGGGCAAGCTTGCTGAGATTTGCGGTAAGTACCTGCAAAAAGGTGGTGAAATTGCAATTGATGGTCGGTTGGCATACTATGCATTCACTGATACGGAAGGGAATAGCCGGTTGAATACTGAGATAACCGTAAATGATTTATTAATGATATCAGGTAAGCAAACGGTTTAATCAGATCAAAACCTCTTGAAAATAAAGTAAACATAAACAGTAAATCACATTTTAATTATAGAAGTCATGAATAATTTAAGAAACAGAGTAACATTAATTGGCAGGTTAGGTAAAGAACCCGAAGTAAGAACATTTGATGGTAACAAAAAAATGGTACGTATGACATTGGCTACCAATGATGAGCATACCGACAAACAGGGGCAGAAAGTAAAGAGTACACAATGGCATAACCTGGTTGTTTGGGGAGGTTTATGTGATGCATGTGAAAAGTATCTGACAAAGGGAAAGGAAATTGCTGTAGAAGGCAAAATCACCTATCGCTTTTGGGATGATAAAGAGGGCAATAAACACAACCTTACTGAGATCAATGTTACTGATCTTCTGATGGTTGGTGGAAAAGAGAATTAATTCTATAACCATAAACAAAACAGAGGCTGCCAACAAGCAGCCTCTGTTTGTTAACAACTTTGCTATTCACCATATAATGATTGCAAACTGTTCATTTAAATTGTTAATATAATTTTCAAAA
Organism: uncultured Bacteroidales bacterium; assembly: GCA_937894795.1. Taxonomy (GTDB): domain Bacteria; phylum Bacteroidota; class Bacteroidia; order Bacteroidales; family Lentimicrobiaceae; genus Lentimicrobium. The sequence goes on from CALCQV010000110.1 coordinate 44,263, forward strand.
GGTGTAGTAACAGCTCCTTTTTTCATTATATTTTTACACTTGGGTGTTATAATAAACAGGCTGATAAATTGATCAGTGAATCCTGTTTATTCAGGCGACTACATTAGTGTGAAAAGTAAGTAATAGTAATATTATGGCAGTAAGCAAAAATTCCAGTACCAAATCAAAGAGGATTGCTGAATCAGTCGAAGCTAAACTAAGCAAACAGGAGAAACAACCCGGGAAAAGTGCAAAGCCGGCTGAAAAAAAGAGCATAAAGCCTAAAAAGATCATTACACTGGTCGAAAAAACAAAAGTTGCCAAAGCAACGAAATTTCCAAAAGTTAAAACCACAGAGTCTGTATCTAAAATTGAGCTGAAATCAGCTGACAAGAAGAAAATATTCGTACTTGATACGTCAGTGATTCTTTATAATCACGACTGTATAAAAACATTTGATGATAATGATGTTGCATTGCCTATAACTGTTTTGGAGGAGCTTGATAATTTCAAGAAGGGGAATGACAATATTAATTTTGAAGCACGTGAGTTCATCAGGATCATCGATAATATGTCAGAGCATGCCACACTTACTGACTGGATTCCGCTTGAGAAAACCAAGGGAGGCAATTTCAAGGTAATCATGAATGAAAGGAGTGCTCTTGATGCGAGGTTGATTTTTGATGATAATAAACCTGATCATCGGATTCTAAATGCAGCCCTTTCAGTCTGTCAGGAATACCCTGACCGCAAAGTAATACTGGTAAGTAAGGATATTAACCTGCGGTTAAAGGCGAAATCACTTAACAT
>CALCQV010000111.1 GCA_937894795.1 uncultured Bacteroidales bacterium
GGAGCCATTGCTTTAGGGCTGGTGGCTTGTAACGCTGACGATCAGCCGGAGGTCTCCCTCCAGGATGGTGACACCTACGCCAGCATCACCGTGAAATTCCCGGGAACGGTAACCAGAGCACTGCCTGGAGACTACAACACAAATGGCACATGGACCGGTCGTGACAATCTCAACACCGTGGACGTCTTCCTGGTGAACACACTTAAAAAGGTTGTGGACTACAAATCATTTGCAAGAAGTTCATTTGCCGAAATCACCACAGAAGGTATATTGATGCCCAACCTGGCGTTGAAAGCAACACCGGGCGACAATGTATTGGCATATGTGGTGATCAATGGCAATACAGACATCCTCGATGATTTGAGAACTACCGGTGCCAGCGGCTTCGCAGCAAAATTCGCCGATGTTCAGTCCAAGATCGCTTCAGAGTTGGCCAGCTATGCAGGCGGCAAAGAAACCATCATGATGACCAACGATGTGGGTACTTACTCAATCAACGTGGCATCAGGTGTTGACGAAGAAACAGCAAAAGCAGGAACAGGAGGCAACCATGTACAGGTGCAGGTTGAACGGGTCGTATCACGTGCCTTTATGACAGTAACCCCTGGCGCTAACGGCTGGCCGGTAAATGAGATGATCAACGGTGTGGAAACTGCGATTGCTACTGTGACTGAAGTGAATTACTCGGTGGGACAAAGCAACAAGAATTTCTACCTGATGAAACAGAGTGACTATAGGGTTCCTGCTCCGGTATACGCATATATTCCGTTAGATACCGATTGGGCATCCACCAACTCCATCCTGGACTATTCAGAAGTGAATTCTTACAGTGAGGTTACAGAATGGGCCTATGATATAGCAAACATAGCTACTCCCCTTGGTGCCGAGACAACCAGTAAGTTTGTGCTGCCGGTGAACCACCTGGTGGATGCAGTAGACATGACTGCTGCCAGGGCTGCCTACAAGAAGGGAAACACCACCTATTTCGAGATTCAGGCGAAGTTTATGCCTCTGTTGGTAGATGGTATAGCACCCACATTTACGGAACCTACCACCGTATTCTGGGGAGCCAACGACAAGAAATTCTACAGCACCCGTGCATTGGCTGAAGCAAAAGATCAACAAGCAACCGAGTTTACCAATGGTATCATGAAGTATGTACTCTGGCTCAATCCCAATAAACTGGCAACATCAGAGACCGAGCTCGAACCAAAAATCTCGCCGACTGTACGCAACCAGGTATACCATGCTCACATCAATAAATTCCTGCGCATGGGACTTCCCAACAACCCGCTCAATCCATCAGATCCGGACGATACAGCTAATCCGGACAATCCGATCAATCCTGGAGATCCGTTGAAGACCGACTTCACCTACCTTTCCGTATCAGTAAAGGTATTGCCCTGGACCATCCACAGTTATCAGTATTCACTGACCGATCCCGGAACAATGTATTGATAAACATTAATCCACA
>CALCQV010000112.1 GCA_937894795.1 uncultured Bacteroidales bacterium
AATAAGGTGGTGTCCTGAAGTATGCATAATTAGATGGGATTTATCGGATGCTTACGTTACTTCCACTGAGCTGTTTCCAGTAAGTGCATTATATCAACTTTTAAAAATTCTATAACAGGTGCTAAAGAGTCATTATTTGGTAAAGTGTTGAAGTACAATGCACCACGTAGAAAATGGTGTGTACTATCTGTAATATAGAATTGATAAGGAGAGGCAGCACCGGTACCTCTGATATCATATACAATTCCATGGATATCATTAACTTCATTATCTATTCTAATTTCTTCTATTGCACTTGCTTTAGGAATATGTTTCATAACAAGTGAATGGGAATCCTCGGTATATACTTCCAGGTTATTTTCAACAGTTTTGTAGCTTATATGCACCCTTGCATTAAAAGTAGGAAAATCAACATTGATCCAGTTTAATTGATCAGGCGAGTGTAAATCTTTCGTAATGGTTGCATATACAGGATATTCGAATTTGTATGGGTAAATGCTATCAAGTACTTTATACTCCTTTTCAGGTAATTCAATTCTGAAGTATCCCCGCGGTTTGGGCATATAATCAGAAGTACACCCCGTGTTAAGCAGAAATAAAATAAGAATTGGCAGAATATTAAAAAATACTTTATTTAGTGATTTCATTAGGATTGTAGTGTATCTAATTAGTGCAAATGAGAGTAATGATATTTCTTCTGATTATTGTCATTCCTCTTTGTTGATTTCATTTATAATGACTTTAATTCTTTTTATACTTCTTTTATCAACAATGTCCGGCTTGAAAGTATAATTGCCAAAAGTAAATTGCTCATTGGTTTCCGGAATTCTGCCTGCTAATTCAAGTACCAAACCTGCTAAAGTATCTGACTCTCCTTTTATTTCTTGAAATATTCGATCGTCAACTCCAATGACTTTACAAAAATCGTTTATTAGTGTTTTGCCCTCAAAAATGTATGTATTGTCATCAATTTTTGAATGATGGATTTCATCAACTTCATTATCGAATTCATCATTTATTTCACCAACAATTTCTTCAAGGATATCTTCAAGCGTAACTATTCCTGAAGTGCCACCATATTCGTCAACCACTATAGCCAGATGTATTTTTTTTGCTTGAAATTCTTGAAGCAGATCATTAATGCGTTTATACTCAGGAACAAAGAAAGCCGGTCGCTGTAAATGTTGCCATGAGAAATCTTCTGTCTGATGAATATGAGGAATCAAATCTTTGATATAAAGAATTCCGGTAACATTATCGAGGTTTTCATTAAAGATTGGGATTCTGGAATATCCTGATTCATTGATTATTTCAAGTAGATCATGAAAACTGGCATTGTCATTAATTGCTGTAACATCAATTCTTGGTTTCATGATTTCGCGTACAGCAATGTCACCAAATTTTATTATACCCTTAAGTATCTTTCGTTCTTCATTTGGCGTATCACTATTAGATTCTGTAAGGTCAAGAGCTTCTGAAAGCTCATCCATTGTAAGATTATGAATTTTATGCGCTATTCTTCTGTCAACAATATTTGAGGAATTTACTAGCAAAGAACTTAATGGATATAATAGCTGCTGAGCAAAGAATAGTGTTTTTGACATCAGGCGAGCAATATTCATGTTATGATTAGTGGCGTATATCTTAGGGATAATTTCACCAAACAATAATATTAAGGTTGATAAAACTACTATTTCAATAATTATTACTGAAAGAGAAGAAGCAGCCCCCCCGATAAAATTCAATATTAATAGTGAGGAAAGAATTACAATTGCTACATTAATAATAATATTGGCAATCATTATTGTAGCCATTAACCTTTTAGGCTTCTCAAGTAACAAAAGTATAAGTCGGTTTTTACGGTTATCGCCTCTTTTTAGGCCATCCAATTGAAGCTGTGTCAAAGAAAAGAACGCAATTTCAGAGGCGCTGACAACCCCTGATAGTAATAACAGAATGAAGATAATTCCTATTACTATGACATTTTCCAGATCAAAACTCCCTGTAAAAGAGCTGAGCAATATTGATAGCAATTGATTACTGAATGAAGGACCTTGGTCTTCCAAAATGATTGAAATTAGCGTTTAATTAAACTTTTTGTTGTTGCAAAAATACTAAAAAAAACAATTATGTTTAATTTGAGACTCTAATGGTAAAACAAAAGGCCGGGTTAACGGCCTTTCTAACACTCAATTATCAAACAACAAACAAAAGTTAATATTATTTATATTCTAACACTTCTATTTCTCCCTTCATTACCCCTATTGCATTTTGCGCAAGTGCATCTATTTCATCCTCATTTGGGTATACTGTGACAGAGGAGATTTTTTCAATCTTTTGAATAAGAATATTAGCGAATAATGAATACTGGAATAAATCTCCGGATAGTATTATCATATCAGGTTTACCATCCAGGACGGTACACATAGCGCCAATTTCTTTAGCTACCTGATAAGCCATAGCATAAATTATAAATTCTGCATGCTTATCTCCATCAGCAATTCTTTTTTCAATTGCTGAAAAGTTGGTAGTTCCTAGATATGCCTTTAATCCACCTTTTAATGTAACCATTTCAAGCACTTCATTCTCAGAATATCGGCCACTAAAGCACATTCTAATTAGATCACCTGTAGGCAAGCTGCCTGATCTTTCCAATGCAAAAGGACCGTCCCCATCAAACGCCTGATTCACATCTATTACTAATCCATTTTTATGTGCACCAACTGAAATCCCACCACCACCGGCATGTACAACCAGCAATTGAAGGTCTTCATACTTCCGGTTAATTGTTTTAGCATATTTTCTGGCAGCTACTTTTTGATTAAGAGCATGAAAAATAGACTTACGTTCGAACAAAGGATGACCTGATATGCGGGCTACTTCTGTGAGTTCATCTACAACAACCGGATCTGCAATCAAGGGAAGGGCATTATTGAGAGCAGCAATTTCAGAAGCTATTATCCCACCGAGATTGGTTGCATGCATACCCATTACCCCTTTAAGCAAATCTTCCTTAAGTAGCTCATTTACCCTATATACACCTGAATTAACAGGTTTAATTAGCCCCCCTCTGGCAATGACAATCTCTAATTTATTCAGATTAATATCATTATCCTTAAGCTCACGGATAATCGCCTGCTTGCGCATCTCAACCTGTCCAGGAATAGTACCACATGCCGAAATTTGCTCATCTGTATACTTGATGGTCTTAAGGAAACATAATTTCCCTTCTTTATACACGGCAATTTTAGATGATGTGTTTTTTGGATTTATTACCAGGATAATACCAAGTTTCATTGCTTAAAAGTTTTTATTAGTTGAATAAATATGTGAATTGTTTGGTAAAATGAAGTAATTGTAACATATTTAGTCAAAGTCTCCCTATAAACAAGGGTTTACTGACTTTGTTTATCATAGATTGGTCAATAATTCAGTAATTTGTTCAAGGTATTTGGCATCCACTGTTGTAAATGATTCAATATCTTTACTATCCACATCCAGGACTCCCGTAATTTTTCCCAATTTATTCTTAACAGGAACTACGATTTCACTTTTCGACCTTGAATCACAAGCAATATGTCCTGGGTATTTATGTACATCCGGCACCACGATTATGGTCTGTTGTTCAACAGATGCTAAGCATACTCCACGACCTTCGAGGATTTGACAAGCGGGTGGCCCCTGATAAGGACCAACAATCATTCGATGCCCATCCAACCTATAAAAACCACACCAAAAGAAGTATTCCATTTTATTAAATAATACAGATGCAATTGTTGCTTGTGCCGCTTGTTCATCAGGACTTTTTTGTAAAAGTTCTTTAATTTGATTGAGCAATCTCTGATATCTCTGTTCCTTTTTTCTTTCGTCCATAATTAATTATTTTGTTCTCCTCAAAGTTAATAAAAAGAAGGTGATGGCAATCATAATCATTTATTGACATATATTTGACTGTAAACTAAACCAGTAAAAATTGCAATAATTTTTTTTCAACATCAATTAATCACTAATTTTGGTCATTCTATTATTGAAAAATCACAAACTTTAACCAAGAATAGCATGAATAAAGTAGTAAAGGATGCGCAGGAAGCCATTGCTGGAATTAAAGATGGCATGACTTTAATGGTAGGCGGTTTTGGATTAAGTGGAATTCCAGAAAACTGCATTACAGCACTAGTTGAAAGTGGAATCAAAGATTTGACTTGTATTTCAAATAATGCAGGAGTAGATGATTTTGGTTTAGGATTATTGCTCCAGAAAAGACAAGTTAAGAAGATGATATCTTCTTATGTAGGTGAAAATGCCGAATTTGAGCGTCAACTCCTGGCTGGTGAATTGGAAGTAGACCTGATTCCACAGGGTACACTTGCTGAAAGATGTAGGGCCGGTGGAGCAGGGATTCCTGCATTTTATGTACCTGCCGGTTATGGTACTGAGGTGGCTGATAACAAGGAAGTAAGAGTTTTTAATGGCAAGCCTCACCTGCTTGAATATGGAATGGTGGCTGATTTTGCAATAGTAAAAGCCTGGAAAGGAGACACACATGGAAATCTAATCTATAGAAACACAGCTAATAATTTTAATCAACCAATGGCAACTGCAGGAAAGATTACTATTGCTGAAGTTGAAGAATTAGTCCCTGCCGGTACCCTTGACCCTAATATGATTCATACCCCGGGTATTTATGTTCAACGTATCTTTCAGGGCAAGAACTATGAGAAAAGAATTGAACGAAAGACAGAACGTTAATTATTGAAAGTGATATATTATTCATAATTCTTACCTAATAACGTGTTGATTAAAGAATTGTAATACAAATTATTAAAGATTTATCCAAATGGCTTTAACAAAAGAACAAATAGCACAACGAATTGCCAAAGAATTAAAAGATGGTTATTATGTAAACCTGGGTATTGGCATCCCAACATTGGTTGCAAATTATATACCCGAGGGAGTTGAGGTGATTTTACAGTCTGAGAATGGAATGTTGGGCATTGGACCATTTCCACTTCAGGGAGAAGCTGATCCGGATCTCATAAATGCTGGAAAACAAACAGTTACTGTATTACCGGGCGGATCTTTCTTTGATTCTTCTGCTAGTTTTGGAATGATTCGTGGAGGTCATGTTGATCTGACTGTTTTAGGCGCATTTGAAGTAACAGATAAAGGCGACATTGCAAGTTGGAAAATACCTGGAAAGATGGTGAAAGGCATGGGTGGAGCAATGGACCTTGTTGCTTCAGCTAAAAATATAGTCGTTGCCATGCAACACACTAGTAAAGATGGCCAATCTAAACTTTTAAAAGAATGTACACTTCCGCTTACGGGGGTTGCCTGTGTTAAAAAAATTGTTAGTGATTTAGCTGTGATAGATGTTACCGATGAGGGTTTCAAATTACTTGAAAGAGCTCCCGGGGTTACAGTTGATGATATTCGGAAGGCCACTGAAGGAAAGTTGATTGTTGAAGGTGAAATTCCTGAAATGCAATTCTAACCTTATAATTATTTGTTTTCTCATACGATTGGGCTACTTAATTGGAAGTTAAGTGAACATTTGATTTATATTGTACGTTACATTCTGCCTTTGAAATTCAATCAATGATTCAATAAAGTGAATGAACGGTATGCTTTGTTTTCGCTTTTCTTGACGCAATTATATCAAATCCAACAACAATATGAATTTCCCAAAGAAAGTAACCATAGGAGACATAACCGTTCGTGACGGCTTTCAACACGAAGAAATATTTATACCTACAGAAGCAAAGATTTGGGTTGCTGAACAGCTGGTGCTTGCAGGTTTCAAGCATATTGAAGTATCAAATTTCGGCAATCCTACGGGAATGCCTCAGTTTAAAGATGCTGATGAATTGTTTAAGAAATTGCGGAATAGCAAGAATATCGCACATTTACTTCCAAGCATTAAGTTAACGGCTATTACAATACGCGAAAAAGCAATTGAAAGAGCAATTCGTGCAAAACAGGAGGGATGGGGCCCTGACCGAATCCTCCTTATGGTATCTACAAGTGAATCCCATCACCGGAAAAATTCAGGTCTATCTCTTAGCGATTACTGGAAGATGGCTGAAAAATATATTCCATTGGCTCATGATGCCGGTATTAAAGTAAATGGTACTGTAAGTACAATTTGGGGATGTCCTATCGAAGGTCCAACAGAAATGTCTAAAGCTATTGAATTCACTAATCGTTGGCTTGAAATTGGAGCTGATGATGTTGAACACGCTGACCATGATGGAAGTGCATCTCCCGACAGAGTATATCGTTATTTTTCAATGCTACTTGATTATATCCCCAAACCCGAAAAGCATATAGTACACTTTCATACCACCAGAGGGTGGGGGCTGGCAAATGTACTAGCCGCTTTGCAAGCAGGAATGACAAATTATGAATCAACAATGGGTGGTATAGGAGGTCAACCGGCTAATTTTGTTGATGGGGTTCCTGTTGCAGGAACAGGTGCCTATTACTATAAAGATCCGGGTATTACCGGGCTTGTTTCTACGGAGGATATGGTAGTAATGATGGATGAGATGGGTATTGAAACCAATCTTGACGTTGATAAAGTGCTTGAGATAGGAAGAATGGTTGAAAGAATCACCGGTCGACGTCTTCGTTCAGAAGCCATCAGGACAGGTAGAATTCCGAAAAAACTCAGTGGAAAATTGTAATTAAAAGATTATGCGGAATCTAAAATGGTAAATCATCAGGTTCCGGATTAACAGGTGCAGGTGCACTTGGCAAAGTGACACCATTTTGCTCATATCCTTGATTATTCTCATTATTATGGCGTGAACCAAGCATATTGATGTTGTCAGCTTCAATATCGGTAATATATTTTTTCTGACCATCTTTTTCATAGGTTCTATACCTTATTCGCCCTTCGATATATACTTGTGAACCTTTTCTTAGAAATTTCTCAGCAATATCTGCAAGACTTCGCCAAACAACGATGTTATGCCACTCGGTCTGCTCAACATCCTGGCCTTCTTTATTGCGGTAGATTTCAGTTGTTGCCAGGGAGAAGGTTACTTTTTTAACTCCTGTGTCAAAACTAAATACCTCAGGATCCTTACCCAGATTTCCAATTAATATTACTTTGTTTACTCCTCTTGCCATGGCTTCCCTTTTTAAATTTATAATAAGTAGTTCTCCACAAATTTAGTGTCTATATAAATTACAGCCAAAAAAAAATTAATACGTTTTCAAAAAGTTTTCAATTATACGTGGAAATGGATAACTATTATCATCTTGGTTAACAAAGGTATACTCCTTTTCAGAAAAGAAATCGCTATTGCTTAAATTAATTGTAAATATTCTAATATTTAAAGTTTGGTGAGAAAGTTGGTGGATAAAGTCCTTCCTTCCTTTAAGAACAACAGTTTCCTGATGCAGACCGTTCAAGAAACTAATTGTTTTTAACTCATTATAATCTAACAACTTATCGCATTCTACCAAAGGTAATTCCCATAAGTTTTTCCAAATGTCTTCTTTCAGTCTTTTTTTAATTACAATCATATTGTTTGGTAAGACCAGATGAAAGTAATTAAAGAATCGCATTTTCTTCTTTATTTGCTTTTTCTTTTTAGGAAGAATGGTGATTTTATTGTTTTGGAATGCAAAACACGAATCATAAAATGGGCAGATTTCGCATTTTGGTGCCAATGGTTTACAAATCACCGCTCCATATTCCATCACGGCCTGGTTATAGTCTCCTGGAGCATTTTGAGATATTAATTGTTCAGATATCAGCTGTATTTTTCTTTTAAAAACAGATGTGCTTACAGCATCTTCAATTCCATAATACCTTGAAATAACTCTGGATACATTACCATCAATAGCCGGAACTGATTCATTATAACATATGGAAGCTATAGCAGCTGCTGTATAGGGGCCAATCCCTTTCAAATCCATTAATGATTTATAGGTACATGGAAATTTGCCATTCAATTGTTGTACCACATATTTGGCGGTGTAATGAATATTCCGGGCTCTGGAATAATATCCGAGGCCTTTCCATACATTTAGGATTGATTGTTCTGATGCTTCTGAAAGAACCTGAATATTAGGGAACTGCCGAATGAGATTAAAGTAGTAGGGAATGCCTTGATCAACCCTGGTTTGTTGCAGAATGATTTCTGATATCCAAATCTTATATGGATCTTTTGAATCTCTCCATGGTAAGTCCCTCTTATTTGAACGATACCATCTTAATAGAGTATCTGAAAAATTCATAAAACAACTGAATTAGTTAAAATTGAGGCAATTGCCATTAAAAAAGTGCTTAAATTTTCTTATTGTTCCAAAATCATTTATATTTGCAGCCCGTTAAAAAATTTATTATCAAAACTTTAAAAATCTATAACCAACATGACAAAAGCAGAAATTGTAGCTGAAATTGCTAATAAGACCAATCTTGAGAAGGTTGCCATACAGCAAACTATTGAGGCTTTTATGGAATCAGTTAAGAGTTCACTTGCTAAAGGTGAAAGTGTTTATTTAAGAGGATTCGGCAGTTTCACTACAAAGAAAAGAGCTGAAAAGACTGGACGAAACATCTCAAAAAATACTACCATAATCATACCTGCACACTATATCCCAGCATTTAAACCTGCCAAGACTTTTGTGTTTGACGTGAAAAACAAGGTTCAATAAAAGTTGTTCAATTATAAAAGTAAATAAACCATGCCAAGCGGAAAAAAGAGAAAAAGACACAAAATGGCTACGCACAAACGTAAAAAACGTTTGCGCAAGAATAGACATAAAAAGAAATAAGTATTTATTTTTCTTCACGGGAAACCCATCACGTACCTTTTAATTTTTGATTTTCTGGTACGTGATGGAATTATTCCTCAATGCTTAGGTTTCATCTGATAGAATTCTTGGATGCAAGCCTATATTTCTAATATTTTAAATGTCAGATGATTGAATAAAGAACTGGTTATCAACGCAGACTCGTCTGAAGTAAATATTGCGTTACTGGAAGATAAAGTTCTGGTTGAACTCAATAAGGAAAAAACCAATAGTAATTTTGCTGTTGGTGATGTTTATCTTGGCAGAGTCAAGAAGATTATGCCGGGACTAAATGCTGCATTTGTTGATGTTGGCTATGAAAAAGATGCATTTCTGCACTATCTTGATCTTGGCCCTCAAGTAAAATCATTAAACAAACTTCTCAAAATTTACTTATCAGATCGACCTGATAGTCCTTCAATTCAAGATTTTCAGCCTGAACCTGATATTGAGAAAACCGGGAAAATTACTTCTGTACTTACCCCGAATCAACAAGTATTAATACAAATTGCCAAAGAACCAATTTCAACAAAAGGTCCCAGGGTATCTTCTGAAATTTCTTTTGCCGGCCGGTATCTTGTTCTGGTTCCCTTCTCAGAGCGGGTCTCTGTTTCTCAAAAAATCAAAAGCATTGATGAACGAAACAGACTTAAGCGTCTAATAAGTAGTATTAAGCCAAAGAACTTTGGAGTAATAATACGTACTGTTGCTGAAAATAAGAAGGTTGCTGATTTAGACGCCGATTTACGGGGGCTCGTTGCAAAATGGGATGCATGTGTTGCAAAGCTAAACGGTGCTAAAGCACCTATGCGCATTTTAAGTGAGATTGATCGTACAACTGCTATTTTACGTGATTTACTTAATGAGTCATTCAATAATATACACGTAGATGATCCCGGAATTTATGAAGAAATAAAATCCTACATACGTACAATCGCACCTGATAAGCTTGAAATCCTTAAACTCTATAAGGGCAAAGTTCCTGTATTTGAATATTTTGGAATAGATAAGCAAATTAAAAACTCCTTTGGAAAAGTAATCACCATCAAGAGCGGAGTTTACCTTATCATTGAGCACACAGAAGCATTACATGTTATCGATGTAAATAGTGGCCATCGTGTGAATTCTGAGATATCACAGGAAATGAATGCATTAGCAGTTAATCTGGAAGCTGCTACTGAGATTGCACGGCAATTACGACTGAGGGATATGGGTGGTATAATAGTAATCGACTTCATTGATATGCATGAAGGCTCGAATCGTCGCAAATTATACCAAAAGCTTAAAGAAGAAATGGCACGTGACCATGCCAAACATACGGTACTTCCACCAAGTAAATTTGGATTAGTTCAAATTACGCGTCAACGGGTTCGACCGGAAATGAATGTTCAAATTCTTGAGAAGTGTCCTTCATGTGGTGGTACAGGTGAAATAAAGCCGGCAATTATTCTTGTTGATCAAGTTGAAAATAATATCCGATATCTCACTCATGATCAGAATGAGCCGTTTATTAAAATTGCTCTACACCCTTATATTTATGCATTTCTAACTAAAGGACTTATTTCAGTTAGAATGAAGTGGTCGATTAAATTTAAGCGTTGGATTCGACTGAAGTCTATGAGTTCGTATCATCTTCTTGAATATCACTTCTTCAATAAGACGGATGATGAGATTAAAATGTAATTAATTAATTAGCTTTAACAGATGAATACTGTAGTTAGTGGAATAAGGCCAACAGGCAATCTGCATCTTGGCAATTATTTTGGTGCTTTGCGTAATTTTATTAAAATGCAGGAATCCAACCATTGTTTCTTCTTTATAGCTGATTACCACTCTCTTACAACACATCCAACCCCCAAAGATTTACATGGCAATGTAAAAAATGTACTTGTAGATTACCTTGCTGCTGGATTGGATCCTGAAGTGGCAACACTTTATTTACAGAGTGATGTTCCTGAAGTTGCCGAATTGTATCTCTTCCTTAACATGAATGCTTATAAGGGAGAACTTGAAAGGGTTACTTCTTTTAAAGACAAAGCAAAGACACAGCCTGATAATATTAATGCCGGTTTATTGACATATCCTACATTAATGGCTGCCGATATTATTATACATAAGGCTAATCAAGTGCCAGTTGGCAAAGATCAGGAACAACACTTAGAAATGACCAGAACTTTCGCCAATCGGTTTAACAGGTTATATAATGTTGACTATTTCCCTGAACCTGTTGCATATAATTTTGGTGAAGAGTTAATTAAAATACCCGGTTTGGATGGTAGTACTAAAATGGGTAAATCTGAAGGCGAAGGCAATGCGATTTTCCTTGGTGATGAAGCTTCTATTATTCGGAAAAAGGTAATGAAAGCAGTTACTGACAGTGGTCCGACTCATCCTAATCAGCCAAAACCTCAGGCAATTCAGAATATTTTCTATCTGATGAAGGTCATGTCAAAACCAGATACTACATCATTCTTTGAAGAAGCTTACAATAACTGTACTATCAGGTATGGTGATATGAAAAAGCAATTAGCGGAAGATATTGTCGCGTTTACAGAGCCCTTCAGAGAAAAGATTTTGCAGCTGTCGGCTGACAATGAATACTTACGTAAAGTAGTAAATATGGGTCGTGACAAAGCTCATGAAAGCGCTGCAAGGACAATAAGGGAAGTAAGAGAAATAATAGGATTCAAATCATTCTAAAGAATCAATCCCTTTTTCCAGTTACATCCATCTCTTTTTCTTAAAGAGAAATATCATGCTTCCTGCAAGTAATATCATGAAAATCAATAGCAAGGTAAACGAGTGTGGTTCGTCCTGAAATGGTAACCCTATATTCATTCCGTATAAACTGGCAATAAAGGTGAGGGGCAGTAATATCGATGAGATTAGGGTAAGCACTTTCATGATCTCATTGGTACGGTTAGTTTGTAAGGAATCAAAAGTTTTTGATAATCCTTCTACTATTTCCTGGTAATCCTCTGTCATATCCCACATCTTTTGATAATAGTCGAGAATATTACCCCAATAATCTTCCATATTTTCAGCATAACCTTCTATTTCACCGGATTCAAACTTATGGAATAACCTTAATTGTGGTTTGAAAACAGTGTTAACAAGAATTATATTCTTTCTGGTTAAAGAGATACGTTCAATTGTACGTTCAGCTTTTTTACTAAATAGATCTCTATTTATAAGATCGACTTCAACTCCTAATTTGCTCAGAAGTGAAAATGATTCCAGCATCAGGTGCTCCAGTATTTTGTATAATAGGGCATCACTGGTACCAACCTGTCTTACCTGGTAGTTATCTTCAGGCTCTCGTCCGCTGTTAAATAGGTTCTTAACAACCCAATGCGACTTTCCGATGGTAATGATAAAATCCCTACCCCAAAAGATTTTTACTTCTTTTACTTTTAGGAAGCGGTTCCATCTATCAAAGTAAGGGAAATGTAAGATTAGAAAATAATAGTCATCGTAAATATCTATCTTGGGGCGCTGGTTTGTCCTGCTTCGACAGTCTTCAATATCAAGAGGATGGAAATGGAAATTGTCTTTTAGAAATTGTAAATCTTCATCGGTAGGGTCAAGTATGTGATGCCACCTTAGCGTACCTATTTTTATGGTCTCAATCATTGGAACCCTTCTTTATTAAGTAAGTATTCAATTTCTTCTACATTCCCTTAGGATATTGTTGGTGGGTCAAAAGTACAAAAATCATTTGGATTTTGTTCTCATAAATTGAATAAATACTATAACCGTTAATGGTTTAATGACATTTTTTGAATCAATGTATAGTCCAGAATTATTAACAGATAGGATTAATGGTTATAATGTTGTATTGTTGAATACTATAAAATCAGTTTATAGATTCATAAAGCTCTTGTGAAACGAACATTGCATTTAAAATAGCTTGCTTATTGAGTCTTGAAGGTAAATTTTTATCTTCTATAAATTTTATCAGATTTAAGGTATCCAGATTTCCTATCATATCATATCCGGTCATTGGACACCCTCCGATGCCATTCAGCACTCCATCAAATGACCGGCAGCCTGAATCCCATGCAGCTTCAATCTTATCATACCAGCCATCCCGCGTTGTGTGCAGATGTAACCCGAATTCTATTTCAGGCCAATCAGAGATCATAGTATAACAGATCGAACTGATTGAATCAGGAGTTGCAACACCAATGGTATCTGATAAAGTTATCGTCTTAATTCCTTTATGAATAAATTTCTCTACCTGCATTTTCATTTCATCAATA
This sequence comes from uncultured Bacteroidales bacterium, assembly GCA_937894795.1. Taxonomy (GTDB): domain Bacteria; phylum Bacteroidota; class Bacteroidia; order Bacteroidales; family Lentimicrobiaceae; genus Lentimicrobium. The sequence goes on from CALCQV010000112.1 coordinate 13,071, forward strand.
CTCCACTTGTCACTGTAAGGATTACCGAAAGCCATACTCATAAAAATTCTGAGTTCTTTATCCGAGTCTGCACATAGTAGAGCAAGTGTATCAATGGTTTCAAGTGCTTTAGCTTTCGAAGAGTTTATGTTTTTTTGGAGAAAGGTCTCTGACATTGAAAAGGGAAATCCAAGAATATCTACCTTTTCCTGAGCAACGGCATCCTTCCCACCTCTTAAATTGCCTACAATTGCCATCAAAAGGGCTGTTTCTGAGGTTTTATCGACCATCTTCAATACCTTATCCTGATCAGCCATTTGTGGAATTGCTTTAGGCGAAACAAAGCTGCCAAAATCAATTACGTCAAAACCACCCTCTAGAAGAGCATTAATATATGCTGCCCTTTTTTCAGCAGTTATTACATAGGGCAATCCCTGTTGGGCATCTCTTGGTGACTCAGTAATTTTTATTGTATCATTCATAGTCGTCATAATAACCTAACTCCATTGATGGATTATTGTTTTTCTATTTTATAATCCTTGTAACCATCCTTGAAAAAGGAAGGTAGATGAAGTAATAAGTGGTTGCTGAAGTGGAAGTTTATTGAAGTATATATCTGGCAATTACCATTCGTTGAATTTCTGAAGTTCCCTCACCAATTTGAAGTAAGCGTTGATCACGGTAAAAACGTTCAATTTCATAATCCTTCATTAGCCCATAACCACCATGTATTTGAACAGCTTCATCTGCTACCTCTTTGGCAATTTCTGAACAATAGAGCTTAGCCATAGCTGATTCCTTTGCATATTGCTGTCCTGTATCTTTAAGCCAGCAGGCTTTATAAAGAAGGTTGCGGGCAAGCTCAATTTTTAATGCCATATCAGCAAGTTTGAAAGAGATGACCTGGAATTTAGAAAGCGTTTGTCCAAATTGCTTTCTTTCCTGTGCATAGTTTAGAGCTAACTCATATGCACCCTGGGCGCAACCAAGCCCCATAGCGGCAATACTAAGTCTACCGGAATCAAGGGTAGATAGCATGATCTTAGAACCCTCGCCTATCTTGCCAAGCATATTGTGTTCCGGCACATGACAATCATCAAAAAATAATTGAGCAGTATCAGAGGCTCGCCACATCATTTTTCCATGCATCGTCTGCCTCGTAAAACCCGGTGTGTCCTTTTCTACAATGATTGTTGTAAATTCCTTTTTACCATTATTGTCGCCTGTTACTGCTTGCACTGTTGCTCCTATGGAGATATCGACGGATCCATTGGTAATGAAAATTTTAGAACCATTTATCACCCACTCCCCATTTTCCAGCACAGCCTTGGTTTTTGATCCTCTTGAATCGCTTCCGGCATCTGGTTCTGTTAAACCAAAAGCCCAAAGTGAATTACCGGTGCAGAGCAGTGGCAAATACTTCTTCTTTTGTTCCTCTGATCCATAATAATAAAGCGGACCAATGCCCAGTGAATTGTGAGCCGCAACAGTTGCAGCTTGCGAACCATCAATTCTGGCTAACTCTTCAACAGCGATTATGTATGAAAGGTAATCCATCCCCTGACCACCATATTTATGAGGTAAATAAATACCAAATAGGCCCAGCTCACCCATTTTTCGTGTTAAGTTAATTGAGAATTCAGCCTTTTCATCCAGTTCTTTAGCAATTGGTTTTATTTCACGTTCAGCAAAATCACGTACAGTTCTACGAATCATCTTATGTTCTTCACTTAAATTGTAATCCATAATTTTGGTTTATTTGTTTATGGTTTAAATCATCGGAATTGATAAAAGTTCGTTTCTTTAAAATCCGACAATTGGCTTTTGGATACTCTATTTTGTGTTAATTATTCTGATTTTAAATCCTCTGATGTCTTAACCAAATGTATCAAAGGAGAACTGTTATCAACATTATCCCCTTTCTTCACCATAATTTTATCAATGTGTCCATCATAGGGTGCCAACATGTTGTTCTCCATCTTCATAGCTTCAATCACCATTAACAGCTCCCCCTTTTTCACAGCATCACCCTCTGATACTTGTATGGTAAGAACTCTGCCCGGCATTGGAGATACCATATCTCCTGTATCAGCTTTGTGCGCTATTACTCCTGCAAAACAGAATTCATCAGAGGGCGCCATGTCAGGCCTTTTAAAAATAAATTCATGCTCCCGGTATTTCACTAGGATAGTATTCTCAGGAGTATTAACCATGTAAATGGTATATAAATTTTCATTTAGCCTGAGATGGTAACCCCCTTGATTATTATACGACAAAGCAGCATTCTTTTTAATACCATTAATAGTAAATGTAAAATGGTCAGGATTATTTTCCTCAAGAATTATCTCAATTAATTGCTCATTTATAATGACATCCAACTTGTTAAGAATTCTCCAGTATCCAATTTCATCCCAAATATTATAACGGATTTCGTTAGGTGCATGGTTATGTTCTATTGTATCAAAAAAAATCCGACTTCCAGCAGTATGGCTTCCTTTACCCGATAAGTCATCTATTTTATTCGAAGGCCTATATCTATCCTGACTGTTGATATATTTACGCTGGTTCAAGCTAAATATCAAGGCAGCCGTCATTGGAACCTCATAGTCAAGCCTATCTTTTGACTTTAATAATTCGCTATTCAACTCAGCAAGATGATTGTCAATATACCTTGTATGAACTTGATTAGCGGTAAACTCAGGATACTGAAGTAATAGATTTAGAAACGACAAATTTGTCTGGATACCTAAAACCACATAATTCGTCAGAAAATTAAGTAGTTTACCAATGGACTCTTGTCGATCTTTTCCATGAGCTATGACTTTACTTATCATAGGGTCAAAGTTGCTATATACCTGAACAACATTTTGTTGTCCTGCATCATCTACCCTCACACCAAATTTCCATTGTGCGATATAGGGTTCGGCTTTGTTTTCCTCATTTAGATCAGATTCCCAATCGATTCCCCTTAAATTATTAGAATCCGGATATCCGTATTGTAATATTGTACCGGGTGAAGGCATGAAATTATTCAGAGGATCTTCGGCGTAAACCCTCAATTCAACAGCATGCCCGCTAATTGATAGGTCTGACTGTTTATATGATAATTTAGAGCCTTCGGCAATCAGGAATTGCTCCCTGACAATATCCACTCCTGTTATCATTTCTGTAACAGGATGCTCAACTTGAATCCTGGTATTCATTTCAAGGAAGTAAAAATTCAAATCCTTGTCAACCAAGAACTCGATGGTGCCGGCATTATAGTAATCAATTGATGATGCCAACTTTACAGCTGCATCGCACATCATTGATCTTATCTCAGCATTGATTGTTGGAGATGGGGCTTCTTCAATAATTTTTTGATGTCGCCGTTGAACAGAACATTCCCTTTCAAACAGATGGATTATATTTCCATGCTTATCCCCCAATATTTGAACCTCAATATGTCGTGGATTCTCAAAAAACTTTTCAATATAGACAGTATCGTCTCCAAAATAGTTTTTTGCTTCACTTGAAGTGGAAGTAATAGCTGCAGCCAATTCGTTCTCTGAATATACAATTCGCATTCCTTTCCCTCCTCCGCCGGCAGCAGCTTTTACCAATAAGGGAAAACCAATGTTTATATGGTTATTAAGTAATTCATCCGGACTACCTGTTATTCCGGGTGTAACAGGAACGTTATTTTTCACTGCTATTTCACGAGCAGAAATTTTTTGGCCCATTGATTTGATGGAATCTGATGAAGGGCCGATAAATACAATACCCTCTCTTTCACAGGCTTGGGCAAACAGAGGGTTCTCTGAAAGGAAGCCATAACCCGGGTGGATAGCATCAGCCCTTGTATCTTTAGCTGCATTTATAATCGCCGGAATATTCAGGTAGGTCTCCAGAAGAGTTTCCCCCGGAAGAAATACCCTTTCATCAGATTCTCTAACATGAGCTGAATCACGATCCTGTTCAGAATAAACAGCAACAATGCTATAACCCATGCTTCTGGCCGTTCTAATGATTCGAAGGGCTATTTCACCACGATTGGCAATCAGTACTTTAGTAATTTTCATCTCTCGGGATTTCCAGTAGTCACATAATTATTCATTTACCCATTTTGGCTTTCTCTTTTCGAGAAATGCTGCCATCCCTTCCTGTCCTTCTTCAGATGACCTTATCTCGGCAATCATACCTGCAGTGTAAGTAAGGGCCTCTTCCAGTGTTATTCTATTTGACACCTGATCTATTAATACCTTACAATGGCTTACAGCCTTTGGGCCACTGGTGAGAAGCATGGAAGTAAGGTTTTCAAGGTAAGCTTCCAGTTCTTCTGCCGGCAATGACTTATTGACTAATCTGAACCATTCAGCTTCCTTTCCATTGATACGACGACCAGTTAACATTAATTCCTTTGATCCATATTCTCCCACCCGTTTCATAACAAAAGGAGAAATACAAGCAGGAACTATCCCTATTTTGACTTCTGAAAGAGAAAATACCGTTTCATTTTCACAGATGGCAATATCACATGCTGCAAGCAGGCCATTGGCACCTCCAATGGCGGCTCCATGCACAACTGCCACTGTTGGTACCCGACAATTATATATTGTATTGAAACATTCCGACAGTTGAATGCTCTCTTTTAGGTTTTGATCATAAGTGTATTTTGACACATCTCTCATCCAGTTAAGATCAGCCCCGGCACAAAAGGCTTTCCCAAGTCCACGTAAAATTATGATACGTACATCTTCCCTTTGTGATAATTGATCAAATGCCTTGATCAGTTCGCTTATCATAACTTCGTTAAAGGCATTTCTTATTTCAGGTCTATTAAGCCATATTATTGCTATGTGACCTTTAATTTCAATCTTAATGGTGGTATACTCCATAATCATGTAAAGTCATTTGATAAGTGAATAGTTATTGTATTGCATGTCAATCATATCCTTGATTAAGCTCTAACATTCCGGCACATACAATCTTATTACTTTGTTTAATCCATTCGGAATCTGAATACCATAAATCAAAAACCGAATGTCTTATTACATTCTGAACACTCCAAACTTAGTTTCTTTCCACACATGGTTCATTGAAGTGGCAATACCCAATGCCAGTGCAATACGGGTATCAACCGGGTCAATAATTCCATCATCCCACAACCGGGCAGTACTATAATAGGCAGAACTCTCCTCCTCATATTTATTGAGAATTGAATTACGCAGCTCTCCTCTATCTGACTCCTTTAATTCAATGCCTTTCGACTTCAATTGTTCTTCTTTAACAGTAGTAAGGACTCCTGCGGCCTGTTCACCACCCATTACTGATATTTTAGCATTAGGCCACATAAATAATAGATTGGGATCATAAGCCCTGCCTGCCATAGCATAATTACCTGCGCCGAATGAACCTCCAAAGACAACGGTGAATTTAGGCACGTTTGCATTAGCAACGGCATGAACCATTTTAGCTCCATCACGTGCAATTCCTTTACGTTCATATTCACGACCTACAATAAAGCCGGTTATATTCTGTAGGAATATAATAGGCACATTTCTTGATGTGCACAATTCAATGAAGTGGGCACCTTTAAGAGCGGTTTCACCGAAAAGCACCCCACTATTGGCAAGTATACCTACGGGATAACCCATTATATGTGAGAATCCGGTTACTAATGTGGGAGCATAATTTGCTTTGAACTCATGAAATCTGCTTTCATCTACAATTCTGGCAATTATCTCTTTTGAATCTACCGGCTTACGTAAATCTATTGGGGCAATGCCATAGAGCTCTTTGGGATCATAGAATGGTGGAATGCTTTTAACAATTTCAAGAACCTGCCTGGTAGAAGGTTTAAGTGTTCGAAAGATATCTCTGCATATCTGAATGGCATGCTGGTCATCTTCTGCGAGATGATCAGCAACTCCGGAAATAGAGGTATGAACCACTGCCCCACCCAGATCTTCAGCTGTAACTTCTTCTCCTGTTGCGGCTTTTACCAGTGGTGGTCCACCAATAAATATAGTTCCTTGGTTTCTTACAATTATAGTTTCATCACTCATCGCCGGAACATAAGCCCCACCGGCAGTGCATGATCCCATTACAATAGCTATCTGCGGTATGCCGGCTGCCGACATTCTGGCCTGATTGTAAAAGAACCTTCCGAAATCAAATCTATCAGGGAATACTTTTGACTGCTCAGGTAGAAATACTCCTCCTGAATCAACCATATAAACGCAGGGAAGGTGATTCTGCATTGCAATTTCCTGAGCCCTCACATGCTTTCTTATCGTTTGTTCAATATAAGTACCCCCTTTTACAGTAGCATCATTGGCAATGATCATCGCTTCCCGACCATGAATTATCCCAATTCCTGTAACTATTCCGGCAGATGGGAATTCGTTATTGTACATTCCATAAGCTGCCATCGATGATAGTTCAAGGAATGGGGTGTTGGAATCCAATAGCAGGTTTATTCTTTCCCTGGCCAGTAGTTTCCCTCTTTCCTTGTGTTTGTTGATCGCATTAGGCGAACCTCCACTTGTCGCTTCTTTAAGCCGTTCACGATATGTGGAAATCAGTTGGGAGTAAGCCTCCCCGTTCTTACGGAACTCTTCAGTGGAGGTGTCGATTTTTGATACTATACGGTACAAGGCAGGTGATTTTGGTTTATAAAGGCTGTAGCCAAGTTAATACTTTTTTGCTCATTGCACAAACATGCAACCTATGTAAATGATTGAATCTATCCATGGCCAAAAATACTCATTAGAAGTCTGCCATTTGAAATAATACACCCTAATACTTAAATCGAATCTAGTGTAAAACTCTCGCTGGCTATATAACCCTTTTCTGTCTTTTGCAGTTCAAAGCATTCATTATAGGCATCATGTTCAAGAAAAATGATATAATTGTTCTCAACCGCTTCATTTATAAACGCCTCTTTCTCATCAAGAGTGAGCAATGGACGGGTATCATAACTCATTATCCAAGGTAAGGGCAGGTGAGCTTTTGTTGGCAATAAGTCGCTGCCGAATACTATTGTTCTGCCCTTGTATTTAATAAATGGAATTGCCTGGCCATCCGTATGTCCATTATACAATTTGATCTGAATATCATTGAAAAGGTCTGCCCCCTCTTCAAAAAGTCTTAAACGTCCGCTTTCTTCAATAGGTTTAATATTTTCAATAAGGAAAGAAGCACTTTCTCTTTTATTAGAATGCATTGCCCAGTACCATTGTGGTGAGCTAATATGATAAATGGCGTTTGGGAATGAGAGTTCATATCCACTTTTGTCATTATTATATTTTACACTACCTCCGCAATGATCAAAATGCAGATGGGTAAGAAACATATCAGTAATATCCTCAGGCTTAAATCCATGCCTGGCCAGCGATCCAATCAGGGTTTCCTCTCCGCTTAAGTAATAACGGCTGTAAAACTTTTCACTTTGCTTATCACCAATACCATTATTTATGAGAATACGTCTGTCGCCCTGTACAACTAGAAGACAGCGCATCACCATATTTATCATGTTATTATCATCCGATGGATACTTTTGGCTCCATAATGTTTTTGGCACAACGCCAAACATGGCGCCCCCATCAAGTTTAAAGTTTCCGGTTGGTATTGAAAAGAGCTGCATAGTCATGAATTTGGGAATAAACAACAAATGAAGTGAAAAGTTAACACAACTTCCCTAAGATAACATAACCAAATATCTGTAGTTTTATTTTCCGTAATCGGGATCCATAGTAGGTGTGCGTATTCCGGCAACTTCATTTGCCATTAGTAAAAACACATTCCAACACAGTCCTCTTGTTGAAACCCACCATTCATTGGTTGAATTCCATTTCGTTGGAATAAATTCCTTACTGTATGGCCATTCAGGATTCAGGTAGATCTCAGCCCAAACCCTATTTTCCATAACAGGTGTAGCCTTTTCCCAGCCATGCCTTAATCCCGTGACATACGCACAGTATTCAGCCCTAAGCCAACTCCCTCCGTTGTAATAGAACCCTTCATTTTTACCTTTACCGTAATTTATTTCACCAAATTCGGCAAAGGGTTGGTAATCTTCTGTCAGATAAGAATAACCCGGTTCCTCTTTTGTTAATCGCACCAAGATTGGGGCGGTGGTTCCAACTTCCGGATGAGGTGATCCCGGTACTTTGTTCAGCAAAGGTGTTTGTTCCAGATGATTTATCACCATTTCATCAGTAAGAATCGGTCTATTGAAAAGCCATAATGAATAGAATTCGGGTTCAAGATCATTTAAACAGATAATATCCGGAAAGTTTTTATCGAAAATCATGTGCTTTCTGTTACTGTCATAAAAGCTCCGGTATTCGGCTTCTGCCTTTTCTATATAATCCTCCCTGATATCAAATCCCAGCTCTTTGATTGTCCGCAATGCAACAGCAAACATGCCCTGGTTTACTGCCAAACGATCAGTTTTAGGTTGAAAATCAACAATATCTATCTGACTTAATGAAAAATGCGAGGTGCATTTACCATCCTTGTCGGCATCAAATTCATTGAGGATATACTCTACGGCTTTTTTAATTTTATCTTGTGGAAGGATTGCACCAAATCGCCGCTTATTCAACAATGCCCACATCAGCCATTCAATGGTTGCTTCATTGTCTTTTGCCTCTACTGAACCCATATATGGTGTGATAATGGTTCCAATTCCACCTTCAGTCGTTTGTGTCTTTCCCCATTTTTCCCATATCCCAAGATTTAGTTCTCTGTTGTAGGTTGAAACGATAGCAAAGAAAGAATCCCTGTTATACATATCAGGGGCATAATTCATGTTTGGCACATTGAATGGAGTGAAGTCTCTTACATCAGTAATCCAGGTAAGCATGTTGAAGTTCCCGTAGAGCATCTTTTCTGCCAATGTTCCTTCAAATCCTTTTCCTTCAGCAAGTCTTGTTTGTGATGAAATCATGAATTGCCGATGTGATTGCCAGGGTTCAATGAACAGGAAGGTTGTTTTAGTCACTGTATCACTCTGAGGTAATAGGTTATAAGGTTCAATACCTTTGTTTTCAACAGTTCTTATCAATTGATGTTCAGTGAATTGAAGGTCTTTAATCTGAAGTACGAATTCTTTGCCTGACTGTGAGCCAAGGAACATTGAAATGCTGTCATTTTCAATATAGGGTATGAGGATACTACCTTTAAATTCTGTCCATTCATTTTCTTTTGTAGGAAAATTGTCTATATACTTAATTCCGTGTTCGAGCTCATAAGTCTTATTTCCGTTCTTTATTCTGATTAGCTTTAATGCCACAGGTGTGTTTCCTTTGCATAAGAAGGAGATGGTGTAAATTCGCTGGTCTTTAAAAGGAACAATCAATTCAATACCTGATCTGCTATCTGGATAGCCGTGAATGGTTAACAATCCCTTATCATTAACCACATCAGCAGTGCCCTCAACACGAAAACCTTCATTTATTACTGTTTCTCTCCCCGCTAAAGTATTCAAGGGGGATTCCAGTGTCAATTGTTTACAGACATCAAGGTCAACCATCTCACCAAAAGTCTGGCTGATGAAATGGTTGTTAATTTTTCTTTCGTTAATATCTGCTACCGTAAGTAAATTAACATCAGGGAGAATTCTCATTCCGACAAATCCACCTCCTCTGCCACTAAATCTGCGACGGGTATTCCGAGTATAGTGATTAAGATAGCCGGCATCTGTAAGAACGCCAACCACAAAATTGTCAGGAGTGATAAAGCCGGCAGAAGGATATATTTCATGAACAAATCCACCGGGGAATTTGTCGTGTTCAAAGGTAACGTATTCAGTAGGGACTTCAGCCGGTCTGACAGTTTGTTTAAATATATAGTACATACCTGGCATGGAAGGTTGAAACAGCTCGACCCTCTTCTGTATTACATTTGAATTAACTAGATTATATGTTACTCTTACAGAAAGATTAGCGTCAAACTCAGGTAGATATGAATCACCGGTCAGGATTATACTATTATTATCAGCTGACCATTTCTTACCTTTCCAATGATCCATATTGCAAACGGTACTCATATCAAGGTTTGACAAGTAGAGAGAGAATTCTTCAGTATTAACTACTACCGGCCTTTCTCCATTATACACTTCAACAGAAAAACCATCCTGTTCATTTCCGGTAACTTTCAATGATAGTTGCTGACCGGTTACATTAATTCCTGAAAATAGAATGGAAAGGAAAAACAACCATCTGATCAGTCTTTCAGTGGTCCAAAATATAGAAACCCTATCTTCAAGAGTCTTTATCATAATTTCTTTTATTTAAGGCCTGTATGCTTAGGCCTTTGAAGCCACGATGGATTATAACCTGATCATGATTTTTCGGGAAATCAATTGTCCATTATCAAGCTTCAATTGTAATAAATGCAAACCGGGTATAGGTTCTTCCAGTTCAACTAAAATCCTGTCGGCATCGCGTTTAACTGAAATATTCTGTTTTTCCCTGCCGTCAGGTGCTAAAACCAATATACTTTCAATGTAAATATCACTGGGTAATTCAACATAGAATTGGTTTCCGGCAGGATTAGGATAAATGAGCGTAATCAACCGGTCTTCTTCAATTCCCACAGGTGAAGACCAGAGTGTCTTAAGTTCTTCTATCTGGGTAACAGGTATTTCCTTATCCCATAGTTTCACTTCATCAACACTCCCACGCCATGAATATAGCGTTTCAACATTATCCATCCTTCCAATTGTAAGTGGTTTAGTGGAGGTTTGTATATCACCTGAGAATGACTTGAAATTATCAAGAATGCCATCAACATATAATTCCATTGAATACCCTGTATAAAGTGCTGTTACATGATAATAGCGATTCATGTTAATAGGTGCAGAACCATCGAGATCAGCAACACCGGTATTCGTCTTGACCGTCCATCGAAGATAACCTTCCGGTGTAACCGAGAGCTTGTATCGCTCCTGCCATGACCCATGTGAAATAATAAATCGTTCTGAAGCAAGCTGATCGCACTTAATCCAACAGCTTATGCTTATAACATCACTAAAATTCAGGTCATTATGGTTGTTAGTATAAATAATATTGGAACCTGTATTAAACTTATAGGCTAAAGACGGTTCTCCCCGTGGATCTGATGTTTTGGTTGCTCCCATTACAGTTGCATGAAACCTATCAGAAGCATGATTTTTATTATCCCAGTCGAAAGGATACCATATTAAAGGCGACTGGCTTTGAAGATTTTTATCCTTGACCAATGCTCCTGAAGTAACCGTAGTGGTAAGCATATACTGGTTGGTAACCTGTAATGTTATTGTGACTACGGAAGGATCAAACGGGGCCTGCCAATTAACCGTACTACCGGTTGTATCATTCAATTCTCCCGCTGAAACAATCCAATTATAAGTTAGTATTTCACCGCTTGCCGGCTCAACAAGTGCAGTAAAAGTATTTAATTCTCCGGCATAAGTGAATTTGGATGCTGACTGTATTCCATTAACCACCGGTGGTAATGCAATGTGATCAACAATCTGAAGGTGCAGTGAATCCTCCGCTACCTGCCCGTTGCTGGATACAATACACTTAAGCACAGAACTTGATGGTGTACCGGGTGAAGTTAATTGCACCTGTGACCCTATTGCGCCCCCTATCAGCTCATTATCAATATACCATTGAAAGGATACAGAATTGCCTGATTGCACATTTCCGGGTTCGCAATAGGCTGTGAAGACTGAGTTAGTAAGTATGGGATTCTGATCTGTTGACAATGATTTAATTCTGAGATTAAGAGAGTAGTCATATTGATAGTGGTAATCTATTATATGTTCTCCAACATATAGGCGGTTATTGATATGCTCAGGAACTAATCCTGCGGAGAATAATCGGATAAGCCTAACCTCACCGGCAGGTACCAATAAAGGGTATGTGTTGGATGCTGAGTTTGATAATACAGTTTCAGTAATAGCATCATAAATACCGAATGATCCCGTAGGTAAAGTTACCTGAACTTCCTTCGTCGATTCTGTTGGATTGAAATACAGATATCCGGGAATGGAATTGTCACCATAAAAATCTGTCTTGTTCAAATCAATTTGGAGGATTTCCTGAATATTGGTTGATTCAACAACTGCAGCCAGATAACCTACACTTGAGCCGCTATAAAGAGAAAGATTCGTTGCTGCCCAACCGCCGTTTATTGCATCTCCCATGGCGAAAGGTGACTTGCCAAGCCACACCTCCTTCATTGACTCATGAGGTATAACATCATTCTGATCATTGGCAACTGACCAGGCCCATGAATCCTGATTAGTTTCCGGCAATGCAGTTCTGTAGAAAAGCCTGCTTGCATTGGTAACATTGATCATCCATTTAGCAATAGCCTTCGCATACCTTTTATCGTACTTAGGCAAAGGTGCCAATGCTGCTGCTTGCTGAAAACCATTCATTATGAATGCATAATCATTGCCACCATCATTGGCTTCACCAATCAGACCTGAAACATCATATCCACCCCATGTGCCTACAATAGAGCCCCATCCACGTAGCGGACCCCTGTCAAAACACCAGTCGAGCATTTGCTGTAAAGGATAATTTGTACCCTCAATAGCATTCATCCGGGCTGCAACAAGCGTTCCATAAGGCAGCTGAAGTTCATAGGAAGGATTTGACGGAAAATCTGCCATGAAGTCCAATGCTAATTGTGCACCTTCAATATACTTGCGGCTACCTGTTTCTGAATAAGCATTATAAAGCAACCAGGCGATGCTCCCGGCAGATTCAGGCTCCGGAACACCTGTTGCAAGCGGAAGGCCTGTAGCCAGGTTAAATGCCCTGTAATTCATGTTTGGAACTGACCAGGGTGTGGTGCTGCCACCTAATTGGTTTACACAATATAACCACCAGTCTGCCACCGTTGTAAACTGATTATTAAACTCGGCAGCAGCATTCGGATATAGGTATTTTAACTGGTAGAAATAAACGTTGGGCATCAGATCATACCACCAGTCTCCTCCTGATGTTGTTGAATAGTTGTTCAAATAAACGTTCTGTCCATTTTTTAAATTGAAGAAATCTTTGGTTTTTGATACCCAGTTTTCTTCATTTTGATTGCTTTTGTCAATCCCAACAAGCGAAGCCCCAACTATAGCAGGCATTATATTGATTGCTTCTGCCTGATTACCATGACTATCGGCACCTACATAAGTATCGAGAAATAGAGGAATATTATCAGAATAATTAAATTGACCCTGCATTCCTAACCTTGATAATGGCAAGTACTGTCCTGTTTTATTCAGATCAAATACGTATGCATCATAATCCTCTGCTACAGCATCCCAGTCCATTATCAGCAAAGGAGACGGAAGGTCGGGCATTTGGTTGATCCGGCTGATATTCAATTGTCCGGTCTGACCATAAAGACTCTTGGTAAATGGTTGAATGGCAACCAGTGCAATGAGCAGGAATTTGAGAATATGCTGTTGGTATTTCATAGTGGTGTTATTTATTTAATTTCATTCGTTAAGCAATGCGGTAACGGGATTAGTGTTTATATATCAAGTAGCTGTTAGTCTTAAGTTGAATATTCTTTTTTACCCGGGTCATTTTATGATTGATGGAGCTGCTTTCGGAAAATCCTTCTGCCAGTATTTCCCCTCCCCTGGGTAGTCGTATTGAAGTTAATTCTCCAAAGTTCATCAGCACTGATAGGTTTTCTCCATGGTATGAGCGTGTATAATATATCAAGCCATTCTTGTTCCCCAGTTTCATATATGTTCCGTATTGCAGAGCCTTTTCTTTATTCCGTAAGTTAATAAGTTCCTTATATGTCTGAAGCAATGAATGTTTCTGAGTTTCCGACTCTTTAACATTAATGGTTTTGTATTGTTCGTGTACCTTTATCCAGGGTTTCCCGGTTGTAAAACCGGCATTTTCGCTATTGTCCCATTGCATAGGACTTCTTGATTTGTCTCTATTGTTGTCGTTGCCGGTAACAAGTGCCTCTGCCTCAGACTTTCCGGCTTTCAGGGCGAGGTTATATTGTGTTCTTCCCTGTATATCTGCAATCTCCTCATAAGAGTGTGCAATGATGTTCTGCATTCCAATTTCTTCACCATAGTAGATAAAAGGAACGCCCTTCGCAGTCAGTATTAGTGCCGCCAGTGCAGCAGCTCTTGTTGAATCACCTTCTGCCAATCGGTTCATTGACCGAGGCATATCGTGACTGCCAAAGAAGAGAGTAGGATAGCCTGACATTTGGCTTTCCATGCTCCTGAGTTCTCTAAATATCTTTTGATGTGAAAAGTCCGGAATGCTGCCAAAATTGAAGTTGAATACAACATCCATCATATCAGGAGCCTGATATTCTTTAAGGACTGCCAATTTATCACTGCCAATTTCACCTACAATAAATCTGTCATCATATTCATTGAGTGTTGCTTTTATAGTACGCATAGCGTTTTTTACACCCTGCTGATCAATATCATTTATATGGAGTTGCTTTCCTTGTTCCATCGGATTATCCAAAAAGTTATAATCAGTGAAAAGGAAATTTATAACATCCATTCTAAATCCATCAACACCCAGATCAAGCCAAAATCGTAATACATTCTGAATTTCTTCAACTACCAGTGGATTTGACCAGTTGAGGTCAGCCATGCGGACATCAAATTTATGGTAGTAATACTGGTTGGTAAGGGTATCTAATTCCCAGGCGCTTCCACCAAAAAAAGATTCCCAGTTATTAGGTTTATCCTGCCAGATATAATAATCCCTATATTGATTATTCCTTGATTTACGTGATTCTCTGAACCACTCGCAATCTGTTGAAGTATGGTTAACAACCATATCCATAATCACCTTAATTCCCCTTTTGTGTGCTTCTTCAATGAATTCCCTTAAGTCAAGCATATTACCATATACAGGGTCTATATTGTAATAATCAGCTACATCATAACCATTGTCAACTTTAGGGGATTTGAGAAAGGGAGTCAGCCATAGACCTTTGATTCCAAGCGATTGAAGGTAATCAAGCCGTTCCGTCATACCCTTGAAATCACTATAGCCATCGCCATCACTATCCTGAAATGATGGCATATAGATTTGATAAAACACAACCTCTTTCCACCAAATTAACTGACCTGTCAATTGCGTTTTCTTGAAATTTTTCGAAGCTTCTGCCGGCCACCCTCCAACATTTGATTGAGCCGTTAAAAGCATTGAAGTATTGCAAGTAAAAGTGAATAGAAACAGGAGTGTTCTGAAATTCATAATTATTTGATTAATTTTAAAAAGAAAGGCCCCCTGATCTGCTATAGCGGGCAGATCAAAGGGCCATTTTCTCACTTCAACCTAAAAACACAAGAAACCAGTACGATTAAGGTTTTTCATCATTATAAAGTTTCGATACCTGTCCATCGGCCAGTGCGATGTTGTATATCTTCAGTTCATCAATTACTCCTTTGAAATAACCTAAGTTATCTGCAGTGGTCCATTCCATGAAGTTGGCAGCCAATTCAGCATCGGTAGCAACACCACCAATAATAAATGGTTGAGCATTTTCAAGAGTCTGGAGTAATGGGCCAATGCCCTTATCTGATTCTGTCCATGTCTTGGTGAGTGTACCGTTAACATAGAATTTCAGTTCTTTGGTTATTGCGTTCACTGAAACAACTATATGATTCCACTGGTCAATTTTTACTGAGTTGTCAGTTTCATTGTCAGCATCTATAATACCACCATCAACTTTCTTGTATGTGAAGAATGGTTTTCCACCACCCTGAGTCTGGAGTTTGTAACCGTTCCAGTAGTTCTGTGAAACAATGTAATTGTGTTCATAGAGTTCGTCAGGCTTTACCCATACTGAAATGGTGATATTTGCCGGTAGGAAAGATGTTGTGTAAGGTACTTCCAGGTGTGCACCACCAGTGTAATAAATAGCTTTTCCGCCATTGAGCCCGTCAGTCCATGCGGGATCTTTAGCATTAGCGCCAAGAATTACAGTATTACCCTTTTTAAAGGTAGCTACATGCTGAGTTGTTGAGAAAGCCGTAGCTGTTGTTCCGGTTCCTTCATCAAAATGCCATCCGGCAGTAAGGTAAAGGTCCTCATCAATATAGCCATAAGCCTGAGCTTCAAATGTATTCATAGCTTCGGTCAATTGAGTAAACAGGTTGTCAATCTGAGCCTGTGTTAATTTTGTAGCAGCTGTTGATTTTACAGTTGCGAGTGTTGACTTGAATGCATCAATAGCCGATTGTGGATAATCAGCTGAAGTTGCTGAAGTTGCCAATGCATCGGCCTCTGCAATCAAGGCGTTCAGGGCAGTCTTATCTCCCTCTACAATGTCATCATCGTCGTCTTTACATGAAACAAAGACCATGGCTGCGCTTATGAACATCATCATAATCAGCAAAGTGCGGTAATTCATCAGTTTTTTCATTTTCTCTGAATTGATTTTTAATTTAGTTAATTGAATTTGGTTAAATGAAGATTAGTTAATGATACTGGATTGTGTGCTATATTGTTTTGTGTTGTGTTTACTTTATATAATTCTCTTAAGGTATAGCCTGGTTCGCATCAATTTCAGCCTGTGGTATTGGGAAATACCTGTTTAATTCGTATGAGAAATCTGTTCCAAGGGCTGGCTCTGCAATGGCTTTGCCCCAACGCATCAGATCAAAAAATCGATGGAATTCCTGTGCCAGTTCAACCCTGCGTTCATGGCGAATAGCATCTTTTAGAAGGTTCAGGTCTGATGTGATGACCTCAGGCAAAAGGTCAGCAGGCGGTGTGCCATTGAAACTGTTTCGTGCACGTATTCTTACCTTATTAAGATTGGATCTGGCTGAGTCAGCCAATCCGTTTTGTGCGAATGCTTCAGCTTTCATAAGCAATACATCAGCATAGCGCATATAGATATAATTCAAATCGCCGTCACCTTTCAATGAACTTGAAATTTCTGATAATGGTTGCTGATGTTTCTTTGTAAGGTAACCGGTTGGTGACCAGGCAGCACTGAAAAGATCACCATTCAACCAAGGCTGGCCATCACGGCCAATACTGGCATCAATACGTGGATCATATACACCTTCGTTAGTTTTTTCAAAGGCGTCTGCCAATGACTGTGTGGGAGCATTGAAATAGTAACCACCTTCACCCGGTGGGGCAAACCACTGATTCATAGAGTTACCCTGACCGGGACTTTGACCGGCCAGATGCTGAATCTCAAAAATTGATTCCTTGCTGTTCTCAAATGCCAGTTTGAAGTTATCACCATAATTATCCAGCAATCCATAAATACCAATTTTCTCCATCTGATGGAAATAATTAATGGCATCAGTCCATTTTTCCTGATAAAGACAAACTTTACCAAGCATACCAAGTGCAGCCCCTTTAGTTACCCGACCTTTGTCAGTGGATGAATACGATTCAGGAAGCGATGCGGAAGCTTCTGTCAGATCTTTTTCTATTTGTTGGTATATTGCTGAAACCTCACTCAAAGGAACGTGAATAGCCTCCTGTGTAGTCTGAGGCAGCAACTTCAGGGGTACCTTTCCAAAGATGTTGACAAGATTGAAATATGAATACCCTCTTATGAACTTTGCTTCTCCAATTATTCTGCTCTTTAGGGCTTCATCCATTGTTATTTCAGGGACTCTGGCAATAACATTGTTTGCCCGGGCAATTGCTTCATAGGCAAATGTCCAGTAGTTAATAATAATCCCATTGTTGGCGTCAACTGTAAAGTCATCTATATAGCTTACCTCCGCCTGATCACCGGGATTACCTCCTTTAACGGCATCCTCTGAAGCTACATCTCCAAATACCCACATGGCATTATTGGGATTTGTGAAGGCAATGGCATTATAAACTCCATTAATTCCCTGTAATGCCTGATTTTCATTTTGATAATAGGTATCAGATGAGAATGTTCCTTTAAGGTCTTCAGTGAGGAATTTCTCACAAGAACTCATTGATACCATAGCAACGACCAACAGTATCAATTTACTGCTGTGTATCATGCTCTTCAAGTTATTCATATTATATTTTCTCTGTATCATGGCCTTATCTTGTTAAAAGTTGATATTTACCCCTAACATAATAGTCATTGCTGAAGGGTATGTTCCCCAATCAATACCACCTGCGAGGTCCCCTTCATTCCTGGAATTATCACTGACTGTCATTTCGGGATCGAGACCTGAATATTTGGTGAAGGTCAGCAGGTTAGTACCTGAAATATATATTCTTGCACGTTCCATCCCTATTATATTAACAGTTTTGCGTGGTAATGTATAGCCCAATTGTACATTTTTTACCCTTAGGTACGACCCGTCTTCAAGAAATCTGGATGATGGACGGGCATTATTCGATTTGGCGGTCCATGCAGGACGTGGTTGCGTAGTTGATGAGCCTTCGCCGGTCCATCTTTCATCGAAATATCTTTGTGTTACAGGAAATCCACGATAAAATCCTTCAATATCCTGGTTGATCTGTGAGTAGATTTTGTTGCCGTATGATCCCTGAATAAATACTGACAGGTCAAATGATTGGTAGTTACCGGCCAGATTAACGCCCAGGAAGAGCTTTGGTATTGCACTACCAAGATGGACACGGTCAAGGTTGTCAATCCGGGCATCGCCGTTCTGATCTTTATATTTCACATCACCCGGTTTAATATTGTTACCCTGGAAAGCTGACAAGAGTATATCAGCTTCATTTTGGAAGATTCCGTCCATTTCAAGAAGGTAGAAAGATCCAATAGG
Source organism: uncultured Bacteroidales bacterium (assembly GCA_937894795.1). Classification (GTDB taxonomy): domain Bacteria; phylum Bacteroidota; class Bacteroidia; order Bacteroidales; family Lentimicrobiaceae; genus Lentimicrobium. The sequence continues at coordinate 31,783 of CALCQV010000112.1, forward strand.
GTGTCCTACTTCTGTATATGTTGCATACACGCCAGTTTCAACTCTTCCGCGGTTTAGGCCGGCATCAAGTTCCAAAACCTCATTATGCAAATATGTCAGGTTACCTCCAATGCTATATCCCCAGTTGTTTTTTCCACCCTGATATGCAGCTTCCAACTCAATACCTGTGTTAAGTACAGAACCACTATTTATCCAGGCTGCAGTTGCATTACCCACTGATGGAGGGATTGGAGCAATTACGAGCATGTCTTCAGTTACTTTATAGAAATAATCTACGGAGAATGAAAAGGCACCTTTCCACAATTCAGCGTCAATACCACCATTGTATTGGTGACTGGTTTCCCATTTCAGATCTTCATTACCCAGGGCAGTCTGAGCATACCCATTATAGGATACGCCTCCAAAAGGATAGTTGAAATATGGTGATATCCTGTCAACATTGGCATAAAGCCCAATCTCCTGATTTCCGATGGCACCATAACCGGCTCTTATTTTCATGCTTTCCAGCCATTCTAAGTCTGCAAGGAAAGGCTCCTCACTTATCAGCCAGCCTCCTGACAGTGAATAGAAATTGCCCCATTTGTTATTACCCATAAATCGGGAGGAACCATCACGGCGAATGGTTGCTGAAATGAAATATTTTTGGTTGAAGTTATAATTGATTCTTCCAAAAAGTGAGGCCAGCGTTGAGGCGTATTCTGCCTGACTTGAGTTCTTTATGCCTATTCCATTGCCAATGTATATCAGGTCTTCCTGCTGTATGGTAAAGTCAGAATCATCCGTGTAAAGTGCTTTTCCATGATTTCTTATTGCTTCAAAACCAAGCATTGCTGAAAAATTATGAACGTCAGAAATCGTTTTTTCGTAATTGAAGAAGTTGTTCATTGTGAGGTTATCTAATCTCTCATTGCTTACGCTGAGTCCATTGCGGGCGTTGATGCGATTATCTGTACCCCAGGTGCGGTTAAACCTTCTTGCGGAGGTATTACGGTAATCCAAACCGAAATTTGTGGTAAAATTAAGATCTTTGGTTATCTGTGCCTTGAAATAGGCTTTTCCCAGATAACTATCGCTCTTCTGGTTATTTTCATTGTATTCGGCCATACCAACCGGATTATAACCATCACCAAGGAATGAGTCAAAGATCTGGGCTCCAAAGTATTCAGCTGGCCGATCCACAAAAGTTCCATCATCAAATCTTACGGGGATGGCAGGATTGCGGAAAAATGCATATCTGACAACACTGCCGCCATTGCCTCCATATCCATCGCCTGAACTCCCGATAATATCATTATCTGAAACACCTACCAACATGCTGATACCTGCAGTCAACCATTTGTTTACCTTGGTATTCACATCAATTCTGGCTGTCCCCCTTGTATATCCGGTATTTTTTATAATACCTTTCTGGTCAAAGAGTGAAGTGGAAATTATATAATCAGAATTCTCATTACCACCTGAAACTGAAAGCTCATGAGAAGTTACAGGAGCAGTACGCAACAATTCTTTCAAATGATTGACATCAGCAAATTTGGCTGCATCCTCTGAAGTGATAAGCTGACGCCTGAGTGATTCAGGCAGGTATAGATTATCATTGGTAGCGGCTTCATTATAAGCGGTTATGTAATCAGCTGTATTGACCATTGGGGTGAGATTAATGGCTTTTTGATATCCAAACTGACCATTATAGGAAATCTTGACTTTGCCTGTGCTTCCTTTCTTCGTGGTGATCAGTACTATTCCATTATTGGCTCGTGATCCGTAAATAGCTGCCGCTGATGCATCCTTAAGAACAGAAATGCTTTCTATATCAGCAGGTGATAACACTTTTAAAGCATCAACCGTAGGCATTCCATCCACTATATAAAGTGGCGCATTACTAGAGTTAAGTGAACCGGCCCCACGTATTCTAACTGAAACTCCTTCGCCGGGAGCACCCGTATTCTGCGTTACCTGCACTCCCGCTGCCCTTCCCTGCAATGCCTGGTCGATACTTGCAACAGGTAACTGGTTTAGTTCTAAGGCATCAACTTTAGTAACAGCTCCAAGTACATTCCGTTTCTTGGCAGATCCATACCCTATGACTACCAATTCATCAAGCATCATCTGCTCTGCTTCAAGATTTACATCTATCGAACGACGACTGCCAACGGTCTCCTCTCTTGTTTCATAACCAATATAGGAGAATACAAGTACGGATGTAGAATTGAGCTGATTGGACATCATCTGGTACTTGCCATCAATATCCGTTATAGTGCCCTCGGTAGTACCTTTCAACACTACCGTCACTCCAATCAAGGTTTCCCCTGTTTTAGAATCTTTCACGGTACCTGTTACCTGCTGTTGTGCGAACAACAAGGTGCCTGACGACAGGAACATAAGAATTAGTAGGATCTTTTTCATTGCTTTGCTATATAAATTGATACAACTAAAATTGCTATTACCTATATGAAATCACTTTATCATTCACTTTAAGTTTCGAACCATCGGTAGTAATCTTTGACCCTGCCGGCAATTCTAGTAATAGAACTGCTGAGTTTGCAGGTATCCTTATTTTTATTTCACCCGATTTTTCCTTGGCGAGATAGGTTTTTGATACTATATCGAACAGATCAACACTTTTATCAGCTTTATAAGTAACCGTTTTTATCTCCTCATAAGGATTGTAATAAAGGAATTCAGGATAGAAATTATCACCATAAAAATCGGTGACATTGCAGTCGAGCGCCAGTATTCCGTCCACATCAGTGGTTTTAACCATGGCACCGAAGACTCCGACAATTGATGTACTATACAGGCTGAACATTGATTCTTTTGGTTGACCTGCAACCCACTTTGGCCCATCACCCGTTGAAACAGGTGATACACCCTTCAACTCTTCCTTGTTATAGTCATCCATTTTTCTAACACCTTCATATCCAATGATACCTTTGGTGATATCTTTCATTTCAGGAAGGAATTGATGAGCATCATTTACCTGGTCAGGGTAGAACAATCGGGAAGCATTTATAGCATTAAGCATATATTTACCAATAGCTTTAGCGTATTTAGGTTCATATTTTACCATTGGAACCAACGGCCAGGCCATAGCAACTGAATTCATGAAGAATGCATAGCCCCCGCCATCAGTAATGCTACCCTGTAATCCATATACATCATAATCGCCCCAACGCTCTGCAATAACACCCCAACCATAACGGCCATCCATTGTCTGGCAACCGTCGAATGTCCAGTTAAGTAGTTTAGTAACATCGTAGTTGGTACCATGTTCTGCATTAAGCCTGGCTGCTGTGTAAGCCCCAAAGGGTAGTAAAATCTCATAAAAGCGACTCTCCTTCTGATTAAGCAAGGCTTCTGTTGCACTTTTTGCACCATTCAAATACTTTTCGTTACCGAATTTCTCATAAGCTGAATAAAGCACCCAGGCATGCCCACCGGCAGCATCCTGCTGTTGGGGAACATTGTTATTCATACCCTTCATTTGGGCATAATCAAAGAATGAGTAGTTATAGTTGCCTTGTAAAACAGAATCTGCCTTGTAGAACTGGTCAGCAACTGTTCGAATAATCATTTCAGTGTTCTCTACCTCCGGAAACAAGGCAGCAACACCGTAATATAGCACATTGGGGTATACATCATACCACCAGTCGCGTCCATAACCGCCACCGGCCATAGCAACTTCAGGATTCGTATTATTCATTACGATGTTCCATTTTGTATCCCTATTGAAATAGTTCTGCGACATTTTCACATAGTTGAACCCTTGCTGGTTAGTCTTGTCAATTCCCATCAGGCCAGCACTAATTAATGCGCCATAGGTTGTGAGTGCTTCATGGAATTCACCATTGTTGTTGGCAGGTCCCTGTCGTACATCACCCATCACAGTATATAAGCCAAATGTAACCTGGTCAAAATTCCTTCGTGCGCTATCCAGCCATATCAGTGGTCCATTGGCTGTTGTATTGGTGAAGTTAAATACCAGACTGTCAAATTGAAGTGTCTTTTGCTTCCAGTCAATTATCTTGTATGGCTGAGGCATAGCCGGCATTTGCTCTATTCTGGCAACAGTTGTCTGATCAACAGCAACACCACTATTCCCGGTTCTGCATGATGATCCGGCAACCATTACTGCCAAAGCCATTATTGCTATATAATTTCTTTCCATAATTATTTCTCGTATGAGTGTTTCATAATGTTTTTAGCTAATGGTATGGAGAGCATTTGCAATACTGCTACTATTATAAGCGCATATCTCAGGGCAAATGTTTCCGAAACATACAGGGCAAGGAAAATAAATAATCCCAAGCCTATGACTCTGCCGGCATACAATCCAAATTCATGGTTCAATATATAAGCATATTGATTTCTGTTTTCACGCTTTGAAACCACATCTATCACTTTCATCATGATGGGATAGTAAGCGAGATCATGCAAAGGCTGGAAGAATACCTTGCAGAGTACAAATATCATTACACCAAACATCGACAGTTCAATTCCGTTGACAATTGTTCCTATGAGGAAAAGTGTAATGCCAACTCCAAATATCATGATGCGGTGTTTGGGTTTTGCGAAACGGCCTAACAGGTATATTAATATGGCTGTCAGTCCTCCGCTGATACCCTGAATGAGCCCTAAGGACCCTTCCTGGCCAACGTATTTCATTATAAGCATTGCCGGGGCTGTAACCAGAAATCCCTGAACTAAACCTTTTAAGGCTGCCAATAATATCTGTTTATTCCAGAGCCTGTCAAATTTGAAATAGATGAAGTCTTTTTGTATTGGATTAATAAATTTACCTCGAGCCAGCGAGAAACAGGCAAGAATAGTGATTGCAAATACCAGAAGTGTAACAACCCTATATCCCTTGTAAACATCAAACACAATACCAAAAATGTGCATCCCGTCAATTGAAGCAAGTAAAGCGCCTATGGCCAGGGGTACAATAATGTTGGAGAGGGTGAAGAAAAATGACTCAAGGCCGAAGAAGTAATTACGGTTTTCATCTTCAGTGGTATTAAGGGCCATGAGGTAACGGTTGGTCCAGAAGAATCCTGAGGCAGCACCAATGAGTGTTCCTGAGATGATCAAACCTGCCAATGCTATACCTTGTACAAACATCATACCCACCATTGAAAGGCCACTAAGCAAGATTCCGAAACTGTAAAGATGTGCTACCTTGAAGTGTTTAAGCAGGAATCCATTGGTTACGGAAGTAAGGATTATACCCGTATACATGGCAACCTGAAAGATGGCAACATAGCTGGTATCAGCAAAGTAACGCATGATATATGCCGCCATGAATATCTCCACCACCGGCAGTACCAATGAATACAGCATATTGGTGATGAGAAGCACCTGCATATTGCGGGGCTTGGAAAGGAAGAACCGGTATTCAGCGACTAGTTTTTTAAACATGGTCAGGTGTATTATATATTATAAGAGTGTAGAAAGAATTTCAGAAATAGACAATTTGGCGCCGCATATTACTTCATCACTGGCACCATAGTACATATAGATATCGTCGCCTTTTACGTAATGACCGTTGGTAAACACAACATTGCCAAAGAAACCGGTTTGTTCATAATCTTTTATTGGTTCCATAATTGGATCAATACTGCGGGCAAGCACTTTGGTCGGATCATTGATATCGAGCAACAGAGCACCCAAACAATAACGGTGTTCACTGTTTGCGCCGTGGTATATTTCGAGCCAGCCTTTATCAGTATGTATTGGAGCACCACCGGCACCTACGCGGGCTGAGTCCCACATACCTTGCCGAACTGTGGCAATGCATTTGTGCTTGCCCCAGTGTATCAGGTCGGGTGATTGTGCTATCCAAATATAGTTGCCACCCAATTCAGGGCTGCTGGGGCGGTGCAATGCGTAATATTTACCATCTATTTTCTCATTGAAAATGGCACAATCCTTATTATGAGGTGGGAAGATCATACCTTCACGCTTGAAGTTCTTCCAGTCGTTGGTGCGTATCAGGCCAACCCCAACACCATACTCTGAGACTTCAGTAAACGAAAGACAATATTCTGTGTCCATTGTTGCAACGCGACAATCTTCAATGCCGAAAGTCTCCAGTTCACCTTTGCCAAAAATGGGCGGGTACCCTTCAGGTTCATAAAAGTTGATACCATCATCACTGCATACTAATCTTAAATAGGAGAGGGTGGTTAGATAATCCTTCTTCTTATAGTTGATAACACGCGGATCACTGGCATCAAGGTCAGGATCATTCTTATCAAAGCTAAGTACCTCAATTTCACCTTTGCTGTTATATACCGGGAAACTGATTTTGCCTTCTATCTGTTTCGGTCGTTCTGCAACGCGAAGCAATAACCATATTTTATTATTAAATTCAAATACACCGGGATTGAGCAGGCATACTATTTCCATACCCTTGATTCCGGGTTTCAAATCAGAAGGACGAAGTAGCGGGTTTGTAGGGAAGCGGTTCGCGATATCCATAATATTAGAATTTGTCATTCACAAATCTAATCATGAACCCCCGAAAACCTGTCCTGCCTGTTCCAAAAGTTGTCCGGCCTATTCCAAAATACACTGTATTTACGGCCATTTCAACAAGGTTCTGTCAAAATGGTTGAAATTGCACAAAACGGGGTGGATCATTAAACCATTAGGCTTCCAACTTCATCTTCTGGCGAAATTCAGATGGTGAGCAGCCATATTCCTTATTGAAGAGATCATAAAAGTGCGCCCGGCTATTGAAGCCTGTTTGATCAATAATCTCACTTACTGTGAGTGAAGTAGACTGCAGCAAAATGGAGGCTTTTCTTACGCGTCGTTGATTTATCAATCCATGGGGTGTAGTACCCAGTACTGATTTTGTTTTATTATAAAGTGACGACTTGCTGACAGCCAGTTTCTCGCAGAGTTTCTCTGATAAAAGTGACTCATCATCAATATTCTCATCAATATAATCAATCATCTTTCTGAAGAAAGGATCAGGTATCTCCTTTATGAGAGTGGTGGTATCATTATGGTTGGCAAATCCGGTCTTTATATTCTGTCTCTTGGTCAGGAGCTTTTCAATCCTTACTTTCAGGTGATCAGGGTGGAAAGGTTTGGGAATATATGAATCAGCTCCTGCCTGAAGTCCCTTGATCCGGTCCTCAATTTCTGATTTGGCAGTAAGTAATATCAATGGCAAATGACTGGTATCAAAATTATCCCTTAACTTGCTGCAGAGTTCAATTCCATCCAATTCAGGCATCATTATATCGGAGATGACCAGGTCAATTGACTGTTGTTCGAGTATATGTATAGCTTCCAATCCATTTTTAGCAAAGAAAAGATTGTAAAAAGGACGAAGCATGCCATTCAATAAATGAAGTATTTCAGGGTCGTCATCGGCAATAAGCAGCGTTGCCTTTTCAGCGGCAGGATCGTGTAGTACTTTAAAATCAATTTCAATGTCTTCATTTATCAATAGCAGCTCATCGTCATTATTGTCGCGAATGTCTATTGTGTTAGTCGTATTAACCTTGTGTACATTTGGAAACCTGCAGGTGAAGACAGTTCCTTTGCCCGGCTCGCTCTCAAAACTGATGGTACCCTTTAGGAGTTCTACAATTCCTTTGGTAACCGCTAAACCCAGCCCGGTGGAACGATAACCCGGGAAACTGCTACGCTTGTGGGCCGATGAAATGCCGAAAGGTTCAAATACCTTGCTTTTAAATTCCGGATTTATGCCAATTCCATCGTCTTCAACAATTGTTATAAATTCATTATCAGAGTGATCAATGCGCACAGTTACATGCCCCCCCGGATTATTGTATTTTATGGCATTTGATACCAGATTTGTAATAATACGCTGATATTTATCTGCATCAGTATTCACATAAACACCCTCACTGTTGCATTCTACTTTGCAGGTGATCTCACCTTTCTCTGCCAGCAGCTCGAGATCAGAAAGTACTTCACGTGCCAGTTCATCAGGACAGACACTACTTATATTGAGTGGCTCTTTACCCTTTTCAAGTTTCCTGAATTGAATAATTTCCAATACGAGTTTCTGTAACTTGATGCTATTATTGTAAACTTTGAGCAAGCGTGATTTTTTTCCCGTATCATCAGGTTCCTCGAGCATCAGGTGAATGTGTGAGGTTATCAATGTTAGCGGTGTGCGAAACTCGTGCGCCACATTAGTGAAGAATTCAATCTTATAATTCTGAAGTTCCTTTTCCTTTTGTCGTGTCAATTCCTGGAGTTCAGCCTCTTTACGACGATTTTGACGTCGCAGATATGACCGGATATAGAGCAATGGGATACCAATAATCAATAGAATATAGGTGGTAATTGCCCATTTTGTTGCCCAAATGGGAGGATTGATGGTAATCAGCACTTCTCTATATTGTTCTGACCATTTGCCGTTTTCATCACTCACCCTTAATTGTAGAATATATTCACCCGGATTCAGGTTGGTGAAATTAATGGCTTGGTCTTGTGGATTCGTGACCCATGTGTCGTCGAAATTTATTAATCTGTAAGATATCCTGTGGCGCTCTTTACCCCAGTATACCAATGGTGAAACCAGGAATGTAAATGAATTTTGGCTACTGTTAAGTTCAAGGCTTGTTTGAATATTCATACGGTTGGCAAGTACGCCTTCATCTGAAATATCAACGGGCTGGTTTTTTATCAACAGTCCATTAATGCCTATAGGAGGGAAGTATGATGAGAACTTCATCTCCCTCGTTTGAATCATATCAACCCCCATAGTACCACCAACGTACAATTTCCCGTTTTCATCGTCAAAGAAGGAAGCGCCATCACTGTATTCTACATTCACCAATCCGTCACTGGATGTGAAGTTTTTAATGATTCCATGAGGAACATCAATGAACGAAAGGCCCTGGTTGGTGCTAACCCATAGATTTCCTTCCTGTTTATCCATTTGAATGGCATGAATGGATGTATTGGCAAGTTCGTTCTGAATATCAAGGTCCTTCACTATCACATTCCCATTCTCACCCGGAATAAGCGAATAGATGCCAGCGCTGGTACCGACCCATATTGTTCTCTTTTCATCAGTAAACAAT
>CALCQV010000113.1 GCA_937894795.1 uncultured Bacteroidales bacterium
TTGCGTATTATGTAAACATCAAGCTTTTTCATTTTATCCAATTACCCTCATGCAACAGTATATCAATTGTCATTAATGCTGATTCTATAACCGGGTGCCCACTTTTTTCACCATCTCATCCTTCCATCCGGCAAACGTGCCATCCATAATCTTCTCCCTTGCTGTATCCACCAGCCACAGGTAGAAGGCAAGATTGTGCTGACTGGCAATCATGGGGCCCAATATCTCACCCGAAGTGAATAGATGACGCACATAGGCCCGGTTGTATTGCTGATCAACAAACGAATGGCCATCAGCATCAAGCGGCCTAAAGTCATGTTTCCACTTTTCATTCTTTATATTAATAATACCCTGTGAGGTGAATAACATACCGTTACGGCCATTTCTGGTAGGCATCACACAATCAAACATGTCAATACCCTGTGAAATGCCCTCCAGTATATTTGCCGGCGTGCCAACACCCATCAAATAACGCGGTTTATCCTTTGGCAGTATGCCGCATACCAATTCAGTGAATTGGTACATCATTTCAACCGGTTCACCTACTGAGAGGCCTCCAATAGCATTCCCTTCAGCCCCAACCGAGGCTATCTTCTCAGCCGACTGAATACGCAGATCCCTGTAAACACTGCCCTGCACAATGGGGAAAAGAGCCTGTGAGTAACCATACAACCCTTCGGTTTCCGCAAACCGGCCAACGCATCGGTCGAGCCACCGGTGTGTCAGCTCCATCGACTTCCGGGCATAATCATATTCGCACGGATAGGGCGTGCATTCATCAAAAGCCATGATTATATCGGCACCAATCAACCGTTGTATATCCATCACGCCTTCAGGAGAAAACAGATGCCGTGAACCGTCAATGTGCGACTGGAAGGTAACCCCCTGTTCATGCATTTTGCGCCTGTCAGTAAGTGAGTAAACCTGGTAGCCGCCGCTGTCGGTGAGTATTGGCTTGCTCCAACCGTTGAACTTGTGCAGGCCCCCTGCTTCCCTGAGCACCTCAGTGCCCGGACGGAGGTACAAATGATACGTATTCCCTAATATTATCCTTGCCTTTACATCATTGGCAATATCACTGATATGTATGGCCTTAACGGAACCTGCAGTGCCTACCGGCATAAAAACAGGAGTAGCTATATCGCCATGGTCAGTGCTGATAACACCGGCTCTGGCATTGGATGCTGAATCAACCGATTCAAGTCTAAAATTCATTCAGTCAATTAAAAAATTAGCTGCAAAGGTAAGTATTTAGAATGAATGAGTTATTTAAGAAGGTCAGTAACTGAAAGGAACGTAACCTCACGCTCAAATTCATTATTGGCAGCACAGGCGGCAAGTTTGTAACCCTCTGCAAATGAATAGGTTTTCAGGTAATAGCCCTCTGTTTCCCCGTTGGGTTCCAGCTGATAGCCACCATCAGGCCGGCGTTGTATGGTGAAACTGCTCAGACTTTTTGTCAGTCCGCTTCCAATGGCCTTCAAATAACTCTCCTTCAGCGTCCAGAGTGTGAAAAAGATGTGCGCTTTCTCAATTTCATTGGTTGCATTATCAAGCATCTGTTTCTCCTGTTCTGAAAAGAAGCGGTAGGCAACCCCCTCCGGAACACGGCGTATATGTTCCACATCAACCCCCACATCGGTATCTGCTATGGCAACTACCACCCACTGGGCAGAATGAGAAACATTAAAATGAATGCCACTCTGGGCTTTGGTATGAGGTTTCCCTTTTATACCGGTCAGAAAAGGCTGTGTATAACGCTCGCCTGTAGTAAAGTGCAAAGCATAACGGGCAAGCAGCTCTCCAATGAGGTGCCGTTGCGAATCATTGGAATGGAAAAACCCCAAAGCCTTCATGGCCGCCGCTTCAGGAACGCCATCAAGCATCCTTGGCTTCAACTGCTCAAATACAGCCTCCTCTGTTAGTTTACAGGCAAAGAGTTTGGTCATGAGTTTCCATTTAAGTTATTTTTTCCTTGCCGTCATGCGTATTACTTCGGCTATACCCTGGTGCAGTATCCCCTCCTGCAGATGGACCTTTGCATGGTAGTATTCCAGTATCTTCATCGTCCTGAAGTCGCCCTTCAGCTCTGCGGGGTCATAAAGCAGCTCTATATTTTTCGGTCCACCGCTTTTGTTGGGCAATTGAGCCTTGGTAAAGGCTTCCAGTATAAGGGTGCCCCCCGGTTTCAGGAGCCTTATCATGGAATTATGCACCTCATTGCGGTAATTGGGCGGCATGTGCACATAAATAAGGGCAACGGCATCAAAGCTCTCAGGCTCCCCAATGAAACTGCGCAAATCGGCGGTAAGGTACTGTATGCTAACATTACGCTCCGCTGCCAGCCGTTCGGCCTTGAGCCTTGCCTCCATACTCTGGTCAAAGGCCGTAACCTGCCACCCCCGTTGTGCTGCCCATACGGCGTTCCGTCCTTCCCCCTCGGCCGGCAATAACAGCTTCCCGGCCTTAAGTATCTTCAACTTATCGGCAAACCAGCTATTGGGCTCCGTGCCGTATATATACTCTTCGGTTGCATACCGTTCATCCCATGTGTTTTCCATACCACAAAAATAAGCTATTTTATTCAGGCACCACCCGCTCCTGTAAAAACCATGGCTCATCACACTACCTATCCCCATCACTTTCCCTTTCCTGATCCTTTTCTCTCATGGTTGAAAAAATAGTCAAATATCTTTTTTATTAATAAATATATATTTAGAACTTAGCAGTCAAAATCTCTAACAACCAAAATTATGAAGAGGGGTTCATTTCGAATTACTTTAACACTGGTATTATTGGTGTTATTTACTGTTGCATATGCGCAGGACAACCTGAAAAGAGGGTATGTTATGCACCTGAATGGTGAAATTGTTCACGGGTTTATTGACGTAACCGGCTGGGGAATGAACCCCTCAAAGGTGCTTTTCAAGACATACCCCGCCGATACGGGTACTTATTATGACCCTTATGACATAAAGGAGTTCGGCATGAACCAGGAAGTATGGCAAGGCGGCTTTGTGGAAGTGGAGCTCAGTTCACGTGATGATAATAATTACAGCACTACCCCCCAACTGATAATTGAAAAGGACCTTGTATTCCTGCAAATGGTAATAAGGAGCCCCAAGCCCCTGTATGTATACAGCAAGGCCGTGAATGAACAGTTTTATATCAAAAACGGCAATGAATTTGAATTGCTGGTTTACAAGAAATACCTGAAGGAAGTACAGAAGGCCGATGGTTCAGGCATGGGTACCACGCTTATAGAGAATAGAAAATACCAGGGGCAATTGATCGTCTATTTTGAAGATTGCCCGGAGATCAGGAAGAAAATCAGCAAAACCGAATACACGCTGAGTGATTTGGAAAGCTTATTCTATGAGTATTCCAAATGCAAGGATGTAGGGTATGAATTGCTTAGTCCAACAAAGAACATCTCATTGAAATTGGGGGCTGCACTGGGTATGGCAAAATCAAGCATCGATTTCAATTTCATTGACGACTATAGGATCAAGGAGCTGGAACCGGTTGACAACAATCTGATTCCATTTGGAGTAACCCTTGAAATAGGGCGACCTGTAAGCAATCCAAGGTGGTCCCTCTACAATGAGCTTTCGCTGATATCAACCTACAAGCATGCATACGACACGGCTGGGCAGGAGTCGGCTACTGCCACATTCAAGGACAAGTACAGCTTCCGTTTCCACTCGTGGAAGCTGACAAATATGGTGCGATACAAATACCCGGTGGGCAAGTTCAACTTTTTCGCCAATGCGGGCATAGCCATGGAATTCTACCAGGGCTCATGGACCAGGACCTACTATTTCAAGTCGCCCCTGGTATCAAACAGCAAGATATGGAAGACCAAGGACAGCTATTTCACATTACGACCGGCTGCAGGAGTGGGCATAAATTTCAGAAGCCTGTCAATTGAGGGGCGTTATGAACCCGTATCACTGGGTGAATATGCAGGCCCAACCGCCAGTGTTGTCTTGAATGTGAGGTTTTAAAACGCTATCAGCGTCCTCAACCAACGTTCCCTTTTAGTTCTTGGTTCTTTGTTCTTTGTCAGAGACATGGAGCATGGGGCATAGGGCATGGAGCTTCCCATCCTCCTTTCCTTTTTGTTCGTGGTTCGTGGTTCGTGGTTCGTGGTTGTCGGCGCTTGGCGCTTGGCGATCCATCCAGCCCCGATCTATTGTATTTTTCCAACCATTCATAATAGGCCGTTTTCCCAATGTTATAGAACCTCAGACCGGCTGTGAGACCCATCTTTTGA
>CALCQV010000114.1 GCA_937894795.1 uncultured Bacteroidales bacterium
GGCTGAAATGGAAAAACAACCAGCCTATATGCGTCGCAATGTTGAGCTGCATGAACCTGCCCCCTCTTCTGAAACGGAAGTCTCCAGGTACACATTGTTTAAAGGTGAGGATGGTGTGGAAATGAAAGGAAATAATTCATTTTTACATGATAATGTAGATTAATATGAGGCTGACAGAAAAAATCAACGATGAGATAAAGAAGGCAATGCTTGCCCGTGAAAAGGAGAAGCTTGAAGCTCTTCGTGCCGTTAAGTCGGCATTATTGCTTGCCCTTACCGGTGAAGGCAGTGGCGGAGAGATTTCAGAAGATACTGAAATCAGGATTCTGCAAAAGCTGGTAAAACAAAGGAAAGAAACTGCTGAAATTTACCTTCAGCAGAATCGTACTGATTTGGCTGATACTGAATTATTCCAGGCTGAAGTGATTTCAGCTTTCCTCCCATCGCAAATGGATGAAGCATCCCTTATTGCCTTTATTAAGAATCTGATTAATGAGATGGGGGCTGCCGGCATGAAAGATATGGGGAGAGTAGTTAATGCTGCTAACCAACATCTTGCAGGTAAAGCCGAAAGCAAAACCATTGCCATGATAGTTAAAAAAGAACTGCAGTAAATTACTAACAGATGTGATGAACGGCCATTAGTGCCAGACACTTATGATTGTTAATAGCCTGATAAAAAGGAAGCCATCTGAATAGATGGCTTCCTTTTTTAAATATGTTACAAGTCAATACTTTAACATTTATGAGGGTATCCTACTTGCAATTAAGCACCAAGCATAAATCTTTTGAAAGTTGTAACAGTAAGGTCCTTGTTTAATTTATTGAGATATTCACGAACTGAAAGTTTATTATCGCGAACAAATTCCTGGTTAAGAAGAGTATTCTCCTTATAGAACTTATTAAGTTTACCCAGGGCAATTTTCTCAACCATATCCTCAGGTTTACCTTCCTGGCGGGCCTGTTCTTTACCTATCTCAATTTCACGCTCAATAATATCAGTTGGAACATCATCCTTATCAACAGCCACGGGAGCCATAGCAGCAATCTGCATTGCTACTTCATGTCCGGCCTGGTCAATACCATCAATGCCGGTTTTATTAAGACCCATAAGTGTAGCCAAACGGTTTCCCGGATGATTATAAGCAAAAACGGCAGGAGCATTGACCACTTCAAAGTGAGCAAGTTCCATCTTTTCACCGGTTTTACCAACCATCTCAGTAATATTATCACCAATAGTGCGGCCATTGAGGTTCAATGCCTTGAATTCTTCAACATTAGCAGGGCTTGATTTAATAGCCATATCCATAATTGAATTTGTAAAATCTACAAATTCCTGGTTTTTAGCTACAAAATCAGTCTCACAATTAAGCATGAAAATAACGCCAAAAGTCTTGCTATCATTGGTACGGGCCAAAACAATACCTTCATTGGCATCCTTGTCAGCACGCTTGGTAGCTAATTTCTGTCCTTTTTTGCGTAAGAAATCAATTGCCTTTTCAAAGTCACCATCATTTTCCTGAAGTGCATTCTTGCAGTCCATCATTCCGGCTCCTGTCATCTGACGAAGCTTGTTTACGTCTGCAGCTGTAATATTTGCCATAAATAGAATCAGTTTATTAATTGTACAATTTATTTACGTGGGCCGCCCGGTTTTTTACCGAGTGGTTTACGTGCGAGTGGTTTACGACCTCTACCTTCACTACCGGCCTCTTCTGCGGGAACCGGTTTTGCCCTTAAGCGCTCTGTACCGGCGATAGTTTCCTCTTCCTCATCATCTTCGAGGTCATAATTACGACCCAATTTACCGCCCAGGTTGTCATCCTTCTCTTCGTCACGTTTATCACGATCAATTTTACGCTCCATCAATCCTTCTTCAATAGCCTGAACCATCTTGCTAACGATCAATGAAATTGATTTTGAAGCATCATCATTAGCAGGAATTGGGAAATCAACCTGATTGGGATCAGAATTGGTATCTACTATAGCAAAAGTGGGGATATTAAGTTTACGCGCTTCAGCAATAGCAATATGTTCTTTGATAATATCAACTACGAACAATGCAGCAGGCAGGCGACTCAGATCGGCGATAGAACCGAGGTTCTTTTCCAATTTGGCACGTTCACGGGCTATTTGCAGACGTTCACGCTTTGAAATATTCTCATAACTGGGGCTGGTCATCAAACGGTCGATTGATGACATTTTACGAACAGCTTTACGAATAGTAGCAAAGTTAGTGAGCATACCACCCGGCCAACGTTCAGTAACGTATGGCATACCAACAGTTTTTACATGTTCGGCAACAATCTCTTTTGCCTGCTTTTTAGTAGCAACAAATAGAACTTTCTTACCTGATTTGGTAATTTGCTTCATTGCAGCTGCAGCCTCATCAATTTTAGCTATGGTTTTATAAAGATCTATAATGTGGATACCATTGCGCTCCATAAAAATATATGGTGCCATATTGGGATTCCATTTACGTTTCAAATGCCCGAAATGAGAACCGGCATCCAGTAATTCATCAAAATTTGTTCTTGCCATTTAATTTTTTGTTATTTGTTTACATTCTGTTAAACTCAATCAACTGGTAGCTCCATCAGGCAGCAAAATGATACCACAGAGGTCCGGTTGATTTAGATACTAAACACCAGTTGGGATTAGCGCTTGCTGAATTGGAATTTCTTACGGGCTTTCTTCTGTCCCGGTTTTTTCCTTTCAACCATACGGGGATCTCTTCTGAGCAGTCCTTTTGATTTTAATGGAGGACGAAATTCAGGATTGATTTCGCATAACGCTTTTGAAATAGCTAAACGAAGTGCTTCAGCTTGTCCGGTAATACCACCACCATCAAGATTTACCTTAATGTCATAAATACCCAGTGAATTGGCAACTTCCAATGATTGTGTCACTACATATTGCAGTGTTCCTGTTGGGAAATACTCTTTATAATCCCTGCCATTAACAGTAATGGTACCATTGCCATCTTTCAGATATATACGGGCTACAGCAGTCTTTCTTCTGCCAAGTGTGTTGATAACGTCCATACTACTTTATTGAATTAAGATTAATCAATTGTGGTTGCTGAGCTTGGTGTGGATGCTCAGTTCCTGCGTAAACTTTCAGATTACGGTATATAGCATCCCCTAACTTATTGGAAGGTAGCATTCCGCGTACAGCATATTCAATAACACGTTCGGGAAATTTTTGTAATAGTTCCCGTGGAGTGCTGAATCGTTGCCCACCGGGATAACCGGTATGACGAACATATACTTTATCATTCAGCTTTTTGCCCGTGAGCTTTATCTTCTCGGCATTGATAACAATCACATAGTCACCACAATCAAGGTTCGGTGTGAAATTTGTTTTATACTTGCCCCTTAATAAGTTGGCAACCTTGGATGAAAAACGTCCAAGCGTTTGTCCGTCGGCATCCACCAATATCCAATTCTTCTGGATATTGTCAGGATTTGCTGACATTGTCTTATAACTTAATGTATCCATTTTGTTTATATTAACACTTAAAAAAACAATAATAAACCGTGCATATCACCAGCATTCACGGGCATGAGAACACTAAGATAATCGGTCAGCCCCTTCGTTCGAAGCTCTCCTTGCCTGTTGGGTTACGGCCTTTCAGCACAATTCTTTTCTTCTAAAAAGGGGTGCAAAGGTAAATGTAAATTTTTGATTTAACAAATTTGTAAACAATTATTTGCTAGAAATTTCCATTGTAATTGGCACCCCTTTTTAATCCTGATTCCCTGATCCATTTATTATTCCGGCAGCAATACCGCATCAATGGCATGAATGACTCCATTGGTGCCTTGCACGTCGGTGGCAATTACCTTAACATCTGAATTCAATGTAACACCCATATTGTTTACGGTTACATTTAAGCTGCTTCCATCTTTTAATGTTGGCACTAATCCACTAGCCACTTGTGATGCAACAACATTAGCTGCAACAACATGGTAAAGCAATATTGGGGTCAGTTGCTCAGCCGTGAGATCTGATATCCCTGAAATGCCCAACTGTGCAAACAATTTATTGAAAGCCTCGTTGGTGGGTGCAAATACGGTAAAAGGGCCGCTTCCACTCAATGCATCCACCAATCCTGCTTTAACAACAGCCTCTACCAGAATGCTGAAGTTGGGATTGTTGATAGCATGGTTGACAATGTTGGCAGGCAATATCACTTTATCTATGGCGTGAATCGTTCCGTTTGACGCCTTGATATCAGCTATTACCACCTTGCTGCCGTCAATCTTTACCTCTGAGCCTTTGTTTATGAAGAGCTTTACGGCATTATTGCCCGGAGCAGTGCTATTGAGTGAAGCAGCGTATCCGGTGGAGATAGACGTAGAACTTACATCTCCTGATATCACGTGATTCAATAAAATCGGTGTTAAAGTGGCCGCATCAAGATCTTCAATTCCGCTAATACCTAATTGGGTGAATAATGCCTCAAATGCATCATTGGTCGGGGCAAATACCGTAAATGGGCCATTGCCTGAAAGGGCTGATTCCAGATCGGCTTTCACAACAGCCTCCACGAGTATGCTGAAACGGGCATCCCCTGATGCTGCTTCTACAATGGTTTTTGGCTGGTCAACCTGCTCATCTTCATCCTCTGAGCATGAGGAAAGGAAAAATAATGATACCAACGACATCATTATGGCTGCTGTTTTATAGGTTCTCGTTTTCATGGTCTTTATTTGTTAAGATTTATTTTTGTTTTTGATTTACTGCTATTTAACGTCACCAGATTTAATATTGTTCATTCTTTTTTGTTTTTTGTTAAACATTTATTTTTATTCCCTTACTCATTTTTTATGCATTGGCATCTCCTGACGAGTTGAAATCGTGGTACAGGTAGGCATCTATACCTTACCAACAGCTTAGAAGAGGAGGTAGCAATTCTGAATTCTTTTCGAATAATTAGTTTCTTACGAGAAACCTTTGTGTATAGAATATAATTTTTTATTGAACAATTATATACCACAAGTGGTTATTGCGGTAAGTTGACAACTTATAAAGAATGGAAAATAATACTTTACTATGGATAGGCTTTAATGTGTTCGTGCTATTGATGTTAGCGCTTGATCTTGGCGTTTTTCATCGCAAGTCACATGAAGTGAAATTTAAAGAAGCTCTCTCGTGGAGCCTGGTCTGGATTATTCTTGCACTGGTATTCAATGCGGGTATCTGGTATTATTTTGGTGAGATCAAGGCGGTGCAGTTTTTAACCGGTTATATAATAGAGAAATCACTGAGTGTAGACAACATCTTTGTCTTCATTCTGATATTCTCAGCGTTTGCAGTTCCTGCCCAATATCAGCATAAAGTGCTCTTCTGGGGAATTCTGGGGGCTCTTGTAATGCGTGCTATCTTCATCTTTGCCGGTGTTGCACTCATTTCCAAGTTCCATTGGATAATTTATGTATTCGGTATATTCCTTATATATACGGGCTATAAGATTGCCAAAGAAAAGGGTACAAAAGTAAATATTGACAATAATCCATTGCTGGGCTTTGTTAGAAAGGTCATTCCCTTTACCAATGACTATCGTGGTGATAAGTTCTTTATTAAAGAGGCCGGGAAGAAAATGGCCACCCCCTTGTTCCTCGTGCTTGTTCTCATAGAGTTTACTGATCTTATTTTTGCGGTTGATTCCATACCGGCTATTTTGGCAATTACAACCGATCCTTTTATAGTATACACTTCCAATGTATTTGCCATTATGGGGCTCAGGTCCTTATATTTTGCATTGGCCGGTTCCTTAAAGTACTTCTCGTTATTGCATTACGGACTGGCAGTAATCCTGATTTTCGTAGGCGTCAAGATGATTATCTCCGATTTCTACAAGTTTGACCCGTTTGTTTCACTTGGAATCATCGTTTTGATACTTGCCGGCAGTATGGTGGCCTCTCTTATCAAGACGAGAACTGTGAAAAGCTAAAGCCCCTGATTGGCAATAACGTGAAAAGCTAAAGCTCTTGATTGGCAATAATAGGTTGCATTACTATAATCCATATCATGAAGCATTCATTCAACCGGTTATAATTACCTTTATTTAGTTAATTTTGCAGACTTATTGTAAGTTCATCTGAACTATTATTATGTCAATAGTCGTAAAAAATATAACTAAGCGTTACGGAGCACAACTGGCACTTGACAGTGTATCCTTCAATATTAAACCGGGTGAAATTGTTGGTCTGCTTGGCCCCAACGGAGCTGGCAAATCAACATTAATGAAGATTATCACCTGCTTCATCCCCCCTACATCGGGCGATG
Organism: uncultured Bacteroidales bacterium; assembly: GCA_937894795.1. Taxonomy (GTDB): domain Bacteria; phylum Bacteroidota; class Bacteroidia; order Bacteroidales; family Lentimicrobiaceae; genus Lentimicrobium. Next base: position 6,295 of record CALCQV010000114.1, read on the forward strand.
TTTCGGTTTATGGCCATGATATCAGGGAAGAATCACTTGAAATACGTAAAAAAGTTGGGTATCTGCCTGAAAATAACCCTCTTTATACGGAGATGTATATCCGTGAATGTCTTAAATTCATTGCCGGATTGCATAATCTGGGTGATAAGGCTCACCAACGGATCAATGAGATCATGCAATTGACAGGGCTTGATTCTGAACGCAAAAAGAAGATAGGAGCCCTTTCAAAGGTATATAAACAGCGTGTAGGACTTGCCATGGCACTGGTTCATGATCCTGAAGTTCTTATTCTTGATGAGCCTACTTCAGGCCTTGATCCCAATCAGCTGGTTGAAATCAGAAACCTGATTGTGGAGATCGGCAAGCAGAAAACAATTATCCTGTCCACTCATATCATGCAGGAAGTTGAAGCCGTTTGCAACAGGGCCATTATCATTAATAAAGGTAAAATTGTGGCGGATGATTCGCCTAAAAACCTGCTTCATAATCTGGGAAATACTGACAGGGTGATAGCCGGCTTTGATAAGAATGTTGATCTGAAACTGCTTCAACAGATCAAAGGAGTCAGGAAAGTCACACCTATTGAGAATATGACCTGGCTGTTTGAATCAGAAAAGGACCATGATGTGCGTCAGGAGATCTTCAAGTTTGCTGTTGATCACAACCTGACCGTGCTCTCCATGCAGAAAGAGGAAAGTACGCTGGAGAATGTTTTCCTTAAGCTTACCACGAAATAAAGAGGCCCTTTTATTGTTCTATTCATAAAAATTTATAATTCACTGACCGTATCAGGGAATATTCTTACCTTTGCCGCGTGATGAAAAATCACGATGGAGAGATTTGATTGATTGCAACCATTTAAAAAAATGCTAAAGCATTCCCGCCTTTAATCAAATCTCCTTAACTAATTATTTTAACAGTAAAAAATTAAAATTAATGGCCTATTTATTTACATCAGAATCGGTATCTGAAGGGCATCCTGATAAAGTAGCCGATCAGATATCAGATGCCTTACTCGATGAATTTCTCAGATTTGACCCAAACTCAAAGGTTGCTTGTGAAACACTGGTTACTACCGGTCTTACCGTATGCAGCGGAGAAGTATTGACTGAAGGTTATGTTGATATTCAGAAGATTGTTCGTCAAACAATTAAAGAGATAGGATATACAAAAGGTGAATATCGCTTTGAATCTGAATCATGTGGTATAATATCCACTATTCACGAACAATCAGTAGATATTAATCGCGGTGTTAACAGGGAAATTCCTGAAGACCAGGGCGCCGGCGATCAGGGAATGATGTTTGGTTATGCAAACAGTGATATGGTTAACTTCATGCCCATGCCTATTGAACTGGCGCATATTCTTCTGCAGAAGCTGGCCGAAATTCGCAAGGAGGGCAAGCTGATGACCTATCTGCGCCCTGATGCCAAATCACAGGTTACCGTTGAATATGATGATAACAATAAACCGGTTAGAATTGACACCATTGTTATCTCTACACAACACGATGATTTTGCCGATTCTTCCCTGCCTGATGATGAACGCGACCTGTTTATGCAGCAACGCATTATGGCTGATATTCGTGAGATATTGATCCCCATGGCAATAGCTGACCTGCCCGATTATATAAGAGTACTGTTTAAAGACGACTTTAAGTTGTTTGTTAATCCAACCGGCAAATTCGTTATCGGAGGCCCGCACGGCGATACAGGCTTAACCGGTCGTAAAATTATTGTTGATACCTATGGCGGTAAAGGTGCTCATGGAGGTGGAGCCTTCTCAGGCAAGGATCCTTCAAAAGTGGATCGTTCAGCTGCCTATGCTGCCCGCCATATAGCCAAGAATCTTGTGGCTGCCGGCGTTGCCGACGAAGTGCTCGTTCAGATAGCCTATGCTATTGGCGTTGCCAAACCGGTAGGCTTGTACGTCAATACTTTTAATACAGCAAAAGTTGTTGGAGCAGATGGCAAGATCCTTCCCGACAGCAAAATAGCTGAACAGGTAGATGAACTCTTTGACTTAAGGCCCTATGCAATAATTAACCGCTTTGGCCTTCGCAATCCTATTTATCTCCCTACCGCTAAATACGGACACTTTGGAAGAGATGTGGTGAATGATTATGAGGTACAGGTCCATTATAAAAATGGTAGTACCTATTCAAGAGAAGTAAATGGTGAAATCCTCACTTTCAAGAAAGTGAAATTGTTTGCCTGGGAAGACCTGGATTACGTTGACCGGATTAAAAAAGTATTTTCGTTCGTAAAGTAAAACAAAAAGCTCCGGTTTTCCGGAGCTTTTTTACATTAAGCTAAACAAGTAATCCAAGCTAAACAAGTATTGTATTAACGCTTTACAACCAATTTTCGTGTAACCGTTGCTGAATTATTTACCATTACTGTATAAAAATATACACCATTCTTTAAATCACTGACATTGATCTCGGCTTTACCTTCGTTCTTTGTCAGCTCAATGGTGCTAACGGTATTACCAAGCAGATTGCTAACCTTAATCTGTGCATTTGAAGTATTTACAGGTAATTTATAGTCGAAATAAATAACTGAAGTAGCGGGATTGGGATAAGCATTGGACACTTTCACACTCTTTACGAGGTTTTCGGCCTTGCCAAGAAATCCAATGTTGAAATTAACAATCACATAACTGGAGTCATTGGGATTATCCATATCAAAGAATACAAACTTGGCCGTTGAGGTTCCAAGGGTACCGGCAGGATAAGTCAGATCCCCTTCAAAATTGGTGCACAGCTGATTGGGCTCTATGGTGATTGCATCAGGTGATTCAAAAACAAATGGCGGATAGCATGAGACCCAGCAGATGGTCAATCCTTCCACTGCAGGCAACATATTCATTTCAATTTTCTTAACCTTGACGTTTTTAGCTGATGTGGCTACATTCAGTACATCGAGTTTAAATGATGCATAACCGGCCGACGGTGTGCAGAGCATGTCAATGGTGGTACCGGTAATATCTCCACCCTCCTTGTCCTTTAATTGCAGTGACTGCGCTGACAAAGTTGCAATGAAGAGCATGGTTGCTATAAGTAGTACTGTTCTTTTCATAATCTACGCTGTTTTTCTTTACAAAGATACTACAAAAAACGTGCTACAATAATTACCTTTGGAAAGTTTTTAAAAATATTTCCAATCCCAACGCGGCAAAGATATAGGTAATGTTTAACGTAGAGAGAAAAATGATCATATTTTTTATCAACAATCCCATTGATAAAACTTTTATCGCTTTCTTTGTAAATCAAAATAATTAATTAACTATCAGACTATGAAAAAATTAGCTTTACTCTCATTGTTAATAACTATAGGATTCACTTCTATAGGACAATCACCGCGACTGGTTATGCTTGAGCATTTTACGCAGGCATCATGTGGTCCATGTGCTTCAGTTAATCCCACCATTCATAATATTCTGGTAAATAATCCTCAAACATTAACATGCATTAACTACCATACCAGTTGGCCGGGATATGACCCCATGTATTTGCACAATACAGTTGACCCCACTTCACGGGTAACCTATTATGGTGTGAACAGTGTTCCCCACTCTGTGATTGACGGCAATGTCTATTCAGGCCATCCCAATGGGTGGACGGGCAACATGACCATGATTAATAACAGGGCTGCCGTACCATCACCCTTCACATTGAGCGTTAACCAACACCTCTCAACCGGCAATGATACCCTCTTTGTCACCATGCTTGTTGAAGCTACCATGCCTGTTACAGGCCCTATCACCGCCTACATGGGTGTTATTGAGAAGCTTATTCATTTTACCTCTGCTCCCGGTTCCAATGGCGAGAAGGATTTCTATAATGTTCTCAAGAAAATGCTCCCCACCAAAAGTGGCATCGCCCTGCCAACTCCCATGCAAACCGGCGATTATGTGATACTTGAGTCATACTGGGTATTGGCCAATGTATATCAGCTTGACCAGTTGAGTGTGGTAAGTTTTATACAGAATCCCACTACCAAGGAGGTCCACCAGGCTGCCAACCTGCAATTAACCCCCATCGAGGCTGTTTATGATAATGATGTTGAGTCAGTATCCCTCACTAACATGCTGCAGCGCTACTGCACCAATACGTTGGCTCCAAATATCAGAATTCGTAATAACGGCAATAACAACCTTACCAACCTTTCCATTAAATATCAGGTAAACAATGAAGAAATTCATACTTTCCAGTGGAACGGCAATATGGCATTCCTTGGAAAGGCTGAACTTGAGCTGCCTGACATAACCTTTACCATGCAGGATACCAATACTCTGAAGGTCTATGTTGATCAGGTAAACCAGGTCAATGATGAATATACCAAAAACGATACACTGGTGCATACTTTTTACCCTTCGTATAAGGTGGGGCAGAATGTGCAGCTGAAAGTACGCACCGATAACGGACCGGGTGAAGTAACCTGGGCCATCATCAACAGCGCCGGCGAAACGGTTGCTTCAGGCGGCCCCTATACCGAATCCGGAACCATGTACACCGAAGATATACTGCTTGAAGAAGACGACTGCTATGACTTCTTCATCTATGACTCAGGAGGCAATGGCTTATGCTGCGGCAATGGAGCCGGCTTCTTCCGCCTTGCTCCTCCTTCAGGCTCTCCGGTTCTGGCACAGGGTACTTCCTTTGGCTATGAACTGAGCGCCCAGTTTGAAGTATATACCGTTGGTGTCAATAATATTGCAAATCCGGCTGATCTTAAAGTCTACCCGAATCCTGCCGGCAACAAGTTCATGATTGAAGTGCCCGCCTCCATTGCAGCCTATTCATTGAGCGTTGCCAATCAGATGGGACAAAGGGTTTATGAAGCGGAAGGACTTACCGGTAACGTTGAAATCAATTCGCAGAAATGGACTAACGGCCTTTATATTATAACTATCGAATCAGAACAGGGAGTCCTGGTGCGTAAAATGAATATATTAAAGTAAAAGGGCCGGCAACACGCTATGAAATTCAACCTGCAACCGGGGCACGACTATATCCAGTTAAACCAGCTGTTGAAGCTTCTCGGCCTGGTTGAATCAGGCGGAGAAGCCAACCGGGTGATCACTGATGGTGAGGTTATGGTAAATAACCTTCCGGAAACTCAAAAACGTAAGAAACTGCGCATTGGCGATGTGGTTTTATGGGATTCCCATGAGATCAGCATAGTAGCTGAAGAAGAAGATTAACAGTCACTTTTCATGAATAGCCGAGAGTGTATGTAGAATAAATTTATTCTATATTTGCACGGTTATGCAAATCTGTTCTAATCGTTTTATCATGTCAAGATCCATTATTTTCCCGGTACTTTTAACACTGTATTCCATATTCAGTGCAACGGCAATTGCCCAAACCAATGATTTTTATGATGATGCACCCCAATCCGCATTAAATGGCAGCACACTCGTTGTGAACGGCGAGATTGAGCAGTCGTACACGGTTGATTTTGCCGCCTTGCCCTTGCGTGAGGTCATCGTAAAAGAGGCATCCTACACCGAAACGGCCGGTAAATTTATCGGAGCCTATCAGTATGAGGGTTATTCACTCTATGATATTCTGAACAAGGCTGTACTTGCAAAGAAAAACGCCAATGAATTCCCGCCAATCATCGACCTCTATGTGGAAATTGCAAACGCCAAAGGCGAGAAGGTCGTTATCAGCTGGGGTGAGATCTACTATCCCGCCAACAGGCATCAAATAATCATTGCATCAAAGGTGCGCCGCATAGTTCCGTCAAAGACTAAGGAATTGTGGACGCTGCCGGTCGACTCAAAGCTCGTTGTTGCCGCTGATTTATATACAGAACGCAATATCGACTCACCGGTGAGCATCACCATCAAATCGGCCGATGTTGATTATAAGATTGAGAAGGATATGCCCTACATGTATTCACCTACAGTGGCCCTGAAGCTCCCCGGATCAGCCAAATCCATTGATGAAAAGAGCATCACAGCCTCAACCACCCTCTATAATACGGTATTCTATGGCCGTGGCAAGGGAATACACAGCACCACGCCGTTTAATGGAGTATTGCTGAAAGAACGGCTTAAAAACGATCTTTCCATAAATCCGGCTACCTTGCGTCACGGAATCCTGGTCTTTGCAGGTGTGGATGGCTACCGCGGAGTATTTACTCTGAGTGAGGTATATAACCGAAATGACCAGGCTGAACTGTTACTGGTACCACAGCAGGGTGTTGTGGGCAGCGGCGCCTACCAGCTGTTCCCTGCCATGGACTTCTTCTCCGACAGGGCCATCAAGGGACTGGCAGAAATCAGATATATGGAGATTGAATAGTTGGAACCTGCTGTAGGGTGCAGTTATAAATTCCTTGAAAGGATTCAAGATGGTTCAAGATGGTTCAAAATGGTTCAAAGTGGTTGAACGCCGAAGGCATTGAACAATTATTGAACGTGCGAAGCACTTTGAACCCTCAGAAACTACCTTCAATCAGGTTGTCATCAGCCTTGTTGGGGAGGGTGACTTTGAGCAGGGGTTCCTGCTGCATGGCGCGTTTTATGGCGAAGATGGCTTCATCATTACGGGCCCAGGAGCGGCGTGATATGCCGTTGTTCACATCCCAGTGCAGCATGCTGCGCAGGCGGCGGTCACTGTCGGCTGATCCATCCAGCAGCATGCCGAAGCCTCCGTTGATGACCTCACCCCAGCCTACACCTCCGCCATTGTGAATGGATACCCAGGTTGCCCCCCTGAAGGAGTCGCCTATAACATTCTGTATGGCCATGTCGGCAGTGAAGGAGCTGCCATCATATATGTTGGAGGTCTCCCTGAAGGGTGAGTCGGTGCCCGATACATCGTGGTGATCCCTGCCCAGTACTACCGGGGCGGTGATGACACCGTCGGCAATAGCCTTGTTGAAGGCGGCGGCTATTTTGATCCTGCCTTCGCAGTCGGCATAGAGTATGCGGGCCTGTGATCCCACCACCAGCCTGTTCTGCTTGGCTTCACGTATCCACTGTATGTTGTCTTTCATCTGCTGACTGATCTCTGCCGGTGCGGTGGCTGCAATCTGCTCCAGCACCTCCATGGCTATCCTGTCGGTGGTGTCCAGGTCTTCGGGTTTGCCCGATGTACATACCCACCTGAAGGGGCCAAATCCGTAATCAAAGCACATGGGGCCCATGATATCCTGCACATAGCTGGGATAGCGGAACCTGCCGCCCTCACTGAATATGTCGGCTCCTGCCCTGCCGGCTTCCAGCAGGAAGGCATTGCCGTAATCAAAGAAATACATGCCGGTGGCAGCCAGCTTGTTTATGGCTTTCACCTGTCGCTGCAGCGATTCCCTGACCTTCTCCCTGAAGAGCTCCGGCCGGTGTGCCATCATCTCGTTCGACTCTTCAAAGCTGAGC
>CALCQV010000115.1 GCA_937894795.1 uncultured Bacteroidales bacterium
CTAATGGTGATTCTACCTTCTGGTCCATTCCTGAATTGTTGAGAACCAGACGTGGCAAACCGTATAGATATACTTCTGCCGTTTTAATGTCAGAGATATATTCAAGTGGTTGTGCGCTTGTTCCTAGAGCACCTGAGATCGGAAGAGCACACGTCTGAACTCCAGTCACATTCGGAGATCAACAGAAGAGGTGGCATCAGCAGGCAGCTTTTTGAGCAATATACCATTAAGATCACTCACCGTAATCTTGAGCTGCTCAACCTGAACAGAAGTAAGCAGAATTGCTGCATCTACAAAGTTATTGCCTGCAGCACATGCTTCAAGGTAGTAACTGGTAGAAGCTTCAAAGCCAGGATCAACAGGCGTACCTGTAAAGACAAGCGTATCAGTTCCATTCTCTCTAGCCAGAATTAAATCGGGGATAGTGTTCAGAGTCGGAGCAATGGGATCTTTCAACATTACCGTATTGGTTCCATCTTTCTCACAACTGGTTATCAAACCAATCAACCCAATAAGTGCTATATATAAGATAAATTTTCTTTTCATTGTTTTGAAGTTTTAAAGGTTAGTACCCGGGATTCTGGTGAATATTCGGATTAGCTGCTACCTCATCTCCCGGAATTGGGAATAGGTTCATGTGATTACCGGTTGGTGCACCGCCATAAACACCGCCTTTCCATGTCCAGCGATATGTTCCATCAGTAAATTGACCGAAACGTATTAAATCGGTACGGCGCTGAGCTTCATAGTAGAATTCCTTTCCGCGTTCATTAAGCAGGAATTGGTCATTTAATTGAGATGCCAGTATATCACCTGAATTATTTCCATATGCACGTCTGCGAATAGTATTTATATCATTTACAGCGCCTGCAATATCCCCTGTATTGTATAATGCTTCAGCTCTCATTAATAATGCATCAGCATAGCGGAATATCGGAAAGTCAGTACTTGCATAAGTATCACTGTAATTATCTGCCTGTGAGCCATCAGCTTTCCTGGCAGTAAACTTGTACACTCCTATTCCATAATCTCCGCTTGAAGAAGCACTTGGGATATCCGGACTCTTTTTGACCCTCATATAAACCCTCTTGTCTTTACACTGGGTAAAGAAAGGATCAGCATCATAAGGTACCGGTACGTTTCCATAGGTGGCAATGGTATCAACCATTACATTCATGAATTCTTTTCTGGCTCTGTTACCGTTCCAGTTGGTGTTGTTTGTCAGCCCATGAAGATCCTCAGCCCTTAGGTAAACAGGATCACTGCTTGATTCAATGATGAAGGTTGTACCAACAAATCCCTGTGTATATATACCATCCTGGGCAAAGGCAAAAATCATCTCCGGATTGCTCTCATAATCGTTATCAGCACTGAAGTTCTGCCTGTAATTTGTTGCCAGGGAATAAGCTCCGCTGCTTATAACTTTATTGGTATAGATTAAACAGCTATCCCATTTTGCAGTACCGGTATAAACTTCGGCATTAAGATACATTCTGCTGAGTAACATCCAGCAAGAAGCCTGATTAGCCTGAGATGAAGGAGAACCAGGTTCAGCCAACTGATTTTCAATACTAAGCAGCTCTGATACAATATATTTGAATAATAAAGGCCTTGCTACATTTACATCAGGATCTAATTGCTTTGGGAAGAATTTGCCAACTCCATCAGCTTCCGTAGTAAAAGGAGGATTGCCAAACAAATCCATGTGGTAGTAGTATGCTAATGCCCTCAAAAAACGGGCTTCTGCATTATACCTGGCAATCATCGGATCGGGGTTGCCTTTTGTAACATTGATGAATTCATTGGCGTAAGTAACCGATAATCCCAAACGCTGGTATAAAGCAGTGAGGAACTGATTGGTTGGACTCCAAGTTTGGGTATTCAAATCAGCAATACCGGCATCACCCCATCCACAAATAGCCTCATCTGTAGTAATTTCCTGCAGATTCCAAAGTGCCCTGCCTGTTGTAAAGAAATTAGGGTCGGGTGCACTGATATCTTCACGGCCATCTCCTTGTCCTGAGATAATAAAACTGGCGTAGATTTTAGCTAATGCCCTCTTTAGGTACTCAGGATTGTCAGTCAGGTTTTCCGACTGGATTGTGCTGGGATCACTTGGCGTTATTTCCAGATCCTTCACACATGATACTATCACTATGGAGGATAGTAAAATGCTTAAGAGAAATTTATATTTTTTCATGTTATCTTTTAGTTTTATGTATTAATAGCTCAAACTTACACCAACCATAAATGTACGTGGCCTTGGATAGAAATTGTTGTCTATGCCATCTGGTACTTCAGGATCAATTCCGGAGAACTTGGTAGCAGTGAAAACATTCTGAACAGTAAAGCTTACTCTGGCATTCAGCTTATTTGCAATGTTATTGAATCTATAGCCAACACTCATGTTGTCAAGCTTAAAGAAAGAAGCATTTTCAACAAAATAATCACTTGTAAATTGTCTCTTTACAAATTTCGTATCATTCAGTAATCTGGCCTGGTTCTTCCAATAACCAATCTGATACATCTGGTCGTAAGATGCACTGGCGCCTATCTGGCTAAATACATAGTTTCCTATACTGGCTCTTGAGGATGCTGATATATCAAAATTCTTATAATTAAACCTTGCTGATAAACCAAACAAATAATCAGGGGCCGGATCATGATAAATATACTTATCAGCATTGTCACCGTTTACAACGCCACCGTCACCTGAAAGATCCACATACAAACCTTCAATAGGATTGCCATTCTGATCATAAACCTGCTTGTTTACAAAGAATGAGCGTGCAGGATAACCAACCCTGGTAACCTGTTTCTGACCGGTCATACCATCACCATAAAGAATACCAATGAAATCTGGATCATCAGATGCCAATAACTTGGTAATCTCATTCTGGTTGTATGTCATGTTGAATCCAATATTTAAAGATTTATCCTTTGCAAGTATCGGAATGAGATTTAATGAAAGTTCAACCCCTCTGTTCTCCAATGATCCAACATTTGTGAGAAGTGTATTTGAGAAGTTACTGCCCGTAGGACTAGTTACGGAATTCAACAAATCGTCAGTAACTCGTTTGTACAAATCAATTGACCCTGAGATTCGATCTTTCAGGAATCCAAAATCAAGACCAATATTCTGTGTTGTGGTTTCTTCCCATTTGATATCCGGGTCATAAGCTTCCGGACGAAGTGTCGAGATATATTCTCCATCAATCAGGTAGTAATTACCCTGTGAAGAGCTGATATATCTTGCCATATATGGGAAATAACTGCTTCCGATATCTTGTTGACCGGTAACACCCCAGCCTAAACGTAACTTAAGATCTGACAGGAAATCAACATCTTTCAGGAAGCTCTCTTCCTTTATTTTCCATGCAAACGCTACAGCAGGGAACAATCCCCAGCGATTCTCTTCTGAGAAACGGGATGAACCATCATCACGAATAGTAAAAGTAAATAAATACCTATCCATGAAGGTATAATTCAAACGGCCGAAGAATGAAACAAGTTGAAGTTCAGAACTGCTGTTTAATAAGGAAGTCCTTACATATGGATGAAAAGGCTCACCTGTTTCAGGATTGATGGTATTATCCACAAATCCACGCTGGTAATTAAAATTATTCAGCTCGAAATGCTGCCATGAATAACCACCGGTAACATCAATTCTACTGTTTAGTGCACTCAGATCCTTGGTATAATTCAGATAAAAATCAAGTAGGTTATTTTTATTTGTTCCCATGAAATTTGTCCTTTGTCCCCACAGGTTATTAGTTATAGTTGATGGTGACGTGGTAGGACGATCATTGTGGCCTTCACTGTCAGTATAATCAGTAGCAAGATTTAAATTAGCACGTAACTCCGGAAGGAAAGGTAAGGTATAATCCAATTGTATATTTCCAATAAATCTGTTAACTTCTGCTCTGTTATCAACCTCCATGAGTTGTTCGACAGGATTTGGTGTTCCCAGGTTAGCACCTAATGTATACCATTGGAAATAATTTTTGCTTGAAGCATTTTTAATGTAAACAGGGTGCGATGGATCCATAGCCCATGCACTTCCAACAGCTCCGGCATCACCAAAATTATTCTTGGTGTTCATTGCTTTTGCATTTACATTAACCTTCAAGCTATTTTTAAAGAATGTTGGATTCAGACTTACTGCTCCGGTTACTCTTTCCATATCAGTATTTTTCAGAATACCCTCTTGATTGGTATAACCAATAGAAGCCCTGTATGGTAAGCTCTTAATTGAACCGCTTACACCAACATTATGATCATGTGTTATTGCTGTGCGGAAAATTTCATTCATCCAGTCGGTATTTGTATTACCTAATTTGGTATAAGTATCAGGTTCATAAATAACAGGATTTTCCAGTGCTATTTGCCTGATTTCATCACCTGAATACACATCCAGGAATTCAGTTGCTGCAGAAACTGAAGCACTACCATCATAGGTTATTTTCATAGGAGAGCCGGCAACACCTTTCTTGGTGGTAATGATAATAACACCGTTTGATGCCCTTGATCCATAAATTGCAGTTGCTGACGCATCTTTAAGCACTGTAAAAGATTCGATGTCATTGGGATTTACAAACGACAAGAAGTTGGAACTACCTGCAATATTGTTGTTATCAATGGGAACTCCATCAATGATGATCAATGGGTCGTTTGATGCATTCAATGATGAACCACCTCTGATACGGATTGTTGCTCCGGCACCCGGTGCTCCACCTGCATTATTGATAACAACACCTGCGCTCTTACCAACTAACAGGTCCTGCGGAGAAGTAATGGCTCCCTGATTAAAATCACTTGAACTAACCGTGGCTATTGAACCCGTTGCATCAGCTCTTTTTACAGTTCCATATCCAATTACTACCGCTTCTTCAAGCATAGTAATTGAGGATTCCATAACAATGTTGATTACACCCTGATCACCCACTAAAATCTCCTGTGTTGTGTATCCGATGAATGAAACAACGAGAGTTGAGCCTCTATCAACATTAAGTGAATAATTACCGTCGATATCGGTAGTGGTACCTGTAGTCGCGTTTTTAACAGCGATGGTAACCCCAGGCAAGGTCATACCATCCTTAGCATCTATTACTCTTCCCGATACCCTGACAGTCTAGGCAAAGCCCTGATAGGAAAATGTCAGACAAAGAAAAAGAAACAGAACTTTCAGCAATGTAGAATGCTTCTTCATAATTCTGGTTTTGATTGGTGGTTAATTATTGATTATATGTGTGTTTAAAGTTAATCCTGTTAAATTCACTTCGCTTCTTTATGGCAATTGGTGTGCTGGATGCCATTTAAACTACATTTTAATACCGGTTTATAATTTTAGCAGGTAACAATCCAATTCTCTCTGAATATTTCTCAAATTTTTCCCATTAAATATATAAATAAACTAGGGAAATACGCATGCTTTAACCAAAAAAATTGACAAATAAGTGGATTTTCTTAAAAAAACATCCCCGGTAACCAACCTTTATTGTTTTAGCTTGCGTTTTGATGAACACCCGGTGTATTTTTTATTTACCAAAAATCTTTACTGTTTTTTCCATTTGTTGCTACAATGTTAAGAAATTATTAATTAATAACCATCAGTTTTCCTTGATATTACGCCTTTTTTTCGAAAAAAATTTATGCAATCGATTGCAATATCAATTCAAACTAAAAAAAACTAATTTCTATTCGATTCTTCGTCAGGATTACTGTCCGATTTGAACATTCCATTGCTTAAAATTACTTGCGTGTATTTACTTAAATACTATCTTAGCTTGTTAAAGCACCAACAGGTGTAACTTGTCATTATGAAATCAACCCTTATCTCAATAAACGATATTGCCAGGGCTCTCGGAATATCACCATCTACCGTTTCGCGGGCTCTAAAAGACAACCCTGACATAAGTACTGAAACAAAGCGTATTGTCAAGGAATATGCCGAGAAGGTGAATTATCGTCCCAATGCATTGGCTCTCAGCCTGAAAACCCATAGATCAAACACCCTCGGATTAA
>CALCQV010000116.1 GCA_937894795.1 uncultured Bacteroidales bacterium
GGTAGTGATACAAAAACGGTTAATGGTTATATTTCTGTCAAAGCTGTTGCTATGTGAATCGCAGTAGTTGGCTGGCACAGCATTGACAGTAATATAACCATTAACCGTTTTTGTATCACTACCAGTGGCATTTGAAACAGTTAGTGTTACTGTATAAGTACCGGCTGTACTGTAGGTAACTGTTGGATTCTTGTCAGTGCTGGTTGCCGGATTGCCACCCGCAAATGACCAAGCCCATGAGGTTGGCAGGTTGGTCGACAGATCACTGAATGCCACGGTCCCTCCTACCGGTATTGTTGTTGGAGAGCCTGAAAAATTGGCAACAGGGGCTTGACCCGGAGCCGGAGAATCAAAGGTGAAGGAGGCAATTTTTGTCTTCCAGTTCCAACCACCGTTTGAATACTCATTGGTATACCAGAAGGTAGTGCCATCAGAGGGATCTACTGACATCATGGAGTAATCTCCCCAGCGGTTGACACCCGTTTGTGATTTATTCCCGGCATGAATGGTGCCTTCAGTAATATCCATGACACCTGATCCTGAATTTGCCTGTGTTTGGCCGGTAAACCGAACTGAAGGATAGGTTGAGGAGCTAGATACAGAATATCCCAGGGCTATATCACCATTGTCATTCATAGCAATACTGCCCATCCAACGGTCATTCCCATCGGCAGGAGCATAGGTACCTTGCTGATAAATTGACCAGCCGTTGCCTGAATTCCTCAGTTCATACCAGCGAACACCAGCCTGACCCGCGCCATTTGCATTAACCGAATGGTTGGTAAGCATCACTTCATAATTGCTAAATTTCCGATATTGCAACCTGTACATTAGCCTTGATGCCAGTGGATCAAGGGTTTGTGATGTTCCGGGCTGGTTTATAGTGATGCCACTGTATGAATACGACTGTGTTGTCAGTGTATTAATAAGTTGTACGCTTGAATTATTTGTGTTCACCCAGTCAATATCAGCCTTCCAGATGCGAAGTGAGTTAGTGCCAAGATTAGCCAGATAATTGGGTGTACCGGCAGGCGGTAAAGTTACACCGTCAATATCTGCAGGCAGCAGACTACCATAGGATGTGCCCAGGTTGAAGAACTGCATTCGTGCATTGGGGTCTCCACTTATCATGGCCGTACGGTCAAGTACACAAACAGCTGCCCCGGCAAAAGTCAGTCTTCGTGATGCAAACTGGTTAACAGTGAAGTAATAACCATCAGGCCAGATACCAAACTTCGGGTAGTCGGGCATATTGGCAAATTCATAGGCATACCTGTACCAGGTACCTGTTGGATCAGGGGTAGTTGAAACAGCAACCAGTTCATAAAATGGTCCTGCCGGATAATTAGGCAGTGAGAACTGGGTGGCAATCCATCTGTCGGCATATTCATCATAAAGTACTATGGGGTCCCCATCGTTTGTACCTGTCCATGGTCCGGTAAATCCACTCCACAGTGTGCTGCTTAATGCCGGCCCGTACAATGAGTTCCCGCTCTTGTCAAAAATCTGGAATGAGAGGTTAACCATCTGCATATAATGATTCGGGCCAACATCGCCATCGGTATCGGGTGGAGCAGCTCCACTTTCATTGAGCATTCCATTGAAGTTTTCAATAATGGTGGCTGCCGCCCTTGAGCCGGTTTCCTGATCCTGAAGTACGGGGTCAGGGCCTGTCCAAGCCGCATCTACTTTAAATTCTTCAAGGAATCCATCCTTGTTGGGAATTACTTTTTCTTTCCAGCTCCTGTCAATATAACCCGGCTTAATTGGTTCTAAATCAATGAGCTTTGGGGAAATGTCAAATCCTATCGGCGTTTTTACCTTTTCAACAGTCACCGTTTGCGAAAACAAGGTGGCCGACCAGAAAAGAAGCAAAACGGATAACGATGAAATGTAAAGTTTTACTTTCATTAGCAAGTGATTTAGATTGAACATTCAGACCACTAAATTACAACATTAATACAGTATATGCAAATATATCTTGTATATAGATGATTTAGGTTATCAATAAAACAACTGAAAAACAATTATGATGGAAATAAATCATATAATTGTGCCGGCATCCGGCAACAAACTATTCTATTGGAAATTCATCATCTTGGCGCCTTGTCCTGATGAATATAATTGCAAGTATTTTAGAGAATTATCAGGTCCACCCTGCTAGAGCCTGAAAGCCATTTTCGACAAATAGAAAACACTCTTAGCCTTTTCTGAACTATACGAATTCCTTATAGTCTGATACCCATGAATGAGGAAATAATCCTTATACCATGGGAGTATATAACTGTTTGATTCTTTCTGCACTTTATCGTGCAAATGCAATGGATCAACCTTTGAGTACGACACATTGGTAAGGTTCTTTCCTTTGTCTATAATCTTATAGGCAATCCTGTCGTTGTCAACATACGAAAGCATGATACCTGTAGTATCAACAAAATGAGGGGTTACCCTTTCACGCAGACTTTGAGTGAGGGTATTTGTCAGCTCAAGGTCGTTATTCCATTTCAGTTCACCGGTGTTGTCAAAGCCGGCAATAAAGGTGGTAAGATAGCGGTAGCCTTCAAATACGGTATAGGTGGAAGGATAAGGACGCCCATAATAATCATACACCATGGTGGTGATGATACGATACTCAGGGTAATAGGCTTCGGCCATGAAGATGAATTCATCATTGTACCTGATTATCTCATGCGATAGCAGGTTATGGTCCGTGGATAGGTCACGTGACGGGCGTTCACGTCTGAGTAAGGTACGGCGTGGCGCTATATCATTTGGCCTTCGGAGGTATCGATAGAATTTATCGAATTCTGTGAAATCATACGTATGCACTATCTCCTCCTGGTTTTCATTTATTACAATAGAGAAAAAGCCGGTTGATGCCACACCAATCATCTCTTCACCGCCAAAATTACGGGTACGACTGCTGGTGCCGTACGAACCAATTATTATATCCGACTGTTTGTTGATTTCATGCATAAATGCATTGTTGATCAACAAATCCTGGAACTTGCTCAATAAATGGGTATAGTAAGGCTCTCCATTTCTGGTGAATTTCACAACGTAATAATCTCTTTTTCTAGCGGTTTGTGTGGTTCGCAATATCAATGAGAAGCCACCGGTAAGCTTATTAACGCCGGCCGACTCTATTACCGTTTTGTTTGAGATACCCGGCGATACAATATTGATGCTTTTGCTCCCCAGGTTGTACTGCAGTATCACTGACCTGTCGTCGCGTGTATTGATACCTGCAATGGCATATTCATCTGAAATGGCAAAATGTGATAAGCCTGCCCTGCCGGGTACGGGGTAATTCATCTGAATCATCATACTGTCGCGCAAATTGAAGTCGACCAGATAGAAGTTTGTATCAGCCGACGCACGCTTTGTATAAAAGAATGCCAGCAAGCGGTCATTTTTGTACAGGGCTTCCTCAAGTATAAATCCACGGGGAAGTTCAAAGTTATAGCGGCGCTTTTCTTTGAGCTTATTATCAAGGAATGAGGTCACCCATATCATTTGACCGTCTTTGCTGTTCTCACTGCTGAGGAAGAGTATGGCACACCCGTTTTCATCACATGGTACAACCTTGTATAACTCAGTATCATCTTTAACAGGTATCTCAACTCTTACAGGCTTCTTCTTTTGTGCTGCTGAGCTAAAAGGCATGCCGGCACAAAGAATTAACAACAGTAATATCAGGGTATTTCGCACACTCATTATATACTTTTTAGTAATACAACAAATATAAGCTGTTTTTATCATTCACCATTTTTTAGTCATTGGTAAGGCAAATAAAGCGAACAACAACAACAGGCCATTCACACTAAAAGAACAGAGGTGGGATTTTCCCACCTCTGTCATTATACAAATTTCGTGCTAATCTTTAAAGAGAGCCTGGTTATTTCACTTCTTCAAAATCAACATCAGTC
Source organism: uncultured Bacteroidales bacterium (assembly GCA_937894795.1). Lineage (GTDB taxonomy): Bacteria > Bacteroidota > Bacteroidia > Bacteroidales > Lentimicrobiaceae > Lentimicrobium. Next base: position 3,930 of record CALCQV010000116.1, read on the forward strand.
ACTTCTGAATCAGCACCTTTAGGCTGCTCATCCTGTGGAGGGGTTTGCCCCTGTCCGGGTTGGGTATTACCCTGATCCTGTGTTGCCTTGTAGATATCCTCACTGGCTGCCTGCCAGGCACTGTTCAATGTAGCCAATGCTGTATCGAGAGCGCTGATATCTTTGTTCTTATGGGCTTCCTTTAAGTCAGCAAGTGCTTTCTCAATAGGAGCTTTCTTATCGCCGGGAATCTTATCACCAAACTCTTTAAGCTGTTTCTCGGTCTGGAATATCATTCCATCGGCACTGTTCAGTTTATCGATTTCCTCTTTGGCTTTCCTGTCGGACTCAGCATTAGCGGTTGCTTCATCTTTCATTCGTTTTATATCAGCATCCGACAAGCCTGACGATGCTTCAATTCTAATCTGTTGTGATTTGCCGGTTCCCTTGTCTTTAGCTGAAACGTGCAGAATACCATTGGCATCAATATCAAAGGTCACTTCAATCTGAGGTACGCCTCTGGGTGCCGGTGGAATTCCATCAAGATGGAAACGGCCTATGCTCTTATTATCACGAGCCATTGAACGTTCTCCCTGGAGAATGTGGATTTCAACCGAAGGCTGTGAATCACTGGCAGTGGAGAATGTTTCTGATTTTTTAGTCGGAATGGTTGTATTTGATTCAATCAACCGGGTCATAACACCACCCAGTGTTTCAATACCTAATGACAAAGGAGTAACATCAAGCAACAGTACATCCTTTACTTCACCGGTAAGTACACCACCCTGGATGGCAGCACCAATGGCAACCACCTCGTCGGGATTAACACCCTTAGATGGGGTCTTGCCGAAGAACTCTTCCACTATTTTCTGGATGGCAGGTATACGTGTTGAACCACCAACAAGAATAACTTCGTTAATGTCATTTACGGTAAGTCCTGCATCTTTCAGAGCCAATTTACAAGGCTCAATGGTTGAGCGGATAAGCTGGTCATTGAGTTGTTCAAACTTAGCACGGGTAAGAGTACGTACAAGGTGTTTTGGAATACCATCCACCGGCATAATGTAAGGCAGGTTGATTTCTGTAGAGGTAGAGCTCGACAATTCAATTTTAGCCTTTTCTGCAGCCTCTTTCAAGCGCTGAAGTGCCATTGGATCCTTACGAAGGTCAATACCTTCATCATTCTGGAATTCCTCAGCCAGCCAGTCAATAATCTTATGGTCAAAGTCATCCCCACCAAGGTGAGTATCACCATTGGTTGATTTTACTTCAAACACACCATCGCCAAGTTCTAGGATGGATATATCAAAAGTACCACCACCAAGGTCAAAGACAGCCACTTTAATATCGTGGTTCTTTTTATCCAGGCCATAAGCCAATGCAGCAGCAGTAGGCTCATTGATAATTCTTTTCACTGTAAGTCCTGCAATTTCGCCTGCTTCCTTGGTAGCCTGACGCTGTGAATCACTGAAATAGGCAGGCACGGTTATTACCGCCTCAGTAACAGTCTGTCCGAGGTAGTCTTCAGCTGTTTTCTTCATTTTCTGAAGCACCATTGCCGAGATTTCCTGCGGCGTATATGTACGGTCGTCAATTTTTACCCTTGGGGTGTTGTTTTCGCCTTTAACTACCTTATATGGCACCCTACCAGTTTCTTTTGTAACGCGGTCAAAGGTTTCACCCATGAATCGCTTGATTGAAAAGATAGTATGCTCAGGATTGGTAATGGCCTGACGTTTAGCAGGATCACCCACTTTCCTTTCACCATTGCTGGTAAATGCAACTATTGAAGGTGTAGTACGCCTTCCTTCGCTATTGGGAATTACCACCGGTTCATTCCCTTCCATTACTGATACACACGAGTTGGTAGTGCCGAGGTCAATTCCTATTATTTTACCCATATCTCTTATTTATTTAAATGTTGTTCATTGTTTGACAACTCCTTACCCAATGATTATGCCAATGAGAGCAATCAGTCAATAAAAAATTGCCGGAAACTGACTCAAAAACTTCTGAAACCATTGCCAATAAAGGGATTAACAAAAAGACCGACAAAAATGCCGGTCTTTAGTGTTTTTATCTTTGTGTCAGTCAACTGACATTTCGTCATACTTTTAATTCCCCAGCTTGTCAACAAACTTGAGAGTGCCCATTTCAATGAACCGGGCTTCCGTTTGTGCTCCTACGGCTATAGAGATAAATTTATTGTATCTGCATGAAAACAAGCCGAGTCCATTATCAATATTCGAATATTCCGGCCTGTCCTGCGAAATGCCTGATGATGGGCCATTCACTTCCAGGTAAGTGTTAAGGGCATCGCCTGATGCAATAATGGTATATTCAACCTTATTGGTAAGCCTTGCAGTAACCTCATCTTCGCGACCATCCTTATGGGGAATAAGACTCTTGCAGATATCATACAATGCTGTAGGCTGGTATAGCAGTACCATTTCTTCGCCACCATTGAGAGTTTTCGATTTAGCAGAACCCAGCTTCCAGTCAATATATCTGTCGGTGGTGTCAGTGGTATTGAATACTTCCTGGAACCAGAACCTGATAAACACATCATAACGACGTCCATCTTTGGCTGTTCTCCACTTAACCGTGAGATTGTCGTCGCTAAGAAAATCAATGGTAGGCTGACCGTATCGCGGTGTAGTAATGTCAAAATCCTTAACCAGATAGGTGCTGGAAGTCACCTCTTTACCGGTAATCTTGTTGAGTATCCTGAGATCATATCTGTAATTCTGGTCTTTCAGATTTGTGGGAACTTTAAAGTCAGACTTATAAACAACCTGTTTTGGTGCATAGAATACCCCTTCATCCTTATTGGCGATATGTACCGTGTCGAAATTGACCACCCTGGTGCTGCCGTTAAGTGCAACCTCAGTAAGCGTTACTTCAAGATTGTTAAAATAGCTTGAGGAATCGGCATTCTGAGCATAAACAAGCGAATTGCCATCGCCAAGAAATGCCTTGTTGATCTTCAGGTAATGTGCCGTATCATTTTGGTTAAGTATGCCATATGCTACGGTAATGTCTTTCCATTCAGCTGTAACATCAATATCTGTTTCACAGGAAGTAAAGATGGTGGCAGTGCTTATAATAATTAGCGTTACAAGTGATAATTTCAGCCTTTTCATTCGGATATGCATTTGAGATTTAATGACTTTAATCTGACAGAAGTGCAAATGTACAGATAATTTCAACAGTGCTTTAAAAAGCTTTTGTATTATAAACGCTTTTTGATCTGTAACATGACTGATGAATGCCATTTGCAAATGAATCGGGACAGGTTACCAGGCAAGGAAAAATGGACGGTAAAATGAGTCCGGATAAGGATTTATTTGGCTCAACTCCAGTACAACTCCAGTACAACTCCAGTGCAGGTCCAGTAATTACCTATATTTACTGGAGTTGTACTGGAGTTGTACTGGAGTTGTACTGGAGTTGACAAAAATGGAACCTTAATGGAGTCTGGTTGCAGCAGGTCATTTCCTACTTTTAATCTTAATTCAGGTATCATAGGAGGTAATAAATTATAAAGTGATATACTTTCCCTTTTTCAAGAGCCTCTATGACTTCTTTTTGTAGTTTTGCATTCTGATTGATTAATAAATGTCATTGTAATTAAAAAATCCAATCATGGAATTCAAGGCTTCAAAATTTGCAGGTGTCTCAAAAGTAACAACCCATGTTTTACAGGAGATGAAAAACAAGAATGAGAAGATTGCTATGCTTACAGCATACGATTTTTCCATGGGGCGCTTACTGGATCAGGGTGGCATTGATGTTGTTCTTGTCGGAGATTCTGCATCCAATGTAATGGCGGGACATACCTCTACACTACCAATAACCCTGAATGAAATGATATATCATGGTGTTTCGGTAGTCAGGGCCGTAAAAAGAGCACTGGTTGTAGTTGACCTGCCATTTGGTACATATCAGGGCAATTCGAAAGAAGCTTTAACCTCGGCAATCAGGATAATGAAAGAAACCGGTGCTGATGCTGTCAAGATTGAAGGTGGCAAAGAGATCCTTGAATCGGTACAGCGCATCTTATCAGCCGGCATTCCGGTAATGGGTCATCTGGGCCTTACCCCACAGTCCATACATAAGTTTGGCACTTATGTGGTCAGGGCAACAGAAGAAGCTGAAGCCAACAAGCTGATTGACGATGCTCATTTACTTGAAGAGGTTGGTTGTTTCAGCATTGTACTTGAAAAGATACCTGCCAAACTTGGCACCAGGGTAGCATCTGAATTGAAAATACCAATCATTGGTATAGGAGCCGGCCCGGGAGTGGACGGACAAGTGCTTGTTTTACACGATATGTTGGGTATAACCCAGGAATTTTCACCTCGTTTCCTTCGCAGGTACAATGATTTGAGCACCCAGATTCAAAACTCGGTGAAATCATATATCAACGATGTAAAGATGGTTGATTTCCCTAACGAGAAAGAACAATACTAGGCATCCCGATTATGGAGAGTAGCCGGGTCCTTTATGAGGACAATCATTTGCTTATCATCAACAAGAAGGCGGGTGAGATCGTTCAGGGCGATAAAACCGGCGATGCATCACTGATTGATATTATTAAACTCTACATCAAGGAAAAATACAATAAACCGGGTGATGTTTTTCTTGGACTGGTGCATCGCATTGACCGACCTGTTAGCGGGGCGCTTATATTTGCCAAAACCTCAAAAGCCCTGACTCGAATGACACAACTTGTTAAGAGTCGTGAGTTTGAGAAGACCTATCTCGCCATTACCGAGCAGAAACCTCCATTGGCTGAACAGCATCTTACCCATTTCCTAAAAAAGAACGAAGCCTCAAATAAATCATTCGTTGTTAGTGCAGGCACCACCAACAGCAAGCAGGCTGATCTCTCATACAGGCATATTGCATCAGGCAAAACTCTTCACCTTCTGGAAATAGATCTGCATACCGGCAGGCATCATCAAATAAGGGCTCAGCTATCAGCCATAGGCCTTGTTATCAGGGGTGATGTTAAATATGGCGCCCGTCGTTCAAACAAGGACGGCTCTATCTGCCTGCACGCCTTCAGACTGCGGTTTGCACATCCGGTTGGTGGAAAGCTCCTCGAAATCATAGCTCCCCTACCCGACACCCCTGAATGGAATGCATTCAGAGATTCAGTGGAATAGCATTATTGCGCCAATCCTGCCGGCAACCGGTATTTGAATGAAAGTGCCTTTTTCAGGATTTGTTGCGACAATTTATTTCATGACGTGTTATTCAGTATTCTGTCTTATTTTTACGGAATGAAGCGACATCTCTGTTTGCTTATATTTTTACTTCTGGCCGGTACTGCCGACTTGTCGGCGCAATATTATGATATTGGGCAGGAGCCGGCCGGAATCAAGTGGAAACAGATCAGAACGGAGAATTTCAGCATCATATACCCCAACTACTATGAAACAAATGCCAAAAGAGCCGCCTTTCTCTTTGAGAAATGGCGCATACCTGTTTCACAGTCTTTAAATGTCAAACCCCCGCATACACCGGTAGTGATGCATACCGGAAACATCTATTCAAATGCCTACACGGTATGGGCACCCCGGCGTCTGGAATTTCTTACTATTCCACCGCAGGACATATACCCCCAGACGTGGATGGAACAGCTGGTATTACATGAATTCAGGCATATAGCCCAGATTTCAAAAGTAAATCAGGGCTTCACAAAGGCATTATCAGTACTTCTTGGTCAACAGGCAGCACCCGCAATAATCGGCATGTTCGTTCCACCGTGGTTCATGGAAGGCGATGCCGTTGCCACGGAAACAGCCCTTACAAAAACAGGGCGCGGCAGAGTAGCCAATTTTGCTATGCCCCTGAGAACCCAATTAATGGAGAAGGGAGCATGGAGTTACTCAAAGGCAGTGCTTGGTTCATACAAGGACTTTATACCGAATGAATATGAGCTTGGCTATCATATTGTTGCCACGGCACGTGAAAAGTACGGCAGCAATATCTGGGAACGGGCAATTGACAGAACCGGAAAAAAACCATATACCCTTAATCCCTTCAGTAAAGGGATACGCTTGGTTTCAGGCACTAACAAGAAAGGTTTATATGCTGAATCGATGAGACGGCTCAGTAGTCTGTGGTCAACCTCACCGTCGCCCGAAAACCTGAAAACTGTCGCACTGACCCCACCCCGACTATATACAGACTATACATACCCGTTTTATTATAAAGAGGGATATATTGCCCTTAAAAAGTCGTTATCTGATATCGCCCGGTTTGTTTACATCAACAAACCGGGAAAAGAGAATATCCTTTTCACCCCGGGTTATCTTTTTGACGATGAAATATCATTTAATGGCTCTTTGCTATGTTGGGTGGAACGCCGACCTCATGTAAGGTGGCAGAACCGTGGGTACAGTAATATACTATTGTTGAATCCCGAAACTGGCGAAGTAAAAAGAATAAAAACCCGGCAAAGACTCTTTGCCCCTGAAGTGTCGCCCGACAATAAACTTCTGGTAACATCTGAAACCGGTGAAACAGGCAGTCACTATCTTACTTTCCTTGATATGGAAGGGACGACTACCCTGCAGATGCCAACACCTGAGAATCTCTTTCCAAGCTCTCCCTCATGGTCACCCGATGGTAAAGAAGTGGTATGTGTTTTAACCGGCAGTTCAGGGAAACAATTAGCCCTGTTCAATTTACTGGATTCTACCTTTTTGTATATCACCCCGGTAGTTACAGACGAAATCTCAAATCCCTCCTATTCAGGTAAAGGCATACTGTTCAGCATGGATGTGCAGGAACGCAGTGAAATATGCTGGCTTGATTTAGTTACCGGTCAGTTAACGGTATTGACAAACTCACGTTATGGAACAGGATATGCATATTTGGGTCGCGAAACTGCCAATCAAAAGCTTCTGCTGTCAAAGTACACTGCTGATGGGTATCGCATAGCTGAAACCGGCCAGGCTGATTTCATAAACCGGAGCATTGAATTCAAACATAACAATCAGTGGCCATTAGCCGACAAACTGGAGGAACAGGAACTTTTGACAGGAGAAGCCGTTGAGCCGGATGACAATTTAAGTATTGATGACTATGCAAAAGCAGGGCATCTGTTCCACTTTCACAGTTGGGCTCCTGCATACATAGATATCAACGACCAGTCGTTCCGTCCGGGCGCATCAGTGATGAGTCAGAACCTGCTTAGTACTTTATTTCTTACGACAGGATACGATTACAATACCTCTGAAGAGACAGGTCAATGGAGAGCTGATGTAAGCTGGCGCGGCTGGTTCCCTGAAATCAATACATCATTCTCCTATGGGAACAGGCCAGCATATACCGGATCTGGGGACTCAGCCACCCGTTTTACATGGAAAGAGACTTCGTGGGAAATGAATATCAGGCAGCAATTGAGTGCCCTGACCGGGAAATACAACATAGGAACCATCGTGGAAGCATCACACCAGCTGATAAACGTCACACACAACGCTTCAACACCCCATAACTTCAGGGAGGGTAATATTGGTGCTCTTGGTTTTCGCATTTATGCATTCGCACTGCATAAAGAAGCATACCGCGATCTGGCTCCCCCGACAGGACTAATAGTCGACTTGCATTACAAAAACTCACCATACGGCGATTTCAGGGCAGGTGAACTATTGTCAGCGCAGTCAAGAATCTATTTACCGGGAATTATAAAAAATCACTCTGTTCAGCTCTATGCGGGATATCAGGAAACGAACAAATCAGCCGATGGTTACAGGTTTGCAGGCGATTTAAGCATCCCGTCAGGTTACCATTCAGCCATGCCTGAGAAATTAATAAGAATACGACCGTCGTATAGCATGCCGCTACTTTATCCTGATTTCAATATCGGCACGGCATTTTACCTTAAACGACTCAGGGGGGCTCTATTCTATGATCATACCCAAGGAATGGGAGATAACAAAACCCAGTTCCGCTTAGCAGGTGCAGATGTAATTGCTGATTTCCATATTCTCTCCCTGCCGGCGCCTGTAAGTGCAGGCATCAGATCAGCATATTTAATGGATTTGGAAACCTGGAATTTCTCGATGATATTCTCCTTTGACCTCAGCGAATACTAGGTCAAAGCCTGATGAGTTCAATTTTTGGTTCACTGATTACTAATAACCAAAGTACTTGCAATCAATTTTTTCAGGAACAATGCGCATAACCTGCACATTCTTCAATGCCGGAGTATTGTATGAAAAATCCTTCCTGTCAGTATATTGGCCCATGATCACATTCAGAGCCTTTGCTTTTTCATCCAAATCATTTAAAAATTCAACTTTCCCTCTTATCATCACACTCTTGTACTTCATTCCGTAACTGCAAGCCACACTTTCCGACTGATTATACATTTGGTGGCCAGTACTCATAACAATACAAACATTCGGATTATTATGCAGTACATCTATCTTTCGTCCCTCAGGCCCTGAATGAATATAGAATATGCCATCACAATAGCCAAAATTAAAGGGAAGGTTATAGGGCATGCCCTGTTGGTCAACCATTCCCACAAAACACACATCACAAGCTGCTATAACAGCCTCCATGGTACTTTTGTCCTCAATAATACGAGCCTTCATAAACCGATATAATTTTTAAAATGCTAATGTAGTAAAGAACCTTGAAAATAGCATCACTACTGAGTATTTCCGCTCAACAGGGAATTCACTATGGAGAGTACTATACTGAACAGTAGGGCGTACCAGAAACCATCAACCGTAAAACCGGCAATTACCGATGATGCCAACAATATTATTATGGCATTGATTACCAGCAGGAATAGGCCAAGGGTGAGAATGGTAAAGGGAATTGTAAGAATGATCAGGATTGGTTTAACCAGAACATTAAGCAGTGAAATAATCAAAGCTGCTAAAATGGCAGTCGTAAATGAATCGACAGCAACGCCCGGCAATATATAAGCCGAGACTATCACCGCCATGGTTGATAATATAAGTCGGATAATAAAACTCATGGCCCGAAGTATTTTTATTTGATTATAACCTATAATATTTAACGTTAAACGGGATCATATATTACCAATATAAACTACAACACTCATCTGCCGGGCCCGTAAACAGCAGAAAACTAAATAATTGAATGCAACTATAAAGCATCAGACTTCCTAACTTTTAAACGTGGTTGAATGTACCTGAAAAGGCCCACAACCAGCCAGCCTATGAATGCACCAACAAAAGCACCAACAAAAATATCACCCGGATAATGCACACCAAGATAGACGCGGCTGTATGATATAGCAGCCGCCCAAACAAGCAGGGCAGGAAGCATCCACCGGTACTTAATTTTAAGAACGGAACCGGCAAACACAGCCACACCAAAGGTATTACAGGCGTGAGAGGAGATAAAACCGTATGAACCTCCGCAATGTCCGTTCAATATCCTGACCATACCTTCCAATTCAGGTTCGTGACAAGGCCTTAACCGCTGGAACACATCCTTGAAAAGCACTACCGAAATCTGATCAGTGAGCGTTACCAAAAGGATAATGAGCAACAGAATGACCCAGAATGCTTTACGATACGTGTAATACATCATTACCAACAATACAACGTAAAGAGGTGCCCATATCAGTTTATCACTCAACCAGTACATTACAAAATCGAAAAAGGAATTGAAATGACCATTGATAAACAGAAATATCTGCCGGTCAAGATTTTGCAGGGCATTGAACGATTGTTGAAGTATCTGTTCCAAAATATTCTTGATTAATTAAATATAACCACCGAAGTTAACAGTAAATACAAATCAGCCGGGATGCACCTTTAAGAAACTGATAATCAATAAGAATTTGAAAGAGCCATCATAATCATATCCTTGAGTTGCATCAGATTTAAGCCTGTATGCGAAGATATAAAAACTGTTGGGACATCAGGCATTTTACGTTTCCTAAGCTTAGCCAATGCCTGTTCATCCAACAAATCACACTTGGTAATGGCCAGTATGCGCTGTTTATCCATCAATTCAGGGTTGAACTCATTCAGTTCATTGAGAAGGATTTCAAACTCCTTACGAATATTACCGGTATTGGCAGGCACCATAAAAAGCAATACGGAGTTACGCTCTATATGTTTGAGAAACCTGATGCCTAATCCTTTGCCTTCAGAAGCACCTTCTATAATACCCGGAATATCGGCCATTATGAATGAACGATCATCACGCCAGGCCACAATGCCAAGGTTAGGCCGAAGAGTGGTAAAGGGATAATCGGCAATTTCAGGTTTAGCAGCAGAGAGAGAAGCTAACAGTGTAGATTTACCGGCATTGGGAAATCCAATAAGTCCTACATCGGCAAGTATTTTTAGCTCCAGAATTTTCCATACTTCCTGACCCGGTTCACCCGGTTGCGCGTAACGGGGAGTTTGATGTGTAGCACTTTTAAAATGATCATTACCCAGACCACCTCT
>CALCQV010000117.1 GCA_937894795.1 uncultured Bacteroidales bacterium
GAACTGCATCGAGGTGGGGTTGGATTAAGGGGTGAGGTTCAATAGTTGTTCAAAGCCTACGGCATTCAACCAGAAGCCCCAGAGGGGCGACATATTCCCAGCCCCAGAGGGGCGACATATGGGTAACGATGGGGGTAAGCGTCGTTCGAGATGCCATACATGACGTCTCTACCTCACCTGCACACCACGCCTTCGTGTATCGGTGTCATCTTTGGGGTGAAATCGCCTGAGGCCCGATCCTATTGGTTAAGGTTAATGTTTGGGTTTGCTCAACTCCAGTTCATCTCCAGTTTAACTCCAGTATAACTCCAGTAATTGCTGCAAATAACAAGAGCTGTACTGGAGCTGTACTGGACCTGTACTGGAGGTGAGAAAAAGGAATCTCTATTGTGCTATTGCAATTGAAACATTAGGTTACTAATCATTTACCTTTATTGGCTGTTCTTTGTTTACTTATTTTTGCATTTCTTTTCCAATTTCTTTTTATGGGTAAAAAAAGCTGGTTGCCGTACCTGATTCTCCTGATACTTGCACTTACATGGGGTAGTTCATTCATCCTTATTAAACGGGGTCTCGAAACATTTACACCGGCTGAGGTGGGGGCTCTCAGGGTAGTGATCACATGGCTTTTCCTGTTGCCTTTCGCGCTTAAGCGACTCAAAGGCTTCAAAGCCATTCACTGGATACTTTTCACCGTGGTTGGGGTGGTAGGCAGCCTGGCCCCTGCATTCCTTTTCGCGGCTGCTCAAAAGGGGATTGACAGCTCACTTGCCGGTATCCTTAATTCACTTACACCTCTCTTCACGCTTATTGCCGGAATGGCTTTTTTTAAACTTAAACCGCGTTGGTTCAACATTGCCGGGGTGATACTCGGGCTGATGGGTGCAGCGGGACTTGTTAGCGTGAGTGGATCGGGCAATTTCTCCTTTAACCTTGGCTATGCCCTGCTTATTGTGATTGCGGCCGTTTGCTATGCCCTGAACGTGAATGTTATCAAGGCTTTTCTGCATAGCTTCCATCCGGTTACCATAACTTCAATGGCATTCTTTACCATCGGGCCGGCTACAGCCGTTTATCTGTTTGCATTTACTCCGTTTATTCATTCCATGGAGAGCCATCCGCATGCATATGCCGGCTTGGGGTATGTTTCCATTCTTGCCATCGTGGGTACAGGTATAGCCCTCATGCTTTTCAATAAGCTGATTCAAATTACCGGCGCTGTATTCGCATCATCGGTTACTTATTTCATTCCCATTATTGCCCTGCTGTGGGGTATAACTGATGGCGAACGCTTTAAACCGGGCTTTGTACTCTTTGTGGCCCTTGTTATTGCTGGTGTGTTGCTGGTTAATACCACATCAGCCGGAGTAGCAAAATTGTTCGCAAAAAGAAGTCATAACCTATAAACCGGTTTTGGGTAATTCAGCAATGGTGCGTATGCCGGCATCCATTGATGCTGTTGTTTAGTTTTCCACTCCTACGGTAATAATCAGTTTCCTGACAACTCTTCCCTTTTCGGAATCCAGTGCCAGAATATAGATTCCTTCAGCAAATGCTGAAATGTTGAGCTCTGTGCGTTTATCTGCTATGGTTGATTCAAGCAATGAAACGCCCTGCAGTGAATAGATCCGGGCGGTAAGCCTTCCTTGCGGGATCCCTGATAATTCAATGACTACCTTGTCACTTGCCGGCACAGGATATAACTTCATGGTCATTTCATTCTTTTCATCCATACCCACAATGGCATCTATAACAAGTGTTACCAACTTCTCACAGCCATCCTTGTCAACGGCTTTAATGGTGTGTTCACCGGCACATAGACCGGTGATATACCCACCTGATACACTAAGTTGCTCAGTCCCTTCAAAATAGCTGAATGGAGGGGTGCCTCCATTTAATATAATCCGGGCTTTGCCTTCACACTGTGGAGTATTGCTAAAATCAGGAATCGTTTCTATATCCCAGATTCCCATATCATAATGGTTAAGGGTGACATCCATCTGTACGGAACATCCCTGGTTATCATTCACTTCAATTGAATAAACACCCGGTAACAGATTGTGCATTTCATTGATGGGGCCTGCGCCCGATCCCCAATTGTATGAGTATGGCATCATACCTCCTTCAGCTTCAAGAATGATGCTCCCTGTTTCAGTGCAGAAATAATTCTCAGAGTACTTGTTTACTTTAAATCCCAGGCATTTATAGCAGTCATAGCTGAATTCAGCCACCTGACAGGTTGAAGCAACAAAGAGTTCATTACGGCCGTCGTTGTTATAATCTGTTAATAGTATCTCCTCCTGCCCTGCCAAACTTATTTTTTCTGATTTCAGCATAGCTTCATGAAAATCCCAGAAGTAAACGGCGCCTTCAAATGTGAAGATCATTATGGGCATATTGTTAAAATCACGGTGCGTAATGTTTATTCCTCCAATATGTGCAAACTGGACATTCATGTCAATCAGCCCGGTTATCTCATGGGTAACGCCATTAATGACTTCTATTTTGCCATCCTCGTCACCTGCAATAATATCATCAAGTCCATCATCATTGTAATCATACAGGCAAAAGGATGTATAATTATAGCCTTCGGTGCTCCAGATTTCATTTGTAATCGGATCAATAACACTTATGTTTTTGTTTAGTACAACAATCTCAGGGTTTGGGTCAAGGTCAGTATTACCTGTTAGAAATTTAACAGTAACATAGTCATAATTCCACGGTATGGCCGGTGAGGTCCATGTAAGTGAGAAGTCAGCAGGATTAATGATATATACATACGACTGCGCAGCGGCAACAAATTCCTTCTGTCCATCGCCGTTAATATCCATAAATTCTATGTCGTGTATAGGTTTTGGATCAGGGTAGTAAGTCTGATCATGCTCAATGGTGTGCGTTGCCCCGTCAATTATGTACAATCTGGCACCGTTATATCCGGCCGGGATTATAATTTCAGTAGAGTCATCATTATCATAGTCACAAACCAGTATATCTGATAATCTGTGGTTGACGCCCTGGAAGAACTGGTCGCCGCATTGCCATTCAAGCTTGCGGGTTGCCAGGTTGTAAATAGAAAGAATAGCCCCCGCCCAATAATCGGCACTTGCTTCGGTAAGGGTAACAATTTCAAGTTCCCCATCATCGTCCACATCGGCCACTTCAACATCAGTAAACGGATCTTCAACGGCCTTGCTTTGCCATTTTTCTGTAAAATCATCCAAATCATATACGGTCATAAAATCAGCTCCCGTGTCATTGGCCCCTGATGTAATGATTAACTCCTTGCCCGGTACATTGTCAGTATTGGCCACGAGCAGCCTGTTGGCTTCAATGTTATTCCTTTGCCAGATTATTTCACCATTAGCGGCATGAACGCAATATAACCGGCCCAATGACTCAGTAGTGGAATAAACTATTTCCAAAGTACCGTCATCATCCGTATCAGCTATGCGGTATGATTCAAGGCTGTATTCGGCTTCTGCTTTCCATTTGAGTTGTTGAACATCAGCATCGTAAACATATATACTATCCCATCCTGCAACAATCTCATCCATACCATCATCATCAACATCAGCCAGTTGAACATCACCATACATAAAGTCTTTATAAATCCACTGCGACACGAGGCCACTTTGGGTGAGTTCAAATACTTCGCCAAAAGAAAAAACCAATTCAAGCTGAGGGTCGGCGTCCACATTGCCACAGACAATTTCAACAGCTCCAAAGCCTAACGTGGCCTCAACAGTAAAGTCGTCAATATTAAGCAGGTAGGTCTCCTCCTGACTGGCGCATATGAGCTCAATGGCCCCATCATTATCCGCATCACCCATCAGCATTTCACTGATATTATTCCAGTCATAGGGTAAATACACTGTATTGGTCAATGAGAGAGAAGCAGCATCGTATATTTCAATTCTCTTGCCATCAAATGCAAACACAATTTCTTTACGGCCATCCTGATTTACATCAAGCAGTTCCATGCTCATGATATGTCCATCATCATAATCATAGTAGCGACTAACAAAGGTTTGGTAGTAAAGGCTGTCGGACGGATTATATTCAAGCACATACCAGTAATTTCCGTATTCAAACATCTGAAAACCGGCTATGCATATAATTTCCTCAATGCCATCAGAATCAATATCATCTGACAACATATTAACCGACACTCCCATGTGGGCTTGTTTCCAAGATGTATTGCAGTTAATCAATGGAACCTCATCGGTAGTAACATCGAGAGCCTGTCGGTTGACTTGTGCCTGACAAAGAGAGGAGATCAGGCCTATCATTAAAAGAGAAAGGAAATACTTTTTCATAATAAACACTTAGCTGACAAATATATGATTAAAATGCCCGATAGAAAATGATTATTTTTGAAAAATTGAGACAATTTTAAAATCAGAAGAAAGGCAGCAGAGAAAATTTTTCATGAAAAGTGTTGGAAGTTGTTGAAAATTATTTAATTTTGCACCCCCTATTAAAGGGAAACAACTTTAAATCAAATAATAAAGCAATGTACGCAATCGTTGAAATCGCCGGCCAGCAACATAAAGTTATGCAAGACCAGGTGATATTCGTGCATCGTCTCGAGGGTGAAGAAGGTTCTGAAGTTAAGTTTGACAACGTACTGTTGTTAGACAATGACGGAGCTGTTACCATTGGGCAGCCGAGTGTTACCGGCGCTGTCGTTACGGCTAAAATCCTTTCGCATTTACGTGGCGACAAGGTACTCGTCTTCAAGAAGAAGAGGAGAAAAGGATATCAGAAACAAAATGGCCACAGGCAGTATCTTACCAGGGTACAGATCAATGCCATTAACGCCTAATTAATTAACCGATAAAAACGAAAAGTTATGGCTCATAAAAAAGGTGCCGGTAGTTCGAGTAACGGTAGAGAATCACACTCAAAACGACTTGGCGTTAAGATATATGGCGGACAAGCTGCCCAGGCAGGCAATATCATCATTCGTCAGCGTGGTACAGTGCACAACCCGGGCCTCAATGTAGGCATGGGCAAGGATCATACCTTGTTTGCACTCATTGACGGTGTTGTTCAGTTCCGCGTTAGGAAAAACGACAAATCATTTGTATCAGTTCTCCCGTTCGAAACGGCTGAATAATCAACTTATTGAAAAAGTTCAGGGCAGAGAATATCTGCCCTTTTTTTTTGCCATTACTAAAGTACTCTGTTGCTCTGTTATTAACCCTCCCTCCTAAATAATTGCACCTCCCCTATGCAATCATTTGCACAGCAGCGCACTACTTATTGGTTCAATTAACCCAATGAAACATCAAGCAACATCATGGTTGCAAAGCCCAGCATAGCACCAATGGTCGACAGGTCAGTTTCATTGCCTGCCTGCGATTCGGGTATCAATTCCTCAACTACCACAAATATCATGGCACCTGCAGCAAATGACAAGGCATAAGGCAGTATTGGCTTGATTGATAAAACAAGAAAAGCTCCGAGTACCCCAGCTATGGGTTCCACTATGCCCGACATTTGTCCGTAATGAAAAGCTTTTAGCCGGGAAAATCCTTCCCTTCTCAGTGGGATGGAGACTGCCGCCCCTTCAGGGAAATTCTGTAATCCAATGCCTATTGCCAGGGCAATGGCACCTGCCAACATTCCAACATCAGGATTATTGGCCAGTGCACCAAAAGTTACGCCAACAGCCAGTCCTTCAGGTATATTATGCAGTGTGATGGCAAGCACCAACAGAACACTTCGTTGCCACTGTGTTTTGATCCCTTCAGCCTTATCACGTGCAAGGCCCATGTGCAGGTGGGGCAGAATTTTGTCAATAAGGAGTAAGAAACCGCCACCGAGCAGGAAGCCAACAAGTGCCGGAATCCAGGGTATATCGCCATTCTCTTCAGCCATCTCTATGGCAGGCTTCAGCAGCGACCAGAAACTGGCGGCAATCATTACACCTGCAGCAAAACCAAGCATTGAGTTAAGCACCTTCTTGTTGATGTTCTTGAAGAAGAACACCATACCCGAACCCAAGGCTGTAAGAAACCAGGTAAACAGGGTAGCAGCCAGTGCCAGAAGTATTGGATTGTATTCAAGTAATCGTTCCATTGTATCTAATTTGCATTAATCAGGCTTTTCATCTTCATGATTGCGGGATTCCCCGTTCTCTTCATTGATGTTCTTCTCGAAATCATTTACCACAATCATGGCACGGTCAAAATCATTTTTTGACACAAACACCTTAACTGAGCCCGCGGCACCTGCATCAGACCACCAAGGATAAAGCACACCCATGATCTCATCTTTCAGGAATGCTTCAATTTCAGCATTCTCCAATAGGCTTTTAACCATTCCGGCCTGCCAGCCATTGCCGGAATACACCTCTATAGGGTCATCGTGAATTTTGTTTTCCATTGTTGATATGTTTTATACAGTATCTTGCTTATACATGTTACCGCCGGTTCAATTCCTTTAAAAATCGGCCATAAAGTATTCTTCCTCAAATTTCTTGACTACCACACCATTGATAATCATTTTCATGGTATCAGCATCCATATAGGGACTCTTGTCAATTCTATACTGCCTGCCGCTATGGTAGGGCTTCTTGATATTGATAGCCGTATCACCCAGAAATTCAACTTCAAACCCGAAGTTGTATACTTCATTGGCCTTCCTTAACCTTAACTTCTCATAGTCGGGATGCAGGCTATCAATAGGCTGATATACATTTGCATTCCCTTGAGCCATTATTTGAATCTGAAAACCTGATGGCGACTGCCATACGCCAATAAAATCCATCTTGGTGGCCGGTATGGAATCAGGTGCACCACATGCCGATAAGAGAAAAAGAAAAATTACCGGCAACAGGAATACAGGTATGCTTTTCAATATTCTGTTTTTCATTGGAATGTCATTTATAATTAAGTTTAAATGATTGGTTCACGACCTCAAAAAGCTATCTAAAGATAATCAAAACAAAGCGTATTTTACAAAGTTTAATGGTGTATACATTTCCTCCTGTTCATTCTTTCTCATCCAAATCCATTACTCCATTCCAGTTCATCCAATTTCTCTGCCGCTTGAGTTATTCATTCCACAACTTCCACATTGTTATGTTTTAGTATGTCAAACCAACTTATAATAACTTATCCAGCCAGGTAATGATAACTTCAAAAACCTCTGCTCTCTCCGGTTCGTTGTGCAATTCATGAAATGCTTCATCCCATAATACCAGGGTGCATTTCTCATCTATGGGAGCAGCAAAATCAATACTCCCTGATGGGTAGGCAATTTTATCAGCCTTCCCATGCATCAATAACAGAGGCAGTTCCAGTTCCGGTGCATGTTCCAACGTCCAACTCCTCGCTTCCAGCAGTTTCTTTCCAAAACCCAGCGACAGTCTATAATGTACCATCGGATCATCAATATAAGCCTGAACGGTAACACTATCACGTGACAATTGTTCAGGCACCAGGCCGCTGTGGAGTGTCATTCCCGGTATCACTGAGCCCAGGATTCTTGCAGCCATTAGCTTTACAGGTTGCTCATCAAGGGAGGTATGCAGTGCAGGGCTGGTAGCAATAATCCCGTTGATCAGTGGTTTGCGCTTCAGCGAATAGTATAAAACCATGATAGCACCCAGACTCTGTCCATAGAGGAACAGAGGTATTTCTTCATAACGGTGCTTTGCCTCCTCCAAAACCCTGTCAATATCCTTTAAAATGGCTTCCATGGAAGGCACATGACCGTGTTTACCTGCTGATCGTCCATGTCCGCGCCAATCGGCACCCATCAGCACATAACCGGCATCGGTCAATGCCTTAGCCACATGCTCAAACCTGCCGGTATGCTCACCAATACCATGTATCAGGCAAACCACTCCTTTTATAGGGATATCTTCAGGTTCCCAGCCCTGAGCAAATATTTCCAATCCATCGGCCGACTTCCACGATGTATTAAAATTTCTCATAGAGAGGATTATCAACCACATTTAATTCTTATTCCGAATCTAATTCTATGTGCCCTTCGAATTGCTATTCCTTGAACTGAGGTACTATCCGGTGTTTTGTTCCTACCTCATAAGCGTAGGCTATTCCTATCAGCACCGGTTCACTCCAGGCTCTTCCAAAAAAGGAGATACCTACCGGCAATCCGTCAACTGAGCCCATAGGCACACTGATGTTGGGATAACCTGCCAGTGCTGCCGGCGAGGAGCTGCCCAGTTGGAAACTATCGCCGTTTATATGGTCGGTATTCCAGGCAGGTGATCCGGTAGGTGCTACAATGGCATCAAGCTGATGCAGATTCATCACCCGGTCAATTCCATCCTCCCTCATTCCCTTCATCATTCCTGCCAGCACTTCCTTGTATTCAGGAGAGTTGAGATCACCTTTTGCCTGAGCCATCTCAAGATACCGCTGGTTATAAAAATCCATCTCTACAGAATCCTGTTTATTGAAGGCTATCAGCTCCTCCAGGCTTTTAACAGGAGCACCGGCACCCAGCGACCTGAAGTACTTGTTAAGACCATCCTTATATTCATACAGCAGAACCTGAAACGAGTAGTTCTCCACCTGAGGATCAGCAATAGCATCAATTTCCACTATTATCGCGCCTTTACTCTTCATATACTCTACCGCCTTGTACATCAGTGAGTCAACTTTAAAGTTTATACCCATTGGTTCTTTCAAGAAACCAATTCTCTTACCTTCCAAAGCATTTTCATGCAGGAACTGAGTATAATCAGTATAATATTTACCTTCACTTGCAGCCGTCAACTGATCTTCACTATCTATTCCCGTAAGGGCACCCAGACAAATAGCAGCATCCCTTACGGTGCGGGCCATGGGGCCCGGGGTATCCTGAGTAAAGGAAATTGGAATGACTCCTGAGCGGCTTACTAGACCAACTGTAGGCTTGATACCCACAATACCATTGGCATTTGAAGGACAAACAATGGAACCGTTGGTTTCAGTGCCTATGGCAACCATGGTGAGATTGGCTGATACGGCAACTGCAGAGCCTGAGCTTGAGCCGCAGGGATTCCTTCCAAGATAATAGGGGTTTTTTGTTTGTCCGCCTACCCCACTCCAGCCACTAGAGGAAAGTTCTCCACGGAAATTGGCCCATTCACTGAGATTGGCCTTACCTATGATTACTGTTCCGGCCTCCCTTAGTTTTACTACCAAATAACCATCCTGTAGGGGGAACGACTTTGCGAGCGCCCGTGAACCGGCGGTACAGGGCATCTTATCATGGGTATCAATGTTATCTTTTAGTAGTACCGGTATACCATGCATGGGGCCTCTGATCTTTCCCTCTTTTATCTCCTTGTCAAGCTGCTCAGCTATCTTTAGGGCATCGGGGTTCACCATTATTACCGAATGCAACCCGGGCCCCTGCCTGTCAATTGCATCAATACGATCAATATAGGCCTGCACGAGCTCTTTCACGGTAAATGACCCGTCCTTATAGCCTTGCTGGATTTGTGTGATGTCCATTTCCAGAAATCTGAACTCATCATCGGTTATTGACGCATTGGCCTCATCGCGGTTTTTATCTATGGTCTTCACATCCCTGCAAGTGGTCTGCAGGATAACGGTACCCATAATAAAAGCCGCGAACAACAGGATTCTCCATGTAACATTACTGATTCTACATTTCATGATTTTTGGGTTTATGAAGTTCAATACTCAACAATAACCGGCTCTCAGGGGCATAAAAGAGATCCACTTTCATTCCTTCGTCGCATTGGTCATATAATTCCTTATCTACCCTGTGGCGTACGTTGTTTACTACCAGGTTATAGCGGTCAAACTCATTCATCCGCCTGCCACCAACCCAAAATGATCCACTCCCGGCCTCAAAATCAGTCAATATCTCCTTAGTCTGGATGGTGCCTGTTTCCATCACCTTTTCCCGGTTTCTGATATCAGCCACGTACTTTCTGTTCATAAAGAAACCAATCAGCACGGCAAGAAGAACAATGCCACCCAGTGCCAGGCGTACTT
>CALCQV010000118.1 GCA_937894795.1 uncultured Bacteroidales bacterium
TTATGGTAACCCCTAGGATTCATTATAAGGTAAACCTGTTTGAGCATACAATATTGAGAACTTCAGCAGGCAAGGGTTATCGCAGTCCTTCAATCCTTGCTGAAAACACCGGTTTGCTGGTCAGTGCCCGACAACTGGTATTCCGTGAAGATTTCGAACTGGAGGAGGCATGGAATTATGGTATCAACATCACTCAGGAAATCAAGCTGAACGAAAAAAGAAAAGCTACACTGACTGTTGACTTTTATAGAACTGATTTTATCAATCAGGTAATTGTTGATCTGGATGAGGCATTCAACAAGGTCGTATTTTACAATCTGGATGGGGAGTCATACTCCAATAGCTTCCAGGTTGACCTGTCAGCCAATCTTTTTGAGCGATTTGATATTACAACCGCCTACCGTTTGAATGATACAAGAGTTACAACTGCAGGCGAACTTCGTGAAAGGCCTCTTGTGAGTCGTCATAAAGGCTTGTTTACTATGTCGTATGCCACCAGATTTGACAAGTGGAAATTCGATTTTACAAGCCAGTATAATGGAAGCACAAGGTTACCATTGGGCATTGATGCCCATCATACAATTGAAGGGGAACCCTACTCACCCGATTATATAACAATACATACACAGGTTACGAGGAAATTCAAGAAATGGGAAGCTTATGCAGGAGTTGAAAACCTGACCAATTTCATGCAGATGCATCCGGTTCTTGGATATGCAACTCCATTTGATCAGGGTTTTGATGCCGGTATGATTTGGGGGCCTGTATTGGGTAGGATGTTCTATGGAGGTATGAGACTGACAATTCCTCATGATTAATCAAGGGAGCATTGTTTTCTTGGGAAGATAAAATGATTCAATCACCCTGGGAATGTCTTTTGATGAACATTATAATGTTAAAAGGAAATAAATCAAACACCTATTAATAACTGATAACAAAAACAAAAAATGAAGAATCTAAAAAGGGCTTTTACAGCATTCTGCCTCTTGTTCATAACCGGAGGATTAGCTGCTCAAAATGCCAAGACAACAGAGATCGACATAAAGGTGTCATCGCAATGTTCTATGTGTAAGGAAACAATAGAGAAGACCTTAGCCTTTGAGAAAGGGGTAGTGAAGTCAAATCTTGATTTGGAAACACATGTTGTTAAAGTGACTTATAAAACCGGTAAGACTACTCCTGAGGCAATTCGTAAGGCTATTTCATTGGCAGGTTATGATGCTGATGATGTTGCTGCTGATCCAAAAGCCTATGCCAAATTGTCAGACTGCTGCAAAAAGCCGGAAGATAGGGTAAATGAGCATTCGGGGCATCAGCATTGATATTAAGCTCAATCATAGAGCTTAGTATCAATTTTATGCAAGGTCCTTGCAGAATTAAAATAGAGAATTATTCAAATTTGAATTTGAGTCTTCCTTGAATTTGTTGGATAACCTACGACTCTTAAGAATCAAGAGAGACTACAAAACGCCCTTTTATCTTCCCCTGAAGAATAAGTTCGATCTTTTCAGGCAGCTCGTAAAGACTGATTAATGTGGAGATCCGGTGTAGGTTACCGGGTCTCCATTCTTTTGCCAGCTTGTCCCACAATTGCTTTCTGAGTAGCATCGGACAAGTTGCTGAATCAATTCCCAGAAGATTTATACCATTAAGAATAAAGGGAAAAACAGTTGTATTTAGTTGAAATGAATTGGCATTACCGCAACATGCAACATTGCCGTGGCGGGAGCATCCTTTAAGAACCGTTGTCAGGATATTGCCACCAACAGTATCAATAGCACCCGACCATCTGGGGCGAAGCAAATGCTTGCCACTCTGATCATCTGTTTCATCACGTGCAATTACTCTGGATGCACCAATCGAGATGAGATAATCGATAGCGTCAGCCTTGCCGGTTGAAGCAATGACCTCATAACCAATCTTCGACAAGATACCTATTGCAATACTGCCAAGCCCACCTGTGGCACCTGTTACCAAAACCGGGCCATCTGCTGGTTTTTGTCCGTTAAGTTCCATTTTATACAATGCAAGAGCCGCAGTAAATCCTGCAGTTCCCAGCATCATGCTTTCTTCGGGCGATAAGCCTTTAGGAAGGTGCATGGCCCAATTTGCCGGAACTCTTATATATTGTCCGAATCCACCCGGAGTGTTCATGCCAAGATCATAGCCACAAACAACTACCTTGTCACCGACTTTAAATTCAGGCGATGCTGATTCTACAATCTCTCCGCTTGAGTCAATGCCGGGTGTATGCGGGTAATTCCTTGTGATTCCGCGATTGCCATGTGAGGAAAGGGCATCCTTGTAATTAAGTGATGAATAGTCGACTCTCACCAACAAGTCACCTTCAGGGAGATTTGAGGTGTTTAGGCTCTTGATGGAAGGGGTGATCTTATTTCCCACTTCTTCAGAAACAAGGGCCTTATATTCAATTGAATTCTTCATAACAATAATTGACAATGTGAATTATAGCAATGAACAATTGTTCCTGCTATTTGTCAGCAGGTGAAATAAAATTCATTTAGAAAAGCGTGAGCTTGGTTCACGGATTATTGAAGTATTCTGATCAAATAACCGGTTTCTTAACAAGTGGTTATGAGCTTTTACAATGTTTTCAAATCATTGAACTCGCTCCATGACATAACTTTATACTGGTCACTGCCATAGTATTTGAGAATAGGCAAAAGATCTTCGGCAGTCTTGTATCCCTTAAGTTTGTAAAGCCATTCACTTTCACCATCAAGAATAACATACGACGGGTATCTCATTTCCTGTTTGAGCAGCGCAAGGGCAAGTTGGTGCGGTGATTTTGGTTTGGAAGGGTCTGTGCTGACAAATTGTTGTCCTTTGAAAGAGACGGATTCTTTTTGTTCAGCATTAAACTTCACCGGGTAGTAATTCTTGTTGATATAATCAACCACTGTAGGATCGAGGAATGTTTCCTTATCCATTTTCTTGCACCAGCCACACCAGTCAGTATATACATCAATAAAAATCTTGCGCGGTTTCTTTTTATTCTTCTTAACTGCATCTTCAAAGGTATACCACTTTATTGTTGCCTGTTTATCGGTTTCTTTTGCTGATTTTTCTTGAGCAGATAAATCTGGAATAATACTAATGCTAAAAATAAAGATCAGAATAAAAGTAAGGTATCTGGTTTTCATTCTTTTGTTGGTTAAGTGATGAAATAATTGGTGCTTATTTTAATTATGCTATGTCATACACAAAAACTATGCAAAATGAGTTGGAGGCTGAATATTTTCTAATCCCTGTGGCGGTCAATCTCGCGCTGTGTATCCTTTGATTTCAGCGTTTCTCTTTTATCGTAATGTTTCTTGCCTTTTGCTATGAAGATTTTAATTTTTGCCAAACCATCTTCATTTATATAAAGAAGAGTAGGGATAATAGTAAGGCCCTTTTCTTTGGTTTTGGTAAAAAGTTTTCTCAGCTCCCTCTTATTAAGCAACAACTTTCGGTCACGCTTAGGTTCATGGTTAGCATAAGTGCCATATTTATACTCGCTGATATGAAGGTTTTTAACAAAGAGCTCAGTACCTTCAAAGGCGCAGAAGGCATCAGTAAGATTGGCTTTTCCTTCACGTATTGACTTGATCTCGGTACCTGTAAGCACAATACCTGCAGTGAATTCCTCGGTAAGGAAGTATTCAAAAGATGCTTTCTTGTTCTTGATTGATATAGTTGAGCTCATTTCACTTATTAGAAATGCAAAGATAATCAAACCTTCAAATGGTTAAAAGGGTTTAAAAAGCAAATCGCCCTGTTGAGTATTTTCATCAACAGGGCAAAATGCTGTCAAAAATGTTAATTGTCTGATATTATTAACTATAACATTAAAGTTTGATTGACAAGCCTGCCATTAGATTAATTCCAGCCTGTGGAAAATATCCGTCCATATTTTGATAAGTGCCCTCGTAATAGTAACGATAGACCCATGCATTGGTTTCATACTTCTGGTTGAATATATTATTTACTGCCAGGCTGACTACCATCTCTTTAATGAGACCCGGATTGATAGAATAGCTGATTTTCAGGTTGTTGACCAGGTAAGGATCGAGACTTCGGTCATTGGATGATGTGTTGTCAATAAATTGCCGTGAAACGTATTTACCTTCAAATGAGGCAGTAAGACCTTTAAGTGGTTTCCATAGGAATTCAAGGCCACATACTGCATTTGGCGAAAATGCAAGGTTTGTTTTTCCAAGGGAATCTGATAGCTGACCGCCAAGCTCCCAGTTATCTACTTTTTCAATGAAATCAATAATTTTATTGCGGCTGAATGCTGCATTGGCATTAAGTGCCATATCACCGGTGAAATAATAGCCACCTGATAATTCAATTCCGGTGCGGTATGATTTGTCCACATTAGTCATGATGGCCGATCCTACGTCGTTGATAT
>CALCQV010000119.1 GCA_937894795.1 uncultured Bacteroidales bacterium
CTGCTGATTCCGTCAAATCTGATTGATCGGTGGAGTCAACATAGTAATAGGTGATAAGCTGAAGCAATGATGAAAATTTATCCACACTTTCACGAATCTCATTACGCTGAGCCACGGCCTGATTGCCCCAAAGAAATACACCAATGAAGAAATAACTTACTAAAAACCTATATTTAATAATTACTCTCGACATACCGTACTATTTTTTTTCTTGTTTGTAAAACAAAA
The DNA here is from genome assembly GCA_937894795.1 of uncultured Bacteroidales bacterium. Lineage (GTDB taxonomy): Bacteria > Bacteroidota > Bacteroidia > Bacteroidales > Lentimicrobiaceae > Lentimicrobium. The sequence goes on from CALCQV010000119.1 coordinate 229, forward strand.
TTACGCTTAATTGATTTATTAAGGTAACCCGTAAAAAATTAAGTGTGTAATATTAACATTTTTTGGCTGCCAATCAGCTTTGAATTTTTAATTATATTTACATTCTAAACCACCACTGATGAATAAAGTAAATTCCCCAATTGCCGCATTCATACTGATTTCTATTTTATTATTCTTTTTTTCCTGCAAACATGAGCCTGATGATCTTAAACCCGATGATCCCAATAACCCGGGTGACACCACTGATCTCATTGCCTGTGATCCCGACACCGCCTATTTTCAGAATGAAGTGCTACCCATCCTCCAATCAAGTTGCGCCCTTTCAGGTTGCCATGATAATATCACTGCCGAGCATGACCTGAATCTGTTAACCTATGCAAGTATAATGAATAGCGGGCATGTCAATGCGGGCAATGCTTCAGAAAGTGAGATCTATGAAGCTATAACCGACCCGGATCCTGATGACCGCATGCCTCCTCCCCCGCTGCTTCCATTGTCGTCAGACCAGATAGCCACCATTCGCGACTGGATTAACCAGGGAGCCAGGAATAACTACTGTGATGCAGAATGTGATACTGCCAATTTCACCTTTGCGTCAGCCATCAAACCAATGATTGATCAAAGCTGTAAAGGATGTCACAATTCTGCTTTGGCAAACGGGGGTGTCCGTCTGGATACCTATGAGTTTATTGCTGCGGTAGCTAATGATGGCAGGTTGCTGGGAACCATCTCCCATGCCGGTGGCTATACCCCCATGCCGTTCAATGGAAATAAGCTTGACGACTGCAAAATCACCCAGGTAAGGAAATGGATTGAAGCTGGAAGTCAAAACAACTGATTTGAAAACTTAACCAACATAAAGACAATCAGAATGAGCTATATATCCCTCAAAACAATTCTATTCCTCTTATTGACTTTAACAGTTACTGCCTGCTATTACGACAGTGAGGAAGAGTTATACCCCGGCACGTGGGGCGGAAACTGTGATACCGCAAACATCACATTCTCAGGAACCATACAGCCTATTTTAGCATCAAACTGCAATTCCTGTCACAATGCCTCCATGGCTAACGGCGGTGTTATAACCGATAACTACAATTCACTGATTGTCCATGTGAACCGCGGCGTCTTCGGTAAAGCGGTCAACCATCAGTTGGGGGCTGTTCCCATGCCTCAGAATTCACCGAAACTCCCGCAATGTGAACTGTTGAAAATCAATGCCTGGATAAACGCGGGTGCCCCTAACAATTAATCCTATGAAGCAGATACTACGATTCATTATCCCGATATTCTTCTTGTTAACGGTGAGTACTGTCACTTCAGCACAAGAATTAATGGACATTTTTGGTGAAGAGGAACCCACCACTGAATTTACAACCGCCACCTTTAAGACAACCAGGGTTGTATCAGGCCACTCTGTTGAAAATCCGGCCAATGGGGTCCTGCTCTTTACTATTTCCCACCATTTTGGCAAGATCAATAGCGGAGCCTATGATTTCTTCGGATTGGATCAGGCCACCATTCGTTTGGGACTGGAATATGGGATCAACGATTTTCTGAGCGTGGGAATAGGAAGAAGCACCTATCAAAAAACCATTGACGGATTCGTTAAAGCTAAATTATTGCGTCAAAGCAAAGGGGTGAGGAATATGCCTGTATCAGTATCAGCATTTTCAGCTATGGACCTCTTCTCCCTGAAATGGCAGGATACCGAACGAACCAACTATTTCACCTCCAGAATATCATACGTTCATCAAATACTGATCGCACGTAAATTCAATGAAAGCCTCTCCATCCAGTTAACCCCTACCTATATCCATAAAAACCTGGTTGTGGAAGCGAATACGAACGACAATTTTGCCATTGGCATGGGTGGAAGGTATAAAATTACCAAGCGACTCAGCGTAAATCTCGAATATTTCCATAACTTGCCCGGTTATATAGCTGATAACTTTGAGAATCCTCTTTCTGTGGGCTTTGACTTAGAGACAGGCGGACATGTTTTTCAGCTGCATTTCACCAATTCCCAACCCATGTTTGACAGGGCTCTTATAACTGAAACCATGGGTAAATGGGGAAATGGCGATATCTATTTCGGATTCAACATCAGCAGGGTTTTCACTATAAAGAAACCCGAAGGATTTAAGTAATGTCAACGAACGAGGAAAAACAACGCCTGCAATCATCTGCTCTTATTATTGGAGTGATAATAGCTATTATGTGGCTTGTTAAATCCCTGGAACTGATACTTGATATTTCACTGGCCGGATTAGGTATTCTGCCGCTTAAAGCGGAAGGATTAAAGGGGATTTTGTTTGCTCCTCTTATTCATGGCAGTTTAAAACATCTGATTTCCAATTCGGTACCTCTTTTTCTGCTGGGAGCTGCATTATTCTATTATTACAGGTCAAAAGCCTGGACCATTCTCACCCTGTCGTGGTTGTTGACCGGATTATGGGTGTGGCTTTTTGCCAGAGGTTCAGCCTATCATATCGGCGCCAGTGGAGTGGTTTATGCCCTGACAGCCTTTCACTTTGTGAGTGGTATTATACGAAAGGAACCGCGGTTGGTTGCATTCAGCCTGCTGATCACTTTTTTGTACGGAAGCTTTGTCTGGGGTATATTCCCCGGCTTTTCCATTGAAGAGAGAATTTCATGGGAGTCTCATCTCATGGGAGCCATTGCAGGTGTTGTGCTGGCCTATGCCTTCAGGGATATCGGTCCCCAGAGAAAAATCTATCAATGGCCTGATGAAGATGAAGACGAAGAGGAATATCCTTACAATGAGTTCAAAGGCAATATTAAAGATACTGTAAACGAACCGGAGCAAGCATTAAGAGAAGAACAGCGGGATAAACCGGAAGAAGCTAAATCTGATGAAAAAGAGCCTCTTGTTATCAGAATAAAGTATGTTCCTGAAGGAAAAAACAAACCTAAAGGTGAAGCCTGATATAAGGTTTGATTCTCTTGTAAACCCCTGGCTTCACGGATAAGGCAGCTTCAATTTCCCTGAAAGTTTTATAACCACCCAATTGTACCCTTTTGTCAATAATGGCCTTCGCACCATAGTAATCCAGGTATGGGTGTCTACGCAACTCAGCCAATGATACTTTATTGATATCCATTCCTGTTATCAGTGAGGTATCGGCTGATATCTGACCGGCAATTCCTGCAAAACGAACACTATCCATTCCATAAACTTCCTTCAGTTGGCCTATCGTTGCAAAGCCTCCCAGTCTTTGCCGGTATTTCATGATCCTGGAGGCAAACACAGGCCCCACACCATTGATTCTCAACAATTCCAATGAGTCGGCTCCATTTAACTCAATATTCAGGCCTTCATCCCTGTAGTTTGATTTTATGGAAGTTGAATAGCTCTTTTTGGAAGTTGAATAATTCGTATTGGAGGTTGAATAGTTAGTTTTGAATGCTTCATCATTCTGTTTGCCGGATTCGTATTTCCCTCTCGAACAATCACCAATCAAAATGTAAGGTTCAAATATGTTGTAGGTTTCATCATCAACAACGTACAACTTGCTAAAATCTTCCTTTCTATAAAAATGGCCACCCCGCTTCCTGTATTTTAAAATTACATCTGCCTGCCGTTCCGTGAAACCCATCTTCACCCACTCATTCTTAGGGGCAGTATTCGGATCAAAAGGGAATGGGGTGAAACGCTTTCTAGAATTTCCTCTGGTGCCGTTTGTTCTTTTCGTGTTATCATCCCATGAATGGTCTGCCTGCGACTCCTTTTGGTATACACCCTGCATAAAATTCTCCACCTCAACCTTATAAAGATCTTCATCCTTATTGGCCCTGACAATATTCCTGTTCTGCTGCACAATGTAAGGAAGCATGATAAGCACAAGAATAGCAGTGATCAGTATGGTGATACCTATTCTCTCCGATTTGGAGAATGTGAAATAATTCTTAAACTGAGCTTTCAAGATATGCCAGAATAGTCTATTCCCTGGAGTCTTCCTTTTCCTTAGGTTTAGTAGTCAACACTCTAAAGAAGAAATAACCTGTCAGAAAGATAACAGTAACTTCTACTGTCACCATCATTATTAATGCCGATGTATTCACAGTGATTTTTCCTTTCTCAACCTGTTTTTAAAAGCTATATATACCAGTACACTAATTAATAGAAAAACACTCAGGAGCAGTGCTCTTGTCATATCAAGATAAAACACTCTGTTGATAACCTTACCGGTGTATAATGTGTCGCCGGCCTTGATAACCTGCGTTTGTGACACCACCGGCTGATGTTTCGCGGGATTGAGTTCATAGGTTTTTGATTGTTCCTTGCCGTTGCTGTTTGAACCGTCGACAACCACATACATTTTCTGTTTTTCGGTATATATGGTGTCAACTATCCCACTGTTTTCGGCATAGAACTCATCAGCGAACCAGGTGTTGTTAGGCCCTATTCCCTTATGCTGCAGTTGCCCAATAATACTCTCATTATGCAATGTCCATCCCTTAAAGCTCAAAAGGCTCCAATCGTCATTTACCGGGCGGACCAATGCGCCCATGAAAACAATGATCAGGGCCACCGGTGTAATAAACTTGATAATGTATTTATAAACCAGCGGTACTTTAATATCAGCTCCTGAAGTGATCTCCCTCCATCCTTTGTTCATTCCAAATACCCAGGCAAAAAGAATAGATTCCAGCAAGGCAAAGACTACCAGTGATACGGTACCCGCCCAGTAATCATATTCATCAAAAACGCCCTCAGTAAAGAAAAATATCGGGGGCATGCCGAGTAGTAATATTAGTACACCAAAAGAGAGGGCTGCACTTTTACGGGTCCATTTAAACTCATCCATTAAAAAGCTTATACCGGGAGTGCCCATTGCCAGTGAAGAGGTGATGCCAGCGAAGAAGAGCATCCCAAAGAAAGCAGCACCTGCTACTGCTGAGAGTATGGGGCCCCATTGTTCAAAGAGGAAGGGCATAGTCCTGAAACCTAATCCCAGACCTCCAATTTGTGTTAGTTCCACTACTTTATCAATCCCCAGGTATCCTATGGCAATCGGGATTATAATGGCACTTCCAAGTACAATCTCTACAAATTCATTCATCCAGCCTGCCGACATGGCATTAAGTGCTATATCCTGGTTCTTCCTGACGTATGAGGAGTAACATTGAATTGATCCCATGCCAACCGAAAGGGTGAAGAATATTTGTCCTGCAGCAGCCAACCATACCTTCGGATTGGAGAGTGAAGTAAAATCAGGCGTCCATAAGAAGTTTAAACCTACCGTACCATCGTTTATGGCACCTCCGCTGCTGGCCTTCAGGGTTATACCTTTTATAGCCAGGAATAAACCGAATAATATAAGCATCGGCACCCCTATTTTTGCAACTTTTTCAACTCCATTCATCAGTCCCCTACTCAATATATAAGTATTCAGGGCAAGACACAGCACGAACATCACAATTGCTTCATAGGGAATACCCGTAGTAGAGGTTGTAACATCAAGGTAATCAGAAAAGAAATGAGCCACCTGCGATTGGTTCATTGAATCAAAAGTTCCTATCAGCGAATGTATGATATACGAGATTGTCCAGCTCTCCATATAGCAGTAATAGGCAGCAATGGCAATGTTTGAAAAGATGCCGAACACTCCCACGTACCTCCATATCCATCTTTTATCCATGCTGTTGAGGATAAAGGGGGTGGAGTGATTGCCCGTCTTACCGCCAAAACGGCCTGATGACCATTCAATAAAAAGCAATGGAATACCCATCAACAAAAAAGAAACTATGTAAGGGATGATAAAGGCACCACCTCCATTTTGAACGGCCTGCACCGGGAATCGCAGGAAGTTACCGAAACCAACGGCATTGCCTGCCATTGCTAAAATTAATCCAACCCTGGATCCCCATCCTTCTTGATTAACCGCCATCAGATCATTGTTTATATGGTTGTTTGAACTAGCTATGCTAACGGAACTAATGATGCAATTGGAACTAATGCAATATTAAAAAATATTTTTTATAACACCATTCATTTTAATTTTATTCGCAACCTTCCACTGATTTAAATCACAGGCAACCCAAAGCTGCATGTAATCTACACGATTTCAACGGGTCAGCATTTGTATATCTTCAATCATTTTTTCCGGCATTCCATCAAAACATCCTTCTCAGCCGGCAAATTATCCCTATCAGTCGGCTTGTAAATGAATTCCTATCATTTGATGAAGGCGGGATCTTTAAATATCAGGTTCCCAATACGGCAATTCAGGCAGTTATTCCTGTCGCAATATAATTCTTTCATTCCCATCAGTGCCTGGGTATTATAGGCCGTTGAAACATCCATGCCCAGCGCTTGCCATTGTCGTATTGCCGAGTTGTTCTCACCGGGAATCCGTTCAAACAGGCTTAAAGCCTTGTTACAGAGGTGATCATTACCGGTGGAGCTGCCATAAACAAACATAAAGGGCAATACGGCATTGATGATTAGCAGGTGGGCTGCCGATTGGCCCAATCGCTTGGTTTTACCTTTCGTATAATGATCAAATGTATAGTGGTCATTCCAATATTCTGAAGATTCAACCATGAACGCATCAGCCATTTCATCAATGGAATTCATGGAGATGATTTTGGATAGTAGTCCTGCATTGCTGCTCAACAGATTAGCAAACTGGGATATACGGATTGTAGGGAAGTTCACCGGCCGTAACCGTAAATATTTCCAGAGCGATTGAGCAATAGGGGCAAGCTTATATTTGGTGCGCAGGAAGGTGTATTCCTGAAAAAGCGACTGTGCGTAAGGGTCTGTGAGCTCCTGTGTGAGCAATCCTGCCTGTCCGAATAGCAAAGCCTCCATCTGGTGCGTATTGCCGGCGTGGTGGGCCAGTATTTTATATGTCACTGACCTGGCCAGCATTTCAAAGGGGAGCGCGTTGATGCTGAAACCAAAACTCCGGGCTATAATATGATAGAACGCTTCTTCCCAGTCATTTTGTGAGGCATTCAGCGCATCCTGGATAAAATCAGCCTTATGCTCCAGCTTCTCAATAAGCATTCGCTCAAGCCATAATGAAAGTTCCGTAGCGGGCACCTGCTGAATCAAACCGGCGCAATGCACAAACTCAGGGCTTTGAATAAATTGACAATAGGCATCATACAGGCCGGTATCTATTCTGCCGGCCAGTTCACAAACAGGCATCCCGGGGAACTTTTCATGAGCATCGTGCCTGTATACAACATGCAACACAACATTTTTATAGGCTTCATCATCCTGGTGGCCATGCTTAAACCAGTCGGATGAGTTTACATGAATCTCCACATTCCCGGCCCACATGGTTTCGCCTATACTGAGCCGTGCGTCAGAGAAATCAGGCCCCGCATTGGTATTATGGAACCCGGGGTTAATAACTGTGACTGTTTCATTGTGAGTGGTTGTAAGAGGTTGGGTGAATAGTCGGTTCTGCCATAAATAGTGTAGGAAGTTTTCAGTCATTATGAAATTTTCAGCTAAAAATGATAATTATGTGTGAAGTGAAGCGTTATATTATTATATTTGAGAAGTCAAATGTACAATTTTCAGAGGTTGGCAATTTATAAACTTTAGCTTATCTTTGCAGCTCAACGATAAGTTTATGAAAAGTGCAAGTACATTAATTACAGGCATTGAATACAAGGTTCGTAAACTGATTGAACAGATTGAGATACTTGAAAATGAAAACGCTCAACTGAATGACAAAATTGAACAATTAAAAACAAATATAAAAAGTCTGGAGCTTAGCATTGATGAGCAACAGCAACGAATAAAAGTACTTAAATTAGCAAAATCTTTGAACAAAGAGGAGAGCAAGACAGAAGTTAAATTAAAGATTAATGAACTTTTGCGGGAAATTGATAATTGTGTACGACTTTTAAATAAATAAACTGTTAAGGAATATTGTATAATGGATGAACTCTCTATAACTGTAGTAATTGCTGACAGGCCTTACAAGTTGAAGGTTGACAGGAATGAAGAAGAGGGAGTGCGAAAAGCTGCTAAGGTAATTGAAGAACATATGGAGAAATATGCAAGTTCTTTCCAATTTAAGGATAAACAGGATTTACTTGCAATGGTAGCATTACAATTCTCAGCCAGTACCATTGAACTGGAAGAGCAATTGAGATACAGAGACAATCAGATGTTGGACAAGCTGGCAGAGATTGACAAGGTTTTAACAGAACATTTAGATTAAAGAATCGCACATCAGTTCTTTGAAAAAGTATTTAAAATATCCCGCATTGAATCGACCAAGTTTGTAAACTCAACATTTTCAACTTTGGGGCAAAGCTCAGTTAAGGATGAAAAACAGGCCTTAACCGGTTTCGGCCGGTCTCCCTTAGGGGGGCATTGGAAGTTTGACATCCCTGGCAGCTCCAGTTATGTAGTTTTGGGGTTTACCAAAACTCTAGATCAATGCGGGTTTTTTTGTCTTCTTTACTCCATAATTCAACAACAATAACTAACCAACTTACAACATGGAGACATTAATAATATGCATTGTGGCAGCACTTGTAGGACTAGCAGCCGGTGTTGTGATTACCAGCGCTTTTCTCAGAAAGGCCATTGAGAAGAAAAGTGAGAATATATTGAAAGATGCCGAAGAAAAAGGCGAAATGATTAAAAAGGATAAAATCCTTCAGGCCAAAGAGAAATATTTGCAACTGAAATCAGATTACGAAAACACTTTTCAGGAAAAAAACAAAGAAATTCTTAAAAACGAAAACAGATTAAAACAAAAGGAAGCCACCATTTCACAGAAGATTGAAGAGCTTCAGCGTAAACAGAAAGAAGTAACCACCATAAAAGATTCCTTAACCTCGCAGGTTGAGATTGTCAATAAAAGACAACAGGATCTGGAAAAGGCTGTCAAGCAGCAGGTTGACCAGTTGGAAGCAATTTCCGGCATGTCGGCCGAGGAAGCCAAGAGCCAGCTGGTTGAAACCCTCAAGGATGAAGCTAAGGCCGAAGCCCTGGTACATATCAAGGATATTGTTGATGAAGCCAAGCTTACCGCCAATAATGAAGCCAAGAAAATAGTCATTGAAACCATACAGCGCACTGCCGCTGAACACGCCATTGAAAACAGCGTTTCCGTCTTCAACATTGAGAGTGAAGAGATCAAAGGCCGTATCATTGGCCGTGAGGGACGAAATATACGTACCCTTGAATCACTTACCGGTGTTGAGATCATCATTGATGACTCGCCCGAAGCCATTATTCTTTCAGGCTTTGACCCGGTACGCCGTGAAATAGCACGACTCTCCCTGCATAAACTGGTGACCGATGGCCGTATTCATCCTGCCCGTATTGAAGAGGTTGTTGGTAAGGTTAAAAAACAGATTGAACAGGAAATTGTAGAAACCGGTAAACGTACCACCATCGACTTGGGTATACATGGCCTGCATCCTGAGCTTATACGCATGATAGGTAAGATGAAATACCGCTCATCATATGGCCAGAACCTGCTTCAGCACTCCAAGGAAGTGGCCAACCTGTGTGCTACCATGGCTGCTGAACTTGGTTTGAGTCCCAAGAAAGCCAAACGTGCCGGCCTGTTGCATGATATAGGTAAAGTGCCTGATAATGAGCCTGAATTACCACATGCCATTCTGGGTATGAAGATTGCTGAGCGCTTCAAGGAACCTGCTGATATATGCAACGCCATTGGTGCCCACCACGATGAAATTGAAATGGAAAGCCTTATTGCTCCCATTGTTCAGGTATGCGATGCCATCTCAGGCGCACGCCCCGGTGCCCGCCGTGAAGTGGTGGAAGCCTACATTCAGCGTTTGAACCATCTTGAAGAACTGGCCCTCTCCTACCCCGGTGTGGTTAAAACCTACGCCATCCAAGCCGGCAGGGAACTGAGGGTTATTGTTGGTGCCGATAAAGTGTCAGATGACGATGCCAATAAGATCTCGTACGACCTGTCGCGCAAGATCCAGGATGAGATGACCTACCCCGGACAGATTAAAATTACCGTAATCAGGGAAACCAGGGCTATCAGTTTCGCAAAATAACCATTGTTCTTATTTTTTATAAAAGACCCCTTCATGAAATGATTCATAAAGGGGTCTTTCTCTTCTACAGAGCTATAATATCTTCTATTATGGATGCCTTTTTGTAGCGTTCAATGACTTCGGCAGGATCCATCATCATCTCTCTTATGGTAACCGACATGTATTTCCCTTTGGATGAGTGCCTGACTGTGAATTTTGAGAGTTCACTGAAAATACTTCTCAATATGGCATAATTGCGATTATTGTCGGGCATTATAAACTTGAACATATACACCTGTGGCCAGTGTCCATGATCACCCAATTGTTTCCCCAACCGTTCCAGAAAATCGCTATCTATTGCCATAGTATAATGTAAGGGTAAAATATTAAATGAACCGGATCAGCTATTACATCATTTTCATCCTTTTTAGGAAGAAGGGCAGTAAAATCTGTTTAAAGCCAAGGTTTATATCGGCTTCAACAAATTCAATGTGGTATTGGGCGCATCTGCGCATGAGTTCAGTCTTGAAGGAGTCCAGTCTTTGGATATAGGTATCCCTGATTTCGTGGGGCCTGATCTTTATCTCTTCACCACTCTCCAGGTCAACAAACTTGTACGGTTTGTTGTCGAATGAGAAGTCAATCTCTGCCCTCTTGTCGGTGACATGAAATAAGATCACCTCATGTTTATTGTGCTTCAGGTGCTGCAGGGCTGAGAAGAGCTCTTCATCAATAGTATTGTCAAACATATCGCTGAAGATAATAACCAGCGAGCGTTTATGAATATTATCAGCCACTTCGTGCAATGCTTTGGCTGCCCGGGTTGTCTCACCTGTTTTATCAGATTCTTTCTTTTCAATCAGCTCATTCAGCCTGGTGAAAAGGAATTTGCGATGAACAAGGTTTGAATGGGCCTCCGTATGCAATTTAATATGGTCGGTGAAGATGCTCAGGCCTGATGCATCCCTTTGCCGGTGGAGCAGCTGAATAACAGCGGCAGCGGCATATACGGAGAAGGTCATCTTATCCATATTGTCGAGCGATGTTTTACCATGCATGGGATAATACATGGATGACGAACCATCAATCACAATCTGGCATCTCAGGTTGGTCTCTTCCTCAAACCGCTTGACATACATGCGGTCAGTCCTGCTGTAGAGCTTCCAGTCGATGTGTTTCACCGATTCTCCCTGGTTGTATAGCCTATGTTCGGCAAACTCAACCGAGAAGCCATGAAAGGGACTCTTGTGCATACCGGTGATGAAGCCTTCCACCACCTGGTGTGCCAACAGCTCCAGCGGCAGCAATTCATCAAACCGGGCTTGTTCTACGGGCATTTTTATTTGATTCTATATAACAAACCGGGATACAAGCATTGTTGCATCCCGGCTTAAACCTTTTTATACCTGTTACAGTAATTTCTCGAGCTTGGATGCCAATACTGATTTGGGTGAAACGCCAACAAGTTTATCCACTACTTCACCACCCTTGAAGAAAAGAATGGTTGGAATGTTACGTATGCTGAAACGTGCCGTAACAGTGGGATTATTGTCCACATCCAGTTTGCCGACAACAGCTTTACCGGCATATTCATGACCCAGTTCTTCTACTATCGGGCCAACCATGCGACAGGGGCCGCACCATTCTGCCCATAAATCAACAAGTACAGGTTTATCGGATTTCAGGACGATTTCTTCAAAATTCGCATCAGTTAACTCAAGTGCCATATTTTTGATTTTTTTGTATTGTTAAAACTGACTTCAAAGATAGTATTATTATTCTAATTGATAAAAACTTCAACTTCTTTAATGTTCTTTATTACCTGAACCGCAAATGAAGGTGATACCGGCACTCTCGACACCATGCGCACGGTCACTTTATCAGCCTCATCCAGCACTTCAAAGGCCAGTGAGCAGGTACCTCTGTTGCTATCCCTCAATGCTTTAAGCTTTTTAATCAACCCCTCTTCCACCAAAAAGGCATCTATCTTCACTAGTATGCTCCGGGTCATATTTTCAAGCACTTCAGATAAAAGGGAGATGGATGATATCTTGAATTCAAAGGTTTCTGAATCCCTGAACCTCTTTTGGAAAGTGCCCTTTATAAGCACGGCCGTACCCTCTGAGAGCAGGTGTTTAAAACGCATGTAATCCTCGGCAAAGAGGGCCAGGTTGACTGAGTCAAGCATATCTTCCAGATAGAATGTGCCAAAAGGCTTGTTCTGCTTTGAAATAAGATGGCGGGGACCTGTAACGATGCCGGCCACTGTGATATTCACCCCTGCATTGGCCTTGCTGTTTTCTTCAAGCAGGTCATTAACGGTATGCTTGCAGAAGGATTCAATCTCCAGGGCATAATCGTGCAGGGGGTGCCCTGAGATGTAGAAACCGGCAATCTCCTTTTCATACCTGAGCTGTTCAAAGTTGCTCCATGGTTCACACTCCGGGAGCTTTATCTCAGGCATTTCCACCTCCGATGATCCTCCAAACAGGCTCACCTGCATAACCTGTTTCTGCGCCTGGTATTCTGATGCATTCCTTATAACCTTCTCCAGGAAAGTCATGCCATCGGCCGACTCTTTATGGAAATACTGAGCCCTGTGTGAGTTGGGGAAGTTGTCAAAGGCTCCTGCCATGGCCAGCACTTCCAGACTCTTGCGGTTTACCGTCCTCAGGTTCACCCTCCGTGTCAGGTCGAAAATATTCTTGTATGGCCCATTGGCATCTCTCTCTTCAATGAGTGAGGCCACGGCGTTTTCACCAATCCCCTTGATACCGCCGATGCCGAAACGTATTTCATTGTTCTTGTTGACCGTAAACCGGTATCCTGATTCATTAACATCAGGTCCCAGCACAGGAATGCCCATCCTCTTGGTCTCATCAATAAAGAAGGTGAGTTTTTTCTGATCATTCAAACTATGCGTCATAACCGCCGCCATGTATTCAGCGGGGTAATGAGCCTTAAGGTAGGCGGTCTGGAATGCCACAAAAGCATAGCAGGTTGAATGTGATTTATTGAAAGCGTATGAAGCAAAGGCCTCCCAGTCTGACCAAATCTTCTCGGCAACCTTGGTGTCGATGCCATTCTTAGCGGCACATCCCTCTACAAAACGGGCCTTATTCTTGGCCAATGTCTCCTGGTTCTTCTTGCTGATGGCCTTCCGCAATACATCGGCATCACCCTTTGAGAAACCGGCAAGTTTCTGCGACAGCAACATCAGCTGCTCCTGATAAACAGTGATACCATAGGTTTCCTTCAGGTACTCCTCCATTTCAGGGGTATCATAAACCACCTTTTCACGTCCGAACTTACGGGCAATGAAGTTGGGTATATACTCAATTGGGCCCGGCCGGTACAGGGCATTCATGGCAATAAGGTCCTCAAACCTGTCGGGCTTCAGCTCCCGCAGGGCCTTCTGCATACCAGGCGATTCAAACTGGAACGTACCGTTGGTTTCACCCCGCTGGTATAGCTCAAGTGTTTTCTGGTCATCCAGCGGTATATCGTCAATAACAATTTTGGTCTTATGGTTTTCCTCTATCAGCTCCAGTGCGTCGCGAATGATGCTCAGGGTCTTCAATCCCAGGAAGTCCATCTTGATAACGCCGGCATCCTCAATTTCCCTACCCTCAAACTGGGTGATAAGCAAGTTGGTCTCCTTAGAGGTAAGCACCGGAATAATATCAGTAAGGTCAGTGGGGGCAATGATGATGCCGGCAGCATGAAGGCCGGTGCTGCGCACGCTTCCCTCCAATGAGATAGCCTCTTTCAGTACCTCTGCCTTAATGTCTTTACCCTGTGCTATCTCTCTGAGTTTCTTTACCGCCTCAATATCATCGTTATTGTATTGTTCCTTCTCTTTGAGGCTGTCTTTACCGGTGAGGGGTGCCAGCATCACCCTTTTCAGTTCCGTTCCCGGCTTATCGGGAACCATTTTAGCCAGGGCATTGGCTTCACTCAGCGGCAGGTTAAGTACCCTGGCCACATCCTTGATGGAGCTCTTGGCGGCCATGGTTCCAAAGGTCACAATCTGGGCCACCTGGTTCCTGCCATACTTATCCACCACATAATCAATGACCTTCTGCCTGCCTTCATCGTCAAAATCCGTATCTATATCAGGCATGCTCTTACGGTCGGGATTCAGGAACCGCTCAAACAGCAGATTGTACTTCATCGGGTCTATATTGGTAATGCCGATACAGTAAGCAACCACCGAGCCGGCAGCCGAACCACGCCCCGGTCCTACAAAAACGCCCAGATCACGGCCCGCGCTTATAAAGTCGGCTACAATCAGGAAGTACCCTGTAAAGCCCATCTTGCGTATGGTCTCCAGTTCAAAATGCAACCGCTCCTCAATCTCGGGCGTTACATTGCCATACTTGCGGCGAGCCCCTTCAAATGTTTTATCATACAGATACTGGAACTGGTCAGTCATGCCGTCGGGCAATGCAAAGTGGGGAAGCATGATATCCTTTTTAAGGTTCAGCAGCTCCACCTTATCAATAATCTCATTGGTATTGTCAATAGCCTGAGGCAGATCACTGAAGGTTTCCAACATCTGGGCCGTAGTCTTGAAGAAGAACTGGTCATTGTAAAAAGCAAACCGCTTACCCTTCACTGACACCTCCTCATCATTGTAATCCTTCATGGAGGGGGTGCTCTGCAGCTCATTGGTATTCACACACAACAGGATATCGTGGGCATTGTAGAAGTCCTGCTCCACATAATGTGAATCATTGGTGGCAATAACCTTAACTTTATACTTTTCGGCAAACCGCACCAGTACCTCGTTCACTTTATCCTGGTCAGCAATTCCATGGCGCTGCAGTTCAACATAGTAGTCTTCGCCAAAGAGGTCCAGCCACCATTTGAATATCTCTTCAGCTTCCTCCTCACCCTTATTCATAATAGCCCTCGGCACCTCGGCTGCCAAACAGCAGGTGGTGGCAATAAGCCCTTTGTGGTGTTGAAGCACTAGTTCCTTGTCAATACGCGGATATTTGCTGTAAAGCCCGTCAATATAACCCAATGAGCAAAGTTTCACCAGGTTGTTGTAACCCTCGGCATTCTTTGCCAGGAACAACTGGTGGTAGCGCACATCCTTATGGTCACGGGTAAACTGCTTCTTAAAGCGGTCTTCCACCATATAAAACTCACAGCCTACCACCGGCTTGATAACAGGCGTCTGCCCTTTTACATTGTGTTTCTCGGCCTCTGCAATGAATTTGAATGCGCCGAACATATTGCCATGATCCGTTATGGCAATGCCGGGCATACCATCGCCCACTGCCTTCTTAAACATCTGGCCAATGTCGGACGCGCCGTCAAGTATGGAATATTTTGAGTGTACGTGTAGGTGTGAAAACTTGCTCATTAGTAATTGTAAACTGTTGCCTCTTATTATCAGCGAGGTATGAATTATGAATTGTCTTCGTAAAAATAGGTATTTAGTCCGGCGTAAAACAGTATGTTGAAAAGTTTCTTTTCTTACTGTTTCGAACCGGTTTTTAGTCCTTTCTGCCAGCTACATAGTTCATGGGTGCATATGCTGAATAATATGACACAATTATCATGACTGAGGTTTACGATTCATAATACATCAATAATCACTATTTTTACCATTACTTCAACGCCTTCAAACGGAGAATCATGAAATCACATTTTTTAAGTATGACACTACTGGTTACAGGCCTGCAATTATCAACCACGGCACAAACGCAAGTCAGGCAGGCAGGTGCCGGCATGCCCGTTTATCAATCGGAAGCCTTCACGGTATTCCACAACCGGGTGGAGCAAAATGGCTTTACTGCCACCGCTGTCTCACCCTATGAGATGAATGCCGATTACAAGAGTCCCGATGCTGACAAATACACCCCCGATGCCACCTGGAAGAAAACGCTCAACACGGACGCCTTTCCGCAATACCGGAGTGACTATCTGATCTCCGATGCCATCTACAACCTCTCACTCGAAGAGATGATCCGGGCAGTGGAGCCCGACAGCACCTTCCGCACCGGCAAGGAGTGGAGCGGTGTGTGGACCCGTGACATCAGTTACAGCATCATCCTTTCAATGGCCCATCTGCAGCCTAAAGTAGCCATCAACAGCCTGATGCGCAAGGTTAACGGCAACAAGAGGATCATACAGGACACCGGTACCGGGGGTGCCTGGCCCAACAGCACTGACCGCATGATCTGGGCCACTGCCGCCTGGGAAGTGTACAAGGCAACCGGCGACCGTCAATGGCTGGAACAAGCCTATACCATCATCCGTAACTCCATTGAAGATGACCTGCTTACTATTTATAACCCTGTGACAGGACTGGTAAAAGGAGAATCATCATTCCTCGACTGGCGCGAACAGACCTACCCCCTATGGATGCAGCCAGCCGATATATTTGAGAGCGAATGCCTTGGCACCAATGCCGTTCATTATCAGGCAAACAAAGTGCTGGCCGACATGGCCGACCTGCTTCATGAGGTTGCCGTAGCCCAAAAACACAGGCAAATTGCCCATAACATCAAAGAGGGCATCAACCGCTATCTGTGGATGGCTGACAAGAACACCTATGCCCAGTACTTATATGGACGGAACTTTAAAATAGTCTCTCCCAGGTCGGAAGCACTGGGTGAAGCCCTCTGTGTGATCTTCGGAATTGCCGGCAAAGAGCAGGCAGAAAAGCTGGTGGCAAACACCCCTGTCACCCCTTACGGCATACCCTGTATATGGCCTCAGATACCCAACATACCGCCCTATCACAACAACGGCATCTGGCCATTCGTACAGTCGTTCTGGCTATGGGCCGGCGCTTCAGTCCATAATCAGCAGTCGGTAATGGAGAGCATCGGTGCCATATACCGTCCCGCAGCGATGTTCCTCACCAACAAGGAGAATTTCGTAGCTGAGAACGGCGATTTAAGCGGCACTCAGATCAACTCCAGCATCATGCTCTGGAGCCTTTCAGGCAACCTCTCCCTGGTGCATAAGGTGCTTTTTGGTATCCGGTTTGAACCCGGCCACCTGGCTTTCCGTCCTTTTGTCCCCGAAGCATTGAAAGGCAACCGCTCCCTCACTAATTTCAAGTACCGCCACGCTGTATTGGATATTGAAATGACGGGTTTCGGGAACACAATAAAATCCATGACACTTGATGGCAAGGATCTCACCAATCATACCATACCGGGCAATCTGGAGGGAAGGCATGCCGTAACTATCCACCTCGACAGCCAACCTGCCCCTCCCGCCATCACCAACAGGGTACCAGTGGTCTTTTCCCCTGAGGCACCAATTGTACAATTGACCGGAGAAACGGCTTCCTGGACGCCTGTAAAAGGCGCTGTGGCCTATATAATATTAGTGAACGGGGTAGCTTTTGATACCATCACCTCCACCCATTATAACCTGCAACAGGTAAGCCGGCAGGCCCCCACCCCTCATCTACAGGTGATTGCCATCAATGGGGACGGAATTGGCAGCTTTGCCTCAGAACCCGTTGTTTATCTGGCATCAGGTAACGGCAACCTGCATATTGTACAGGCTGAAACCATCGCCCCCAAAGCGGAACACCCCTACACCGGAGCATCGGAAGGCGGCTTTATTGAAATCAGCAAAAACGTCAACACAACCGTAAGTTTCCCGGTAACGGTGGAAACCGCCGGACTCTATGCCATTGACTTCAGGTACTCAAATGGCAACGGTCCCACCAATACCGAGAACAAATGTGCCATACGCACCCTGAAGGTGGACAACCGTGCTGTAAATGCCATAATATTCCCGCAGCGCGGTAAAGAGGAGTGGTCAGCCTGGGGATTCAGCAATGCCCTCACGGCTTATCTTACCAAAGGCAACCATACCATCACCCTCAGCTTTGAACCGGCAAATGAAAACATGCATGGAGAGATCAACCAGGCTATGATTGATTATATGAGGGTTCTGCTGTTAAAAGAGGGAAACTGATTTAAGAGGGTAAGTGCCGGTTTTTGTGTTAATGTGTTATGGCGTTTTGTCCTAACTTTGCACAAAATTTGCTCCCTTGAACTATTTCAACCTAAAGGACTCTAACAGGATTCGAATCGTCCTGCTCACAACGGCGGGCCTGTTGGTGCTTGCCACTCTGTTATTCTTCAGCTTTCGCAATACCGTATTACGCCGCATCATCAACAGCAAGATCAATTTAGTTGAGCAGCGTTACAATCTTGATATCAGCTATGCTGATGCACGCTTCAAAGGGCTGAACACTGTCAGCCTGGTGAAGCTGTGTGTAGTGCCTGCCGGGCGGGATACCCTCACTACCGTCGATTCCCTGATGGTGAGTGTACGGCCCATTGACATCATCATGAACCGCCTGCGCTTTACCAACCTCACCATGGTAAGCACCCATATCAACCTGAAGCGCACGGGTGCCATCAGCAACTACCTGTTCCTGCTCGACAGCAGGAAAGAGACACCCAAAGCCGACAGCCTCAGGGGCGAAAGCGACTATGGTGCGCGGGTTGCCGTGATAATGGATGCCCTGTTCAATCATATCCCATCCACCACTTGCATAACCGACTTCCGCATCACAGCCGATCTCGACAGCAACCGCTTCTCCTTCCTCATGCCGGGCCTGCACATACGTGAACGGAACTTCACAACCAAAATCAGTGTAACCGACGACACTCTCCAAAGCGAATGGCTCGTTGCCGGACACCTCGATTCACGGGAGAAGGATTTGAACCTCTCCATTAAGTCGGCCGACGATAAGAAACTAAGGATCCCCTATATTCAAAAACGCTGGAACACCACCGCGGCGTTTGACTCGGCAGGCCTCATGCTCACCTTCAGCAGGGGTAAAGATGGCATATCACACCTCAAAGGTGATGCCGTACTCAGGGGCCCTCTGCTTAACCACCGCAGGATTTCGCCGGAGGATGTTGAATTAAAACAGAGTGAAATAGCCTTTTCCATAAATGTGGATAAATCATCCATTGAAGTGGACAGCTCCACCTTTATCTCCTTCAATGAAACGGGCTTCCATCCCTACGTTAAATACACGCTTCGGCCTGATAAAGAGCTGGTTATAGGTATCAATGAACCTGAATTTGACGCCCAGACATTCTTCAACTCCCTGCCTGCCGGTCTGTTCAGCAACCTTCAGGGAATAAAGGTACGCGGCAACCTGAGTTTCCGTCTCCATTTCCAAATGGCCTTCAACCAACCCGACTCCCTGCAGTTTGATGCCGCCCTGCGAAGCAAAGGATTCGCTGTAGAGCAGTTCGGCAATACCAACTTCACCTATATCAACGAGCCATTCCTCTATACCGCCTATGAAAATGGAGAGCCGGTAAGGATATTCATGGTTGGTGAGGAGAACCCCAACTTCCGTCGCCTTGATCAGATACCCGATCAGCTGAAGCATGCCATCATGACCTCGGAGGATGGGCAGTTTTACGGTCATAACGGCTTCATACCCGATGCCATCCGCTCCAGCATCATCACCAACATCAAGCAAAAGCGCTTTGCCCGCGGTGGCAGCACCATAAGCATGCAGCTCGTCAAGAATGTATTCCTTAACCGCAACAAGAACATCACCCGCAAGGTGGAAGAGATGCTCATCACCTGGCTCATTGAATCGCGGCAGATGGTGACCAAGGACAGAATGCTCGAAGTGTACCTGAACATCATTGAAACCGGCCCCCTCACCTACGGCGTTAACGAAGCCGCCCACTTCTACTTCAACAAGGATGTATCAAAGCTCACGCTGGCGGAATCCATCTACATTGCCAGCATTGTGCCGAGGCCGAAGCTCTTCAGGTATTCATTCGATGAGGAAGGAAAGCTGCGTGAATATCTGGCAGGCTACTACTCACTGGTCTCCGGCAAGATGCTGAACCGCGAATGGATCACGCAAGCCGACTACGACAACCTGAAACCCGAAATTACCCTGAAGGGCCCCGCCCTGCAATTCATCGTCACTGACACCATCCCGTCTGAGGAAGAGATCATTCCATTTAATAAGCTGTAAGCTCCTCTCAATGAGCCGTGATGCTGTAGGCTCCTTTGGTTAATATCATACCATCCGGTTCAGCGTTCAGCAACTCGGTGTATCCATTCTTCTGTCGCCCGGGAGTAACCGTCATCTTTTCAAACTTATAGATATCCTTTTCCTGCTTATTCAGGGCCAGCACATAGCTCCCCGATTCCGCTTTGATTATGGCATCCGAGGGCAGTGCATCAACCGTTTCCGTGCCTGCAATGATGGTACATTCCACAAACTCATTGGCCAGCAGATTAGATATGTTCTTATCCGTGATGGCGGCATAGCAGTCAATCAACTTGGTATCTGGGTCAATGATAATGCCAATGGAGCTGATAACAGCCGAATATACCCTGCTGTCATTCCTCATTTTGAATCGAACGGCCTGTCCTTTCTTTATCAATGACATGTCGTTGGCAAACAGGGAAAGTTTTATTTGAAACATGGCGGGATTCACCACTTCCATTATTGCGGCCTGTGCATCGATATAACTGCCAATATGGAAGGTGATGTTTGAAGCATAACCACTAATGGGTGATTTCAAGGCATAGGCGGCATAAAACTCCCCCTTTTCCATTCGCTCAGGCGAAAGGCCAATGGCTTCAATTTTGAGCTTTAATCCGCGGTACCGTGCCAGGGCCATTTTGTACTCCGTTTCCACCTGCACAAACTCCTTATCGGAGGTGACCTTCTCATTATGAAGTGATTTAACCCTTTCATACTCACTATGCAGGCGTTTGTGCAGGGCGAATGCTTCGGCGAAGTCCTTCTGCAGGTCAATCAGTTCATTGCCTGAAATTTCTGCCAGCACCTGGTTTTTAACTACCGGCTGACCGTTGCTGACCAGAATACTCTTAATAATCCCATTCACGGGGGCTGTCACTCTGGCCAATCCGTCAGGCAAGGGTTTAATGGTACCGTTGCACTTTACCGTAGTTTCAAAAGGCATTTGCTCAACCTTGCCCAGCTGCATTTGAACTGCCGTAAACTGACGGTTTGATATTTCAATGAAGGGCGATTCCTGTTCCGCCACTTCCTGAGTGTTGTTGCAGGCATGCAACATGACAGATGCTAAAATTAAATACCGGAACTGTTTTTTAACATTCATACTTTTCTGTTTAAAAGGAATGGAGGGCGGGCAGCATCATACAAAACAGGATAATACACTGCTTAGCCCTTAAAAATCGAAGAGGGAAGAATTTAACGCCCACAATATTATAAAAGATCTCAAACAGTAGTGGCAGGGCGATCATGGTAAGCATGGTTGAGGTAAAGAGGCCTCCTATGACTACCGTTGCCAGGGGGCGTTGAACCTCAGCGCCGGCACCCGTAGATATTGCCATAGGGAGGAAACCCATGGCGGCAGCGCCGGCCGTGAGCATTACAGGCCTAAGCCTTGCCTTGGTCCCCTTAATGATGAGATCACGCATGCATATGGATCCATCCTGCTGAAGCTCCTTCAGGTGTTCTATCAGCACAATCCCATTGAGCACCGCAATGCCAAAGAGGGCAATAAAACCAACGCCTGCCGATACGCTGAAAGGCATGCCCCTGATCCAGAGCAGCAGCACCCCTCCTACCGTAGCCAGCGGTATGGCCGTGAATATCATTATGGCATCCTTAAACGACTTGAAGGCAAAGTGAAGGAAGATAAATATAAGCAGCAGGGCCACAGGCACCGCAATGAGCAACCTGTTTGTGGCATTCTGCAGATTCTCAAACTGTCCTCCGTATTCAATATAATTGCCCGGCTCCAGTTCAACATTTTTATCAATGGCAGCCCTGATGTCTTTAACAACCGATTGCAGGTCCCTGTTACGCACATTCACACTCACCACCACCCTTCGGTGGGTGTTCTCCCTTGAAATCTTTGCGGGGCCTTCGGTGTATTGTATGTCAGCCAGTTCTGAAAGCGGCACCTGGTTCCCGTTTGCAACAGGCACTCTCAGCTCCCTGATATCGTCAATGTCAGTACGGTTCTGCCTGTCAAACCGCACTACCAGGTCAAACCTTTTCTCGCCTTCAAATATCACCCCTGAGATATCACCGCCGAAGGCAGTGGCCAGATAGCTGTTGAGCATTTTAACATCCACGCCATAGTAGGCAATCTTACTGCGGTTATAGTCAATCTTTATCTGGGGCAGGCCTGCCGTCTTTTCCATGATAATATCGCCGGCACCGGGAATTCCTTCAATGAGTCCCTTTATTTCAATGGCTTTGGTATTAATATAGTCCAGGTCATCGCCAAATATCTTCACGGCAATGTCAGAGCGCACGCCTGTAATCAGCTCATTAAAGCGCATCTCAATGGGTTGGGTGAACTCAT
>CALCQV010000120.1 GCA_937894795.1 uncultured Bacteroidales bacterium
TGCTCAGAATAATCAACTTCTTAACAAGCATTTTTCCAGTATTTTAATATTAAAAGTACTACTGGGAATTGTTTATTTTATAGTTACCTTCTTTGTTGCTATAATATGGGGATATAGCGGGAATGAATTATATATGCTCATATTTCTGGGAATCAATCAATTCCTTATTTCATTCATTCTCTACCTACGGTCTAATGTTTCAGCATTATTGAATTTCAAGACTGACAGCATACTCTCAGTGCTTGACAGGATTGTAATGATTGCTATATGCAGTGTATTACTTTGGGGCGGAATAACTAAAACACCTTTTAGGATTGAGTGGTTTGTTTATGCACAAACCGTAGCGTATGTAATTACTTTTCTGGTTGCCTTTATTGTTGTGATAAAAAAGGCATCATTCAAAAAACTAAATTGGAATTATCCATTTTTTCTGGTAATACTTAAGCAGAGTCTGCCTTATGCTGTTTTGGTACTATTAATGACTTTTTACAATAAGTTTGATACTGTGATGCTTGTGAAGTTAATTGAAGGGCCGGCTGGAAAAATACAATCAGGAATCTATGCTCATTCTTACAGATTGCTTGATGCTGCCAATAATATTGCTTATTTGTTTTCACTTCTTCTGTTACCGATTTTTGCTAAAATGATCAAAGAGAAGGGTAAAGTTGAGAATATGGTTAAGTTATCATTTACCCTCTTGTTTGTCTTGTCAGTGATTGTTACTGCGGTGGCATATACATATAGCTATCAGATAATCAATCTGTTATACGACCATTATATTGCAGAATCTGCAAGGCTTTTCCCTGTTTTAATGGCCTGTTTTATTGCCATTTCAACAACATACGTATTTGGTACATTGCTCACTGCCAATGGCAATCTTCGACAGCTCAACTATCTGGCAGCTGCAGGTATGGTTCTGAATCTTGTACTGAATATTATCCTTATACCCAGACTAGGAGCCTTGGGATCAGCCTGGGCTAGTTTAACCACACAAGTGTTAATGGCTGTACTTCAAATTGTTTTGTGTTCCCTTTATTTCGGATTTAAATTAAACGTCCATTATGTCCTTAAATTAGTGCTCTTTGTTACCGGAGTGTTAGTTTTAGGATATTTGCTAACCAAATTACAAGTTACCTGGATCATAACCAGTATCATAATGGTATTCTTGTCACTGGTCTGGGCTGCTGCACTCCGCTTGTTGAATATCACTCATTTTATTGCAATTATAAAAGACCGGCCTGAATAACTATTTGGGTTATTCACATATGGTTGATTTATTATCTTATGCAGGATATTGCAAAGCTATTTTTTTTATCTTTGACAACTTTAAAAATCCACCTCAGCTTAAAACCGTAATGTCCGGAAATAATCAAAATGGTATGAAGGATTTTGACTCGACCAGTCTGGGAGTTTTTCTTTATTCCTGGCGTAAACACCTCTTTATTATAGGTGCTATAGCCTGTGCATTATCTATTCTGTTTTCTTCACCGCTTTTCATAACACCTTTGTTTAAATCAACCGTGATATTATTCCCGGTATCGAGTAATTCTGTCTCAAAAGCATTATTAACTGATCAGCCTTCAGCTAAATCTGACATTCTTGAGTTTGGAGAAGATGAACAAACAGAGCAGATGCTTCAAATACTTAATTCCGGACTGATACGTGAAAAGATTGTCCAGAAGTTTAATCTGATGGATCATTATGGAATTAATCCAAGATCAAAATTTAAGTATACCTATCTTTATAAGGAATACGAGAGTAATATTACATTCAGAAGGACTGAGTTTATGGCTGTCAAGATTACAGTACTTGACCGTGATCCACAGGTAGCAGCTGATATTGCAAACTCCATCTCAGAACTGCTTGATTCCACTAAAAATGCAATGCAGCGTGAACGTGCTTACAAGGGGTTCAAGATTGTTGAGAAGGAATTTTTCAGTTTGCAGAATGAGATTTCCAACATGGAAGACTCTTTAAGGAAAATTCGCGAGCTGGGTGTCTTTGATTATGAGACTCAATCAGAAATGATGAATCAGCAACTGGCAATTGAAATTGCAAAAGGTAATCAAAGAGGAATTGATGCCTTGAATAAAAAGCTTGAAGTTCTTGCAAAATATGGTGGTGCGTATGTGTCCATTCGTGACCAGTTGGAGCATGAGAAAAAACAGCTTAGCTACCTCAAAGCACGTTATGAAGAAGCGAAAGTTGATGCAACTGAAAATCTGCCTCAGAAGTTTGTAGTTGAATCGGCTTATAAAGCCGAGAAAAAGTCTTACCCAATTCGATGGGTTATTGTACTTGTATCTGTAATTTCTTCATTATTGATTTCTATATTAATTATCATCAGTATTGATAAATTAATCTCAAAGGGACTGTTAAAAAAAAACTACCTGTCTTTCAAAAAGCAAGATACTTATTCAGAATGAACATAGTAAAGCCGAATATGGAAAATTATTTTAATAACTTAAGCCTGATGAAAATATTCTTGAAATGGAAATGGCATTTGCTTATCATTGCAATAATAGCAGCCTTGTTAGCTATGATATTTTCATCTCCTTTTTTCATAAAGCCAAGATTTAAGTCTTATGCTTTAGTGTATCCTTCCAATATTGCACCTTATTCTGATGAGAGTGAATCAGAACAGATGTTACAATGGTTGCAATCAAAGGATATCAAAGATAGTATTATCAAGAAATTCGATCTTGGCAAGCATTATAAAATTGATACCGGCTATAAGTATTACTATTCTACAATGATGTATCTCTACAATGAGAATGTAAAGATCAATAAAACGCAATGGGAGTCCATAGAGATTGAAGTTACTGATCAGGATCCGGTTATTGCATACAATATGGTTAACTCAATCATGGATTTCTGTAACCAAAAAATCAGGAAAATCCATCAGGATAAATATAACGAAGTAGTGAAAAGCCTGGGTTGGACATTGCAGGAGAAGAAACAACAGCTTGATAGTGTTGAAACTGCATTAGCCAATCTTCGTTCTGAATATGGCCTGTTTGATTATGAAAGCCAGGCTCGCGAAATTACCCGTGGTTATTTAAAAACGTATGACGGCTCCTCCGGGTCCAGACCATCGCAGGATGTATCCACACTAAAATCTAACTTCGAGCAGAAAGCCGGTGAATTGGCAGTTCTTACACAAAGGCGCGAAGATATTATGCATATTTATGCTGACTTTGAGCTGAAGTATGATATGGCTGTTTATGATGCTGAGAAAGAATTTACTTTCCTTAATGTTATTACCAACCCTACAATCGCTGATAAAAAATCTTATCCGGTACGCTGGCTGATAGTTGTTTACTCAGTGGTTGCTGCATTGTTCTTTTCAGTTGTTGTAATCTCTGTAAAAGAAAATCGTAAAATTAATCAAGCCATAGCTGATCTCACAAAATAGATTTGTTGCATTAACATTATAGAAGATAAAGAGCTTGACAAAGATAAAAGTCAAATGGTTTTATTTATTGAGTGGCCTTTTTATACTGCTCAACTCACTTCTTATTGTTAAGGAGCATTACTGGGGTATTTTTATTCCCGTGCTTATCATTGTTGGCTTAATGTATATTTTTTGGCTTGATAAGCTTCTCTTGTTCATTGTATTCCTTACTCCATTAGCTATCAATTTTGCTGATAAGGAAATGGGAATCGGTATTTCAATACCATCTGAACCATTGTTGGTTGGAGTTTTACTACTATTCTTCCTTAAAACTATTTTCAATGGGAATTTTGATAAGAAAATCCTGACTCATCCTGTTTCATGGACAGTCTATCTTAGCCTTTTTTGGATTTTAATAACCAGTATTACCAGTGAGTTGCCATTAGTCTCATTTAAATTTCTTCTCGCCCGTCTATGGTTTGTGGTTCCTTTCTATTTTCTTGGTATTGCACTGTTTAAAAATGCAAAGAATATTCCACTTTTTAATTGGCTTTATGTCACTGCGTTGGTCATTGTAATCATTTATACTACATATCAGCACAGTATATATAGCTTTGCGGAAGAACAAGGGCACTGGGTAATGAAACCGTTCTATAATGATCATACTGCATATGGCGGAATCCTGGCCTTCTTTGTACCGGTTTTTCTAGGTTATACCTTTAATTTTAATAGATCAAGAACTTACAGATTATATGCCGGAATATTTGCTGCTGTTTTACTGGTAGCACTTTTCCTATCATACAGTCGTGCAGCCTGGGTCAGTATTGCAGCCATTGTCGTGATTGCGTTATTAATAGTTTTCAGAATCAAATTAAGGTGGATTCTTACCATAACAACGGTTCTGATAGCTGCTTTTTTTATGTTTCAACATGAGATATTATATGTTCTGGAAAAGAACAAACAGGACTCATCCGAAAACTTCGTTGAACATATTCAGTCAATTTACAATATTTCTTCTGATGCCTCTAATCTGGAGCGTATTAACAGATGGCAGTCAGCTTTCAGAATGTTTCATGAACGACCTGTTTTCGGATGGGGACCAGGGACATACCAGTTTGTATATGCTCCGTTTCAGCGCTCACAGGAACGAACAATAATCAGCACCAACGCAGGCGATCTGGGTAATGCTCATAGCGAATATATCGGACCCCTTTCTGAACAGGGGATACCCGGATTGATGATTATCCTGGTAATGATGTCAACAATCTTGTATACAGGTATTAAAGTATTCCGTCAGGCCAGGGATAATCAGATTAAATTGTTCAGCCTGCTGGCTGTACTCTCATTGTGTACTTATTTTGTACATGGTTTATTGAATAATTTCCTTGACACTGATAAAGCATCCGTACCTTTCTGGGGATTTTTTGCAATGATTGTTGCAATGGACATTTACCATAAAGAAACTGTAAATATTAGTGCTTCAGAAGATAAAGAAGATCTTGCTGAACATACTGACCGGATGGATGATTAATAACATCATGAGCCGGGGCCACTTTTCTACCTGACATAAAATAAAATAAATGGATGGCTAAATCCTGAATTAATTATACTTTAACATTAGGTAGGAAATGTCTCAACTGTTCAAGTACGGAAGGTAACATTCTAAGAGCAGCCAGCTCCCTCCATTTTTTTCGGGCTTCTTCAACAGGGACTCCAAAGTATGTTTTGCCTCCGGCAATACTTTTATCAACGCCTGAAGTAGCGAGAATAATTGCACCTTTACCAATGACAAGATCCTTGTTTACGACTACTCTTCCCCAAAGGATAACATCATCCTCAATTCGTGTAACCCCTGCTATGGCACAGTGAGAACCAATCAGGCAATGGTTACCTATATAAGTATCGTGTCCTACCTGTACATGGTTATCGAATTTGGTGTCGTAGCCAATAAAAGTGTCACCTGAAACACCTTTGTCAATAGCACAAAGGGCGCCTATCTCGACATTATCACTGATTACAACCCTGCCACATGATTCAAATTTCCTGAACCCTTCCGGTTTGCGCTGGAAGTAATAAGCATCGGCACCTATTACCGTACCTGAGTGTATTATTACGTTATCCCCGACTACAGTATGATCATAAATACTGACATTGGAATGAATGATGCAATTTTTCCCAATAACAACATGGTTTCCAATAAATGTATTAGGCTGAATTATTGTTCCATCCCCAATTCTGGCTGATGCAGATATTGTAGAATTTGCAGGCTCAAAAGGCTTAAACTTCTTCACTAACGAAACATATGCGGCAAAGGGGTCATTATGCAATAAGAGCACTTTATCATCAGGACAATCAACAATATTATTGATTAAAATATACGTTGCTTGCGAATTCACAGCTTTTGAGTAGTACTTGGGATGATCTACAAAAGTGAGATCGCCTTTACGTACCATATGAATCTCATTCAAGCCGGTAATCTGAAGATTGGCATCTGAGGTAGTAACAGATCCGGTAATTTCAGTAATCGCTTTCAAACTAACGGAAGGCTGCAGGTCCATATGATTTCGCTCCTATGAAAAAACCGGGAAACTGCCCGGTTTAGAATTCAATTTAATTATGATTTAACTCTTTCAGAATAATCGCCGGTTCGTGTATCTACTCTAATACGTTCACCTTCGCCAATAAAAAGTGGTACATTCACAGAAGCACCGGTATCAACAGTTGCCGGTTTCAATGCATTATTTGCAGTATCTCCCCTGAGGCCCGGTTCCGTGTATGTCACTGTTAATTCAACAAAAGGAGGAAGATCACAACTTAATGGAGTCTCGGTTTCAGCATGAAATAAAATTTCAACGCCTTGTCCTTCTTTCAGGAATTGAGGTGCATTGATTATTGCCTCTTCAATGGATACCTGATCATAGGTCTCACTATGCATGAAATTGTATCCGTTATCATCTTTGTATAAGAATTGATAGGGGCGACGTTCAACCCGTGCAACATCAATTTTAACACCGGCATTGAATGTATTTGGGATAACTTTTCCAGTTTTGAGGTTTCTTAGTTTTGTTCTTACGAATGCTCCTCCTTTTCCTGGTTTAACATGCTGGAATTCTACAACAGCATAAAGTTCACCATTAAATTCTATACAGAGGCCATTTCTAAAATCAGCGGTAGTTGCCATATAATTCTTCTAGGTTTTTGCGGTGCAAAATTAACAATTTATCATTAATCAGCAACACTATCAAATGATTGTGTAAAAAATGAGATTCAACAATCAGAATAACAGCAATGAAACGTCTGTTTCAGGTATACTCTTGTATTTCAACAGGTCAATAATCTGATTGCAAAAATTGTATTCAAGCTCTATTGAATTCGAGCTTACCACTATAGTTCTATCATTTTGATATTGTGATATAAGTTTAATATACCAGTCAATACCTGCCTGATCAAGATTGGACGTTGGTTCATCAAGCAATAAAACAGGCGTATCACTTAAAATTGCAAGTGCAAGTTTTACGCGCTGCTTCATACCGGATGAAAAATTGCGGATAAGTTTTTCAGAATTCTTCTCTAGTTGACATATCCCGGCAACATCCATAGCGGTCAGGTTATTATAAAGGGGCTTCAGGCGACGATGGAAATCAATGACTTCAATCAGTGTAAACTCTTCAATAAGTTCAATATAAGGTGCGCTGATTGACATTAATCTATATGCATTTTCAACATTGACAATTGAACCGTTTTCTTCATATATTATCTCACCAAGAGTAGGCGTTATCGATGACAATATAACCTGAAGAAGAGTGGATTTACCTGAACCGTTAGAGCCAAGTATTGCTGTTGGACTGTCAGGTGTTATACTGAATGAAAGATTGGAGAAAATCCAATCTGAATTATATTGTTTTCCAACGTCCTTTAGGGTGATTTTTACCATTTATGTTAAATTGCATAAAAAATAGCCCACAATGTTTGCACAAAGATGGCTATTTTTATTTGTGCAGGGTACTTAGAGCTGTTTGGCGTAACCTTTCATAATACCACGACTTGATTTAGAAATGAATGTTATGATCTCATCTCTCTCTGATGTGGCCGGTAGATTAGCTTCAATATACTCCAATGCCTGTGAAACGTTATAGCCTTTCAGATAGATATATCTGTAAATATCCTGAATTTCGTTGATTTTATCTGAAGTAAAGCCTCTGCGACGGAGTCCTATGGAGTTGACTCCAACATATGAGAGAGGCTCACGTGCCGCTTTTGTAAAAGGGGGAACGTCCTTGCGAACAAGTGATCCACCTGAAATCATTACATGAGCTCCAATATTGACAAACTGATGAACAGCAGATAATCCACCAATAATTGCCCAATCATCCACAACAATATGACCTGCCAAAGTAGCTGCATTTGCCATGATTACATTATTGCCCAGAATACAATCGTGGGCAACATGCACATAGGCCATCAACAGGCAATTGTTACCGACTACCGTTTCCCAGTTAGCTTTAGTACCACGGTTAATGGTTACGAATTCCCTTATAACAGTATTATCGCCTATCCTGACCAGGGTCTCTTCATTGTTGAATTTAAGATCCTGTGGAATAGCAGCAATAACTGCTCCGGGAAAGATTTTGCAGTTCTTGCCAATTCTTGCCCCTTCCATGATAGTGACATTTGAGCCTATCCAGGTGCCTTCACCTATTTCAACATTCTTTTCAATATTCACAAATGGCTCAATAACCGTATTTTTGGCTATCTTGGCCTGAGGATGAACATACGCAAGTGGTTGATTCATATCATTGATTTTGTTTCCTGACTATTTGAGCCATCAGCTCAGCTTCTGTTGTAATTTTATTGCCTACATAAGCAGTACCCCTCATATGACAGATGCCACGACGCACCGGTGTCATCAATTCAAGGTGAAAGATGATGGTATCTCCGGGTACAACTTTCTGTCTGAATTTCACATTGTCAATCTTGAGGAAATACGTAATATAATTTTCGGGATCCTCCACCGAACTAAGCACCAGTATACCACCTGTCTGCGCCATTGCTTCAAGTATCAGTACTCCGGGCATCAAAGGTTCTTCCGGAAAGTGTCCAACAAAAAATCCTTCATTCATGGAAACATTCTTCAGGCCCACTACCTCCTTTTCGTTCATACGGAGTATCCTGTCAACCAGAAGGAATGGAGGGCGATGAGGAAGCAACCTCTTTATATCATTGATATCATAAAGAGGTGGAATATTTGGATCATATTTTGGAGGATGGCAATTCGATTTTCTGGCTTGAATTTTATGCTTTAATATTTTTGCAAAGTGCGTATTCGTGCTATGTCCGGGTTTTGTTGCAATAACGTGTCCTTTGATACGCATACCGGCAAGTGAGAGGTCTCCAATCACATCAAGCAGCTTGTGACGGGCCGGCTCGTTGGTAAAATGAAGCTCAAGATTATTAATAATACCTTCATTCAAAACTTCCACATGTGGTTTATTGAAGAAAGTGGCCAGCCTGTCAAGTTCGTCCTTTTCAATCAACCTGTTTACAAAAACTATGGCATTGCTCAAATCACCACCCTTGATAAGATTGTGCTGAATCAGGAATTCAAGCTCATGCAGGAAAACAAAAGTGCGGCATGTGCTGATTTCTTTTGGAAAATCACTCAGATTGTCAAGATGTGCATTTTGTGTTCCCAGAACCTTTGTTTTATAGTCTATCATAACTGATACTTTGAAGGTATCATTAGGGATCAACAATATCTCAGAATCTTTCTTCTCGTCATAATACCTTATTACTTCGTCTACCACGAAATACTCCCTGTCAGCTTCCTGTTCCTGAATTCCTGCCTTTTCAATGGCTTCCACATAAAAGCGGGAAGAGCCATCCAGAATGGGGGTTTCTGCACAGTCGAGATCAATGAGCACATTGTCGAGATCGGTACCTGTAAGTGCGGCCAGAACATGTTCTATAGTGCTGACTTTAGTGCCTTTATATTCAATACTGGTACCTCTTGATGTATCAACCACGAAGTCGGCATCTGCATCAATTATCGGCTGATCAGGCAAGTCGACTCTACGGAACTTGAAACCATGATTTTCAGGAGCCGGATTAAGGGTGATCAATACTTCTTTACCGGTATGAAGACCGGCGCCGGATATGGAAACGGCCTCTTTTAGCGTTTTCTGTTTTACTGACATATGGTCGGCAAAATTAATGTATTTTTATAATAGCTTTATTATTGTTTGGTTTTAAGTTCTTTCTCAAGAACATTAATCCTCTCAACAATTTTATTCAAGTTACGGAAATGAACGTACGACTTTCTGTAGTTCGAAATATCATAAGCCGGGCTGCCCATGATGATAGAGCCATCAGCAACATTGGTTGATATTCCTGACTGTGCTGCTATTTTCACATCATTGCCAATATTAAGATGTCCGGTAATTCCTACCTGTCCGCCAATCATGCAGTTTTTGCCAATCCTTGTTGAACCGGCTATGCCCGACTGTGATGCAATGACTGTGTTTTCGCCAATTTCAACATTATGTGCCACTTGTATCAGGTTATCAAGCTTGACGCCTTTTCCAATAATTGTTGAGCCTAGCGTTGCCCTGTCAATGGTTGTATTGGCTCCAATTTCTACATTGTCTTCAATTACTACATTTCCGGTCTGGGCAACTTTCTGATATTGGTTATCACTCTGCGGGAAGAATCCAAAACCATCTGCACCTATTACCACTCCTGCATGCAGGGTGCAGTTTGAGCCTATGGAACTTCCAATGTATACTTTAACACTGGCATATATGGTTGTGTTTTCTCCAATACTAACATTATCACCAATATAACAACCGGGATATATTTTAACATTGTTTCCAATCATTGCATTCTCGCCAATGCTTACAAATTCACCTATATAGCAATCTGTACCATAAGATGCACTGTCGGGTATGGAGGCTAATTTTGAAATGCCTTTCTTATTCTGAACCATCTGGTTATATGCCTCCAGCATCCTGGCAAATGCTTCGTAAGGATTCTCAACTCTTATTAATGTGCAGCTCAGTTCTTTTTCGGGTACAAAATCGTTGCTTACAATGACAACTGAAGCATTTGTTTCATAAATGTAGTGCGTATATTTGGGGTTTCCCAGAAAGGAAATAGTGCCGGGTTGGCCTTGTTCTATTTTCGACAGTTTATTGACTTCAACAGCAGGGTTACCTTCAACTCTGCCGTCAATCATTGTTGCAATTGCTAATGCAGTAAATTTCATCTAATAATTTAGGTTTTATAAAATATTATCAATCAGATACTTCCTTATGAAAGGGAAGCAAATGTCAGGCAAATTCAAACATGACAAAATTTGGCGCAATTTACCTAATTTAACTCAATAATCGAGTTATTTATTCAGTATAGTCATTCTTTATACCGGTTTATCTCTTTGGGATAAGATAAAAAATGCTTGGTAACTGATTTAGTCAGAATGGAAACATTCAGTTGATCAGAAGAATCTGTTACATCAATCACTGATCCATCCTTGTTCAGTATGTTTATTTTATCATGCTCGGGAATGTATGCATTGTTGGTTATTTCTCCCTGACTAAACAAGAACATTGTATCATTTTCGTCATTAATCATTAACTTCATGCTGATTTTTTGCTTTAGCAGGTCAATCTCCTCTGCAGTGAATGGGGTATTACTCAATTCAGTTCTCATCAATTTCCTGTTGACTAATCCATTTGCTAAAAAGGAAATAATTGTATCAGGGTGATTTACCCAAACTTTAATGCTACTGAAAATATCATAATCATCAAGCAGCGCAAATTGTTCAATCAACTCCTGATTTTCAATGAAATCTGCCTCTGTAAAGCTGTTTTTAAGAAAGAATTTTAATGCCGGTGAGGCGAATAAGTCATCACCCTTTGATACGAGGTATTTGGCTCTATTAAGGATGTTAATCATCATGTTTTCAGCTCCAACCACTGTTTTATGGTAATATACCTGCCAATACATTAAACGTCTGGCAACAATGAACTTTTCTATGGAGTAAATTCCCTTGGCTTCTACCATTAGCTCATCGTCCTTTACAATAAGCATCTTTATTAATCGATCAGTGTTGATAACGCCTTCTGATACTCCCGTATAGAAGCTGTCTCTCTTAAGGTAATCAAGCCGATCCATGTCAAGCTGGCTTGATACAAGCTGATGGAGGAATTTTTTATGATAATTGTTGGAGAAAATACTTATGGCAAGCTCCAGTCTCCCTTCAAACTCTTTATTCAGCCTCTGCATCAGAAAGGAAGAGAGTACTTCGTGACTCATACCCGTAACAATACTATGCTCCAGGGAATGAGAATATGGCCCATGTCCGATATCATGGAGTAATATAGCGGCTAATGTTGCTTCTGCCTCCTTCTCCGTAATGATTGAACCTTTCATTCTAAGCGTTTCAATTGCCTCCATCATGAGGTGCATGGCACCCAAGGCATGATGAAACCGGGTATGAAGTGCCCCCGGGTATACAAAGGCTGTTAATCCCAACTGCCTGATTCTTCTGAGCCTTTGAAATAGCGGATGCTCTATTAATGAGAATAAAAAATCACCCGGTATGGTCACGAATCCATAGACCGGGTCATTTACAATTTTTCGGTGATTGGGGTAAAATTGGTTCACGAAGCCTATCTTTGTATGTTAAAAATTGTTTATTATTTGGAGGCTGTATACTAAAAGCCTCTAAAAGTTATTATTATTATGGTGATAATGTAACTGATGACAAAAGTACAACAATTAAATATCTATTTTACTTATCTGTAATCTATGGAAAATATATCAATATTATGGGCTGATGATGAAATTGACCTTCTGAAACCTCATATCATGTTTCTTAAGGACAAAGGCTATAATGTTATCACAACCAATAACGGCGTCGAGGCTATTGAAATTATAAAATCACAACCTTTTGATTTTGATATTGTATTTCTTGATGAACAGATGCCCGGATTGTCGGGTGTTGAAACTCTTATGCAGATCAAAAGTGCCTTCCCAAATCTTCCTGTTGTCATGATAACCAAGAGTGAAGAGGAGACCATTATGGAGGATGCTATTGGCTCAAATATCTCTGATTACCTTATCAAGCCGGTAAATCCTAATCAGATTCTGCTCAGTATCAAGAAAAACCTTGAGAATAAGAAGCTTATCAGTGAGAAAACTACGCATGTCTATCAGCAGCAATTCAGGAACATTGGCATGGAGATAAGCAACCGGCTGAATCATAATGAATGGATTGAGATCTACAGAAAACTTGTTTTTTGGGATATTGAACTTGAAAAATCAAAGGACAACAGCATTATTGATGTGCTGAAAATGCAAAGAACTGAAGCAGGCCAGATGTTCAGCCGGTTTGTTGAAAGCAATTACATTGATTGGATAAACGCACGTATTGAACAGAGGCCTGTGATGTCACACACGCTCTTTCGCGATAAACTGTTTCCTCTGGTAGAAGAGAATCCCGGCCTGTTCATGATACTTATTGACAATCTCAGGTACGATCAATGGAAGGTATTACAGCCAATTATTGAAGAGTATTACCGGGTTGAGAATGATGAAGTGTATTACTCCATATTGCCAACCACAACCCAATATGCCCGTAATGCGCTATTTTCAGGCCTTCTGCCTACTGAGATCGAGAAGAAATATCCCAAATACTGGATTAATGAGGATGAAGAAGGTACCAAGAATCAATTTGAAGGCGAGCTGTTAGGTGAACAGTTAAAGCGTTTTGGCAAGGATATGAAATATTCATACCACAAGATACTAAACCTCACTGCAGGGCGTAAATTGCTTGATATTCTGCCCAACCTGACCAGCAACAAGTTCAATGTTATTGTTTATAATTTCGTTGATATGCTTTCACACGCCCGCACGGAAATGGAAGTGATACGTGAATTGGCTGATGATGAAGCGGCTTACAGATCCATTACTGTTTCCTGGTTTGAGCATTCACCTTTATTGGATATCATCAGGTTCTTATCCGAGAAGAAAATACCTATTGTGATAACCACTGATCATGGTTCGGTGCATGTGGAATCACCCGTTAAAATTATTGGCGATAAAGCCACAAATACCAACCTGAGGTACAAAACAGGCAGAAGCCTGAGTTACAATAAAAAGGAGGTATTTGAGGTCAGAAATCCTGCTGATATATTTTTACCACGTACAAATGTCAGTTCAAATTTTGTTTTCTGCCGAAATGCTGACTTCTTTGCTTATCCCAATAATTATAATTACTACGTAAATTACTATAAGAACACCTTCCAACATGGTGGTATTTCAATGGAGGAAATGATTGTTCCATTTATTACACTTAAATCAAGGTAAAGACATGGACAATACGAATCTTACTTGCCATAACTTAGGTGAATTGCCTGCCATTGCCAGGATGATAGTTGAACTTTATCCTGATGAGAAGTTGTTCCTTTTCTTTGGTAAGATGGGAGCAGGAAAAACTACCATCATTAAAGAAATATGTCACGTTCTTAATGTGATTGATGTGGTAAATAGTCCTACATTCTCCATCGTAAATGAATACAGGACAACCGAAGGTGCCAGTGTTTTCCATTTTGATTTATACCGTATCAAGTCGCCCCTTGAATTAATGGATATAGGGTATGAGGAGTACATTTATGGTAATTCAGTCTGCCTGATAGAATGGCCGGAACTGGCCACTGACCTGCTTCCTGCTTCTTTTGTCATGATTACAATTGATGTTGACGAACAATCAGGCAGTCGTACTTTTGATATAAGCCGGGAAAAGAGTAATTAAGCTTTTCAAATTACAGCTGCGCAATTGAGGATACGGGCTTTTTTATATAGCTTTGCATTAGGATAACTATCAAGTTCATGGAAGATCAGAGTAAGGATTTTAAATTGTATCCATCTTCAACCTCGCAATTGATGCCAAGTGAAGAAAGGCTTGAAATACCCAACAAGGCATGCCGGCTTTCCATTGGAATTCCAAAGGAAACAACACAGTTGGAAAACAGGGTGTCGTTATCGCCCGAAGGTGTTGGACAATTGATCAAAGCTGGTCATCGCGTAATAGTTGAAAACAATGCGGGAGTAGCATCTCATTTTCTCAATCATCAATTTAGTGATCTGGGTGCTGAGATCGCTTATGAATCAAATGTTGTATACAACGCTGATGTAATAGTTAAAGTAGCACCACCATCATCTGCTGAAATTTCCATGATGAAGGGAAAGCAGGTGCTTATTTCATCACTGAATATTGCCAGCCTTTCAGATGCCCATTTTAAACAATTATCTGCAAAACGTATCACTGCCCTGGCTTTTGAGTATATAAAGGACCGTGATGGGAATTTCCCAATTGTCAGGGCTATGAGTGAAATTGCCGGGACCACTTCAATTATCATTGCTGCCGACTATTTATGTCATACTGAATACGGCAGGGGATTAATGTTTGGTGGATTAAGCGGTATTGCTCCAACTGAAGTTATAATTCTTGGTGCCGGTACTGTGGGAGAATTTGCCGCCCGCGCTGCTATTGGCATGGGTGCTTTCGTCAAAGTGTTTGATGATTCTGTTTATAGGTTACGCCGTCTGCAGAATAATATCGGAACACGGGTATATACCAGTGTTATACGCCCGTCAACTTTAAGTGAAGCGCTTATAACTGCCGATGTGGCCATTGGAGCTATTCGCGCAAAAGCAGGTTTCTCACCCGTCTGTGTTTCAGAAGATATGGTGATGAGGATGAAAGCAGGAGCAGTGATTATTGATGTCAGCATTGATCAGGGTGGTTGTTTTGAAACTTCTATAATGACTGATCATAAGAATCCGGTATTTGAAAAACATGGTGTTACCCATTACTGCGTTCCCAATATCCCGTCAAAAGTTCCACGTACAGCGTCATTGGCTTTAAGCAATTTGCTTGTACCCGTGCTATTAAAAATAGGAGAGGAGGGAGGCATAACCAATATGCTTCGTACCGACCATGGTATTCGCTTTGGAGTATACCTTTATAATGGCATCTCCACCAATAGATATATAAGTGACCACTTTGGATTGCCACATAAAGATCTTGAACTCCTGCTTGCCGGTTTCAGGTAGACCCCTCTTGATATTATAATGTTTTGATCCTTATCAGCTTAATGCCAAACCTGAATCAAAGACTGAAAGAGCCGGTATAATTATGCGGATTCAACCTCCTGAGTTCTTCTTTAACGGCATGCGGTACTGACAAGTTATCAATGAATTTATTGATGGTTTCTGAAGTGACTTTTTCATTTGTCCGTGTCAGTTCCTTCAATGCTTCATACGGTTTATTGTATCCTTCC
>CALCQV010000121.1 GCA_937894795.1 uncultured Bacteroidales bacterium
TCAACACCTGGTTCCCGGTAAATGTGCCCAATGCCTTCACCCCCAATGGTGATGGGTTGAATGATTTGTTCCGCCCGGTAGTGGATGCAGAGCAGGTAAGGCAGTTCAGCATGAGTATCTATAACCGATGGGGACAGCTGTTCTTTGAAACCGGTGATCCTTCAAAAGGTTGGGATGGGAAGGATAAACCTGCAGGAATATATAACTGGGTGATAACCTATTCGAATATGGTGGGGAAGGTATTTAAGTTGAAGGGGAGTGTGGTGTTGATAAAATGAGAAATGTATAAACTGTTTATCCATTTCTTTGTTTAAGGGAGAACTATTAAAGAATCAACATTATATCCCAACTTCAAAGAACTTGTAGTTTCGGATAAAACAACAAACGAAATAACAACCTTATCATGCCACATATTGGAATCATATCATCAAGCGTCCGCATTGGACGGAATAGTCACAGGGTAGCACTTTTTTTCAAGCATTACCTTGAAAGCAACCATATTGCAACTTCCGAGATCATAGACCTGAATGAATACAAATTCCCGATTTTTGAGGAACGGTTAAGCTATATGAAGGATCCTTTACCGGCGGCAATTGAATTTGCTGAAAGGGTAAAGAAGTCTGACGGCATCATTATTGTCACTCCCGAATACAATGGAGGCTATCCACCCGCGCTTAAGAACGCCATTGACTTGCTTTACAATGAATGGCATAGAAAGCCTATTGCCATATCCACTTGTTCGGATGGTGCTTTTGGAGGCTCACAGGTTATTACTTCACTTCAGTTTTCATTGTGGAAGATAAGAGCATGGACTGTCCCTGCCATGTTTCCTAATCCCAAGGTGCAGGATCTTTATGATGAAAATGGTGTGCCAACCAATGAAGGAGTAGAGAAACGTGCAAAGTTATTTATCAATGAACTGCTGTGGTGCATTGAGGCTGGCAAACTAATGGAAAAATGAGCAAATATAATGTAATAAGAGAATGAGGAATCCCCGCATTCTCTTATTACATTATGTTTAATTTACAATTACTCTTTACTTTTCCTTTACAACAAACCTGATTCCTTCAGAATGAGCCGCAAATTCAGGTGCATACATGCACTGGATGGTACTTATTCCATTTGAATATTCACCGGCCTGTGATACCACAAGTTGATACTCAAACACATAAGTTCCCTTTGGCAGGTAGTAGATGAAGAAGTTAGTGGCAGCATCACGGGTGCTTTGATAATAACCTAAACCGCCTTTCCAGTTGTAACCGGATAATGTGGAGGTTGGCTCAAATGCAGAAGCTCTCATATCCTTCAAATGCACAAACTCAAGATTCCGGTCAGAGGTGATCTCTACTCTAACAGTTACCTGATCGCCAATGGTCAATGGCTTTTCAGCAGTAATGGCAATAAGGCGCTGACCGGCAGATGTATTTTCCTTAACAAACAACTGCTTGGAAATCTTTAGAGGACTGTCGGCAGCTTTTATCTTGTCGAGGTTTTCAAAGTATTGGAAATACATAGCTCCCCATCCCGGTCCTTCACTAGCTTTGGTTACGGTAATATTTCCCATTGCAGGAGTTATTTCTTCCCCACTCCAGGAAGTCTTGAAGTATCCGGTGCCCGCTTCTGTTTTTATATCACCTGCCTTTGCTACATCTATGGTTTTATTACCCGCGGTGATCTTGACAGCCGGATTGGTTTGCAGCCAGTCGGTGCCTTTCAGCAATAAGGCATAAGCCGCTTCAGTAGTAGCAGTAGAGGTTGGCCATGATTGAGTCTGTTTCTGCTTGAGCAGCCATGTTTTCATTTGGTCAACTTCGCGGTTATTGACACTACCAGCACTATTTACCCGGATACCCATTTCACCAAACAGCTCGATCATTAGAGCCTGAGTTTCAATAGGAGCCTGATACCAGAAGTAACCTCCCGTATTATCTCTCCAGTAAGTGCCCATCTCTTCACTGGTGATAGATTTTTCACGCAGGGAAGCCAATATGGATTGTGTTGTTTTATTGTCGCCGCTTCGTCCTGCCCATAGGGCAATCATTCCTTGTGCATAGAGACTGCGTGTATTCCAGTACTTGCGGGCCTGGGTGCTAAAATAGGTAATTGCTTCCTCTGCTTGTTTGTTTGGTTGAACAACACCACTAAGATAAGAAAGGGCATACAGGAATTGGATGTGCTCATATCCAAGATGATCACCATCCAGATATTTTTTTATTTCATCCTGATTATCAGCAGCATTCTTACGGTTTCCTGATTTCTTGTTTCCAGGTGTATTCACCTGGATTGATGCTTCCTTAAGTATGCGGCGATAGTCCTCATCCAGACGGGTGCTAAGGTAATTGACAGCCTGTTGTACCATCTGTTTGCTTTCGTTGTCTGCATTGAGATCGTTCACCTTCAGATAGTGTAGTTTGCCCATGCCTGTTACAATCCACTGGGTGATATAGCGGCTTTCAGGCATACCTTCAAACCACGACCATCCCCCATTAGGTGATTGTGTTTGCTGGAGTTTACGGAGTGCTGCAGATTTTTCAGACGACAAGCGATTAAGGTCAAACATCAACGCCAATCGCTGTTTCTGTTCTGATTCATTCTTTGCCTCCATAAGCCATGGGGTTTCTTCAATAACCAAAGCCTTTAATTCCTGGTTCTTCTCAAGATTAGATAACAAAGCTTCGGGTGATGCATTTTTCCATGTTTCAAAGACACTTTTGATCTTAGGATTGCTGTTGGCAACAAAGCCTGCTATGCTGTTTGCATAATAGCGGTTGAACAATTGGTCGGAATTCTCCTTTTCCCGTGACTCAAGCCATGGCAGAGCCTGTAGAGCATACCATGCAGGGTTGGAGGTAAACTCCAGTGTAATGCGATAATTCTTCTGTGTGGAGCTACCATTGGCATCAGTCAAGCTCTTGAAGTTGTAATTCTTGGTTTCATTTCCGTTGATGGGAAGTGGCATTGTTTCGGTGACCAGCATTCGGTTGGTCAGAATAGGTAGCATTACCTCTTCTCCATCACTGTGATTTCCGGCCTGTGCGGTTATTCTTACCATTACTGCCGTTACATTAGCGGGTACCGTAATCTGCCAGTTTACTGTGGTATTACCATTCAATGGAAGGTCAAATGACTGGTAGTTTACAGTATTTTTAAATTGTACATCAACAGGCTGCATGGTCATGGCATCCAGTATCTCCAATTGGGCCTTTCCCTGTATAGGATTGGCGGTAAGGTTACTAATCTTGGCCTGAAGTACCATCATATCTCCGTCTCTTAAGAAGCGGGGCAGATTGGGAGTTACCATCAGTTCTTTGCGGGTAACCACTTCTTTACTGAATTGAGCATTCCGGAGTCCAGTTGTATGTGCCAGTCCCATGAAATTCCAACGGGTAATTGCTTCGGGTACAGTAAATTCCACCCATACTTCACCATCCTTGTTAGTAGTCAGTTGAGGATAGAAGAAGGCTGTTTCCTGCAGATTCCTGCGAATTTGTTTAGGTGGCACGGGTATAGGTATAGCACTAGGGTCGGTCATTGCCATCATTTCTAAGCTGGACTCCGGTATTTGTGCAGAGCCTCTAACCTTTATGCCATCTATATACCCTGCCTCTTCTTCAACAACTGCATCAGCCTGTGCACTTAATCGCAATTCTCCCTTTGCCATCCTTCCACCGCCAAAGCGACCATTATAAGAATTGTAACCATAATAGCCGAACCAGTTTAACTGATCATAGGCTTGAGTCTGGAAAGATTCACCATAATACTCACGGGGGAAATTCTGACTACCATTGATATTAAATGCTTGTTGAAGTTCCCAGTTATAGTTTAGTTGCCAAGGTTGGTAAAGCTGGAAATACCAGTTGTGCTTAATGAAAGCATCCAACGAGGCATCGTACATTGATGCAAGAAATTCTGCCTGTAATGGTTTGCCCTCAGGACCGGTTATTTTAATCTTCCATTTCTCTGTACCACCGGGTAATAGGGGAGTTCTGAAAGTTTCAAAGGTGAAGTTGAGTTCCTTTGATTTGTCAGGTATGGTAATATCAACGGATTCTGTGAAATTGTTGTTTTGATACACAAGATTAGCCAGAAGGCTCACTTGTCCGGTTAGACTATCAGGTAAATCAAATTCAAATGCCCTTTGGCCACTGATATCATACCAATCATGTTTCAGTATTTTACCCATACTCTGGATTTCAATCAATAGCTTTCCATTTACTGCACTTCCGGCTAGAAATTGAATCTTTTCACCTTGTTTTGGTTCAGGAGTAAGCAGGGTAAACCATAAAGGTGCAGGTGCGGGTATTTTCTTTGATAAAGGATCATATATTGTTATAACCTTTTCAGTAGTAACAGGTGTTCCATAAGCATCAACTGCTGACAATGTCAGGATATATTTTCCGGGCTCAACTTTGATGTCTTTAAGCAATATAGTACTGTCGGTGGAAGTATTCAGCGTGGTTGTGTAGATCAGTTTTTCCTTGGAATATTTGACTGTTTCATTCATTTGTTGAAAGCTGAAGTTGCCAGCTCCATCTTCATTCATATAAGGGAAAAGCGGGAATTTATCTTTAAATTCTTCGCGTGTATAGAGGGCTGTATCGGGTGCTTCCCATTTACGAGGCATAAGCAGTTTGCCATCTTTAAGTTTATGCAGCTCTACTTTTACAGATGCGGGCACTGACTTGCCCTGTAAGTTAGTCGACTTCACGGTAAATGGCTTCCAGTTATTGGCATTGATTTCAGCGGCAATATCTGTTTCAAGCAATAATGCTCTATTGCTGACATTTAGAGAGGTCTGTCCTGATTGGGTTTCTCCGTTAATATCGGTAACATCGGCGTAGACCATGAAGGTATAGAAAGGATCCTTATCGCCGAAATCTGCAGGATCAGGTGTTGCAATAAAGTTAATTTCAAAAGTACCGTCCTCTGCTACCGTGACTTCTCCATTAGCTATTTCTGCATCCGGGATGTTAAAAGGAGGCCAGATACGGTAGCTGTAACGGAAGAATGGGAAAGTGACGCTCCTAACCACCCGGTAGCTGACAACAGCCCCTGACAGGGGCACATCGGCATAATTGGCTGCCTTACCGGTCATAACAATGGATTCATTGAGGCGGAATGTGCTATCCATTGGTTTGAAGGTTACTTCAAAACGCGGACGCTTGTATTCCTCCATACTGAAGTAGATGCTGCCCGATTCACTCTCTATGCGCATTTGTCCTGTTAATCCTGCAGATGGCAGCATAAATGAACCACTGAATGATCCATAATCTCCGGAAGTTACATCGGTACTACTGATCTTCTGACCATTCACATCATATAAGGTGACTGTTGAGTGGTGTCCTGAAACTACCTGATTATTGCCCGATGCATTATTGATAACAATACCCTTGAAGTAAACTGGTTGTCCCGGGCGGTATATTGCCCTGTCGGTGAAGAAGAAGGTAGTTGTTCTATCCTGATTGTTCCCGTAAATACTTCTGTCATAAAGGGAATAATAGTTCTCAGCAACTAGTGTATCACCTTTATATCTGAATTCAAAGGATAGGTTGGCATTATTTTTGGCCCCGGGTGACTTTATTGTAAAGGAACCATCAGTACCGGTTGTATATTTATTGCGGTTTTGTCGGGTATATTTTCGTGTTTTATAATCATAGTTCATAGTGAATGACTGAACACCAACACCCTTGATTGGATTTCCATTGCTTCGGTCAAGAACATATACAAGTCCGGAACCATCAGGTGCATTGCGGCTTATGTAGGTTAAACGGCTAACCTGAAAGAAACCGTACGCCAATGTAGTGTCCTTTTCATTGTATTTCTCCTTGTTGGATACCAGTAGTATATAATTACCAGGTTCTATGGAAGGCATGATCATTTCAGCTGAATGTTGCTGATAATCACCGGCATCAGGAATATCCATTGACCAGCTCTTTACAGGAACGGCAGTGATAAATTTCTTAATATTCTCTTTTTGATTGCCGTAATATTCTCTATTTGTGAGAAATTCAGTTTCGACCAGTCTTAGCCAAATCTTTTTAACATTCTTGAATTTAATAAGCATAGGAAACTCTTCTCTGGGGACTACTTCAGAGTAGTTGGTAAACTCAATGGTAGGCTCTTCGATAGATTTCACCATGATACGGCAATTCTGTGCAGCCTTGGTGTCAGGATAAGCAGTGATTGCTTTCAAACACCATTCTCTTGCTTTTACGAGATTTGGAATTACCGGCAATTCCTCACTTTTGTTATTATTACCTGAATGGCCTGAATATTTGCCAATTCTCACAGGCGGGTCCGGCTGGGCATAATACCAATCAGCTATATTTTCCATTACAGAAGCAGATACTGCAATTCCTGAATATTTCTTTTCAAGTGAAATCAGATTGCTGAAATAGAGGCTGTCCTTTTCCGTGTTGTTAATATTGTTGAATACAAATTCAAGCCTTTTTAGGTCAGCATCCACCAATGCTTCGGGGTTTTTGTCGTTCTGATGGAATTTTATTATTTGCTGTAGTATTTGCAATGCACGCAACTTGAATGACAATGAATCAACACTCGATAATGGTAAATCTGCAAATGTTTCGTATGAAGCCAATAGCAATGGATCCTTCATAATATACAAATAGACAGGCTTGGTTATGGACGCCTCTTGATCTATAAAGAAATCTACGGCCCTATGTGCCAGGAAATCATAGAGTGTAGGACGGTATGTTTTTGATCCTTCCTCTTTTATAAGTAATAAATCAAAATCCTTCAGGGAGATTGATTGTAAAATTTCCGGATTTTC
The DNA here is from genome assembly GCA_937894795.1 of uncultured Bacteroidales bacterium. Lineage (GTDB taxonomy): Bacteria > Bacteroidota > Bacteroidia > Bacteroidales > Lentimicrobiaceae > Lentimicrobium. Next base: position 6,791 of record CALCQV010000121.1, read on the forward strand.
AAGTGATGCATCATAATGTGAGGATACTTTCTTTATAAAAGTATTTACATCCCATCTATCCAAAGGAATATCCATGAAGATATCCATGGAATTGTCATTCTGAATTACTGTTCGATCTAGTATAAGATACCTGTTTTGTGCATAGTATTGCCAGTAGAGGTCAGCAAGGATAGAATGCAAAATTTGTTTTACCGGTGCAGAATCCTCAAATCTTGATATAGAGGTCACTGAAATGGGGCCATCTGACTTGGTTCTATCTGTTTTCTTTTCGCCTGAGTTCTTTTCTTGTGATCCGGTTACTGCTGAAATACCGGGGCTTAGCAGCTTTTCTTTTTCAACTATATAGTTTTTAAGGTAATCCTCTTCATACTGAGCCCTTAACTTTAGCTCGTAGAGGGTTGCTTTGATATACTGGATGTAATCGCTTTTATTTCTGGCCTCTCGCATGATTTCTGATACCAGCGTTAAAGCTGATTGAGGCAGTCCCTGATCATATAGTGAATCTACTTTTTTCCACCGGAAATCATTTTCATGTGCCATAACACCAGTACTTTGAGGATTAAGTGGCTTAACAGGTTGCTTTAATTGTTGGGCAAAAACTGTACTGCCTGAAAATAAAATTATTACAAGGAAAATAAAATAAAAGGAGTGGGATTTCATATCGGATTACGATTTATGATGTGCTGATTGTAAATGGTGGATTATTGTATCAGTGGCTACATTATGCTTATATGGATAACTTCAAGTAAAGAACAAGTATTATCTATCGACTATAGACAAATATAACTCAATTCTTCTTTCCATTTGGAACGTATGCTGTAATTGGGTTTCTAATACCTTCAAAAGCTATTAACTCCATTTTTACGGAACCAACAATAACAGCCGATTGTACGAGAACGGGTATTCTGTTCTTGTCATCAGTTACCCATAGCTGCATTGGATAAGGCTCCTTGAAGACTTCACCCGTTGCTACCATTGGCTTGAATTTTAAACAATTGAATGTGCCTGACTCGGTTGTAATTTGCTCTCTCCCAAGAAAGATTATCTTGGAAACATAAACTGAATCATCCAAGAAGAATGAAAGGGGAAAGGAGTCACCTGGTCGAACACCGGTAATATCCAGTGTGCGGGCATAATAAAAAACGGATACAATATCCTGAATGTTGGCCGGTACCCTTTTTACTGCATTTCTGCTTATAGCCAGATTACTGTTCTGTTCAAATGTAACTTCATCATCCTTTTTATAGCCTCCTTCGCGTGTACGTCTGACAAAATACCATGGGAACATGCCTTCTTCATCCACGTATGTTTCAAAGCGGTCCTTGACTTTAAAAAACATATTGAATGCCCCTTTTGATTCACCTGTGCCAACAATATGGTAGGTGGGGCGGTTGTTCTTCATAACCTTTTTATTCCTGACCTCAATATTTGCCTCCCCTGCTGTAACCTTACCGGTAAGCAATGATTGATAGTACACACGGAAAGTGAGCTTTTCACCACGACCAAAGGCGGTGTTCTCCATTTGACGTATGGGTTGGCTCCATAAAAATGCTGGTATCATTAGTAGCAAAAAAAGAAAGGGAGTCTTAACAAGTGCTTTATTATTCATATACATGATAGAGTGACAATTTATGCAATGGTTGCAAAAAACGTTCCAAAGTCATCTAAGATGAACAACAGTAACCTATAAAGGTTGGAAAGATTAGAGCTTTGATAGAATTCTGTATTCTTAATCAGATTGGCAGAAGCCTATTGGGCATCAATTACTGCAATTATTGACATATTTGCTATCTCCCTTACAGAACATTCAGTTGGCACGACATGTATTGGTTTGTTTATACCCATCAGTATGGGGCCTACCACTTCTGCTCCTCCAATTTCGTGCATAATTTTATAGACAATGTTTCCAGAGGTAAGGTTTGGGAAGATAACTATGTTGACATCCTTGCTCTCAAGTCGTGAAAATGGGAACTTCTGGCTACGCAGTTCCTTGTTAAGGGCAAAATCCATCTGCATTTCACCATCTACAACTAATTCCGGGTGGGTTTTATGTAAATATGCAATCGTTTGCCTTGTTCTTTCAAGGTTCTTGGTATGTTCCGTTAATTTCACGGAGCCGAAGTTAGAGTATGACACAAGGGCAATGACAGGATCAATATTAAATTTCTTCACTTCTTCAGCAGTCATTAAGGTGGTTTCAACCAATGTCTGAACATCAGGCTCCAGATTGACGGTGGTATCTGCTATAAATAGCGGTCCTTTCTTAGTCATTATGATTGACATGCTGGAAATATGATTCAGATTAGGCTTGGGCCCTATTAGTTTTAATGCCGGGCTCATAACATCACCATAATGGCTTGTTACACCTGATATCATTGCATCAGCCATTCCTGTGTCGACCATCATTATGCCAAAGTAATTATTCAATGAAGTCAATCCATAAGCCTCCTCTAGGGTGACTCCTTTTCGTTGCCTTTTTTTCCATATCGTCTCGGCAAATTTCTTGCGTACTTCCTTGCTTTCCTGATGTTGAGGGTCAATGATAGGAGAGTCCCCGAGGTCAAGGTGGTTTTCAGCAATGATCTGTGTAATCTCATTTACATTGCCCAGTAATATTGGGTATGCTATTCCCTCACGAAGCACCTCGCTGGCTGCTCTGAGTACTTTAAGGTTATTACCCTCGGCATAAACTACGCGTTTTGGATTCTGCTTTGCCTTTAGAATCATGCTTTGGAATAAACGGTTGTCAAGTCCTAATCGGTGGCTAAGTTCTGATTTGTACTTGTACCAGTCTTCTATAGGCTGGCGGGCGACTCCGCTATCCATGGCGGCTTTTGCCACTGCCGGTGCAACAGTGGTAATAAGTCTTGGATCAAGTGGTTTTGGAATAATATAATCTTTGCCAAAAATCAGATTGCTAACATTGTATGCTTTGCTCACAGTTTCAGGCACTGCTTCTTTAGCCAGACTTGCCAACGCATATACTGCTGCAATTTTCATCTCTTCATTGATGCAGGTTGCACGAACATCCAGTGCTCCTCGAAATATGTAAGGGAAACCGAGCACATTATTTACCTGATTGGGATAGTCTGAACGGCCGGTTGCCATGATAATGTCTTCTCGTGAGGCCATTGCCTCATCGTAAGGTATTTCAGGATCAGGATTGGCCATGGCAAATACTATTGGATTTTTTGCCATAGAACGCACCATTTCCTGTGTAACTACATTGGCTTTTGATAGACCAAGAAAAATATCCGCCCCATTAAGCGCATCTTCAAGTGTTTTTACATTCCTATCAGTGGCAAAGTCCTGCTTGTATTTATTAAGGTCAGTACGATCTTTTCTCAGAGCGCCTTTTGAATCAAGCATTATTATGTTTTCTCTTCTTGCTCCAAGTGAGATGATTAGTTTAGTACAGGCAATGGCAGCTGCACCGGCACCATTAATGACAATAACGGCATCTTCTATCTTTTTTTCAGAAAGTTCAAGGGCATTGATTATTCCGGCTGAACAAATGATAGCTGTTCCGTGCTGGTCATCGTGCATTAATGGTATTTGGATCTCGCGCTTTAATCGCTCTTCAATTTCAAAGCATTCGGGAGCTTTTATATCTTCAAGGTTTATACCACCGAAGGTTACAGCAATATTTTTAACTGTTTCAACAAACTTGTCTATATCCTTTGTATCAACTTCAATATCGAAGACATCAATATCAGCAAAAATTTTAAAAAGTAATCCCTTGCCTTCCATTACAGGTTTCCCTGCACCGGCCCCTATATCACCCAATCCTAAAACGGCTGTGCCATTTGATATTACCGCCACCAAATTTCCTTTGGATGTATATTTATATATTTCATTAAAGTTGCTGTTTATCTCCATACATGGGTGTGCCACTCCCGGCGAGTATGCCAATGAAAGATCCCGCTGGGTTGAATGTGGTTTGGTTGGTATTACTTCCAGTTTGCCTGGTCTTCCTTCTGAATGGTAATGGAGGGCATCTTCTTTTGTTAGCTTAGCCATAACAACACTATGTTAGATGATGAAACGTATGAATCCGACGAATATCGTGTACTGATATGTAAAATTATGAATTTATTCCATCTACCCTCAATCGTATTTGGATAATATTAGAGATGATAGGGCAAAAAAGAAAAAGTGCCGGATTTTTTTATTTCCGGCACTTTTAGAATTTTCAGCTTGTTATTTGATATCAAACCGTTGTATCACCCGCACCATTCATTTCAATAATCTTTAGCAATACAAGGGTAGCTTTTTCCATGGATTCCAGTGGAACAAACTCATATTTCCCATGAAAGTTATGGCCGCCTGCAAAAATATTTGGACATGGTAGTCCCATGTAGCTTAATCGGGAACCGTCAGTTCCACCTCTGATTGGTCGTATGTGAGGTTTGATGCCCAGTACTTCCATTGCTTTTTTGGCAGTTTCAACAATATGATAAACAGGTTCTACCTGTTCACGCATATTATAGTACTGGTCTTTTAATTCGAGTGTAAAGGCTTCTGAACCATAACGTTCGTTTAAAAAGTCAACACATTGCTGCATCACCTTTTTTCTTTTCTCGAAGATTTCCTTGTTATGGTCACGAATAATATATTGAATGAATGACTTTTCCACTGAGCCTTCCATCTTAACCAGGTGATAGAAGCCTTCATAGTCTTGTGTGAATTCAGGGCGTTCAAATACAGGTAAAAGTGCATTTAGCTCCATTGCCATCAATAGTGCATTCTGCATTTTCCCTTTTGCATATCCCGGATGGATATTTCTTCCCTGAATATTGATTTTGGCGCTTGCTGCATTGAAGTTCTCATACTCCAGTTCTCCAATTTCCCCGCCATCCATGGTATATGCCCAGTCGGCCGCAAATTTCTTCACATCAAAATAATCCACACCCCTACCAATTTCTTCATCTGGAGTGAAGCCAATCTTTATTGGACCATGTTTGATCTCAGGGTGCTTGACCAGGTATTCTATTGCAGTCATTATTTCTGTAATGCCTGCTTTGTCATCAGCTCCCAAAAGGGTCGTGCCATCGGTTACAATCAATGTCTGTCCTGTATACTGTTTCATCTCAGGGAAATCTTTTACCGAAAGGGTGAGATTCAACTCCTTGTTGATAACAATGTCACTTCCATCCCAGTTTTCCACAAAACGAGGTTTTATATTCTCGCCCGACATATCGGGGCTGGTATCAACATGTGATATAAAACCGATTACGGGACCGGCTTTGCCGTTATTGGCAGGTAAAGTAGCCATTACATATCCATTCTCATCAATGGATGCATCTGTTAAACCAAGGGCCAATAACTCATCCCTAAGCAACCGGAGCAGAACCAATTGTTTGGCAGTACTTGGACATGTAGCTGAGTTCTCGTCACTCTGTGTATCAAGTGCAATATACCTCAGAAACCTATTTTTAATATCTTCTTTCATAATAGTCTCTTATTATTTACTCTTCTTTTTTAGCGCGTAAAGTTTCCCAGATCATATAGCCGCATAATATCATGAACATGCCAAGAGCCAGAATCTCGGCAGTATGGCTGGCAAACCAGGTGGCATTGACATAATTTATATTTCCAAACCTCAGCATGGCACTAACAACGCCCATCAGGGCACCTCCTGCAATAAATCCGGATGCTATCAATGTACCTCTCTCACGTCGTGCATTATTGAGTGCTGCATCTTTTGAGCGGGTGCTTACAAACCATGAGATGATACCACCAACAAGCAAAGGTGTATTTAGTTCCAGAGGAATAAACATTCCTAATGAGAATGCCAATGCAGGAACTCCAATCATGGTAAGAATCAGAGCAAGGAATGCGCCTCCTCCGTACAATAGCCATGGGGCTGCCTTGCCTGACATCATTGGCTCAATTACTGCTGCCATGGCATTTGCCTGGGGAGCTACAAGTGCTCCGGGGCCTGAAAAGCCATAGGTTTTGTTAAGAACAATAATTACTCCACCCACAGTTGCTGCCGATACCAATGTGCCGAGGAATTTCCAGGTTTGCTGCTTATAAGGTGAACTCCCGAGCCAGTAACCTATCTTAAGGTCCGTGATAAAGCCTCCTGCCATGGAAAGTGCTGTACATACCACACCACCAATAATTAATGCGGCAACCATGCCACTTGTTCCTGATAAACCTGCTGATACCATTACCAATGAAGTGATAATCAAAGTCATTAGAGTCATTCCTGATACAGGATTGGTACCCACAATGGCAATTGCATTGGCGGCGACAGTAGTAAAAAGGAAAGCTATGATCATTACAATGCCTAGTGCTATTAATGCCTGTGTTAGGTTGTGTATAACACCAAACATGAAGAATATGAATATCACTACAGCGGTAGCTAGTATTCCAAAGAGTATAATTTTCATCGGCAGGTCGCGTTGTGTGCGCTTTGTTTCCTTATCCACCTTATGTTTTCCGCTAAGCTCACTCACTGCCAGGCCAAAGGCATCCTTAATGATCTTGCTTGAGCGGATTATTCCAACCACTCCTGCCATTGCAATACCACCTATACCAACCTGACGTATGTAATTTCTAAAAATTTCTTCGGCCGACATATCACCTAGCATTTTCGTAATATTCGCACCAACTGCTATTGTTTGACCATCAGCAAAATAAGAAACGATGGGGATCAGAACAAACCAGCTTACAAATGATCCTGCACAAATTATGGCTGCATACTTCAAGCCTACTATATATCCAAGCCCTGTTACGGCGGCCCCAACATTCATCTTGAATACTATTTTATACTTATCTGCAAGCATCGCACCTGCATGGATCACTCTTGTGGTGAACACTTCACTCCACCAACCAAAGGTTGCAATTATGAAATCATAAATACCACCAATTAATCCTGCTACCAGAAGCAATCGTGCCTGATTTCCACCTTTTTCCCCTGATACAAGCACTTCGGTTGTAGCTGTTGCTTCCGGGAATGGATATTTACCATGCATCTCTGAAACAAAATATTTTCTAAATGGTATCAGAAACAGGATTCCCAGAAATCCTCCAAGCAGTGATGACAGGAATACCTGGTAAAACTGAGCTTCCAGATTGAGGATATATAAAGCAGGCAATGTAAATATTGCACCTGCAACTATTACGCCTGAACTGGCACCTATTGATTGGATAATGACATTTTCACCTAAGGCGTTCTTACGTTTTGTGGCAGATGATAATCCAACTGCAATAATGGCAATGGGAATGGCTGCTTCAAATACCTGCCCAATTTTTAATCCAAGGTAGGCCGCTGCTGCTGAAAATATTATGGCCATTAACAAACCGGTTAAAACTGACCGGAAGTTAACTTCCGGATGTATCCTATCAGGTGACATGATTGGTTTGTACTCTTCACCGGGTTTTAACTCAGAATAGGCGTTTTCTGGTAGCCCCTTGATTTCTTGTTTCTCTGCTGACATAGAATCAATGTTTATTGTTTAGGCAAATGTAAAAAATTTGCGTGTTCGAACATTTACTTGGCGAATTGTTATACTTTAACTGATAGTTAGAAGCTTAATCGTTTTTTTTGAGTGAGAAATAAATATTTAAATAACTTTGGAGTGAATTTTATGAGCATTTTTCCTCTATTTTCTACTTTTTCAAATGAAAAAACTACTACTTTTCACTACATTACTTCTAATTACTTCTACTTGCTTTTCGCAGAAGGAGGCGCTAACCTGGTTTTTTGGCAATAAAATCAGGTTGAATTTTCATGCCGGAGGCGAATTCCCTCAACAGTTCTTCCCCAGCTCTATGATTGCCAGAAACGGAAGTTTCTGTTTATCGGATAAGGTGTCCGGACAACCCATTTTTTATAGCAATGGTGAATATGTATGGAGTGAAGGTCATGTGCCAATGCCCAATGGGTCAGAGATCTATGGTACAGCATTGAACCAACAGCCGGGTATTGCCTTTGAAGTTCCCGGCACAACCAATAAGTACTATATCTTCACTAATGGGAATCTGGATCATCCGGGTTGTTACTATTCTGTTATTGACATGTCATTAAACGCCGGATTGGGTGATGTTATTCCTGACCAAAAGAACATTAGGCTTGCAGGCATTGATGCTGCCCAGGGTGTTATCATGGCTACCAGGCACCCTGATCATAAATCCTATTGGGTTGTTTTCCGGTCAATCCGTGAACCTAATAACCTATATGCTTACTTTGTTGATGAAGATGGAGTAAGTACAGAACCGGTAATATCTGAATGCCTTACATCTCACGGATACAACGAATACAGCATGTCGAAATTTTCACCTGATGGGAATTTCTATTGTTATACTTCCTCTAACTGGAACATGGAGGAGGAGCGCACTTATGAGCTCTATTCGTTTAATGATATGACCGGGCAGTTTAGCGGTTTGTTTTTATTCAAGGGATTGCCTGACAAACCAGAGGAGTATGATCTGGAACATAGGAGTAATGGAATCGAGTTCTCTGCCGATTCAAAGTTTCTCTATTCTGCTATTCAGGCTGTGGAACCTGGTGAACCCCCCACTCCAAAACAGTATATCGTTCAATTTGACATGAACAGAACTGGCGGGTTTGAACAATTTGAAGCTTCTGAAAAGCTTATTCATCAAAAGGACATCCTCGATTCATACTGTCAGATGCAATTGGCCAGAGATGGCCGCATTTACATTGCCCATGATGAAAATAAGGGAAATAAGAAGTTGTCTCGAATATACTACCCTCATAAACTTAATACAGATTGCGATTTCAGAGATGATGAGATTAATATCAGTGGTTCAAGTGAGAGTACTTTCGGGCTTCCGCTTTTTGTTCCTTCTTACTTTAACAGGTTTGATTGGCTTGGCAATTGTTTTCCTGATAGTACTTATTTTAAATCAAATTTCCACCCGGCTCCTTATGCCATTTCATGGGATTTTGGTGATGGCTCCCCTACTTCTTCCCAGTTTAATCCTGCCCATAAATTCCCCTCACCCGGCACCTATACTGTTACTGCCACAGCTCAATACCCTCGTGAAGAGGTGGAGGTTGTATCACGTACTGTCACTATTGTTGCCTATCCGCAATTCAACCTGGGTCCCGATTTCTCCGTTTGTCCAGGTACAGATACTACCCTCGATGTCGGCTTGGTTATTGGTGCTGAATTATTATGGAATACCGGCGAGACTGTACCGGCAATTGTTGCATCGGCGGGGGAATACTGGTTGACAGCAGAAAATAGATATGGTTGTGTGTTTTCTGATACTCTTAGTATTACAGAATACTCAGCTCCATTAATTGACAATTCAAACGTTGAGATATTTCCCGCTACCTGTACCGGCCCTACCGGATTCATTACAGGTATTGAAATCCAGGGGGCTGAACCATTTACTTATATCTGGAGTGATGCGTCAGGGAATGTTGTTGGCAATACTTTGGATATGCCTGCAATCGGACCGGGTACCTATAATCTGAATGTAATTGATGCCAATGGTTGTCCGTGGAGTGTTCCCCCATCACACACTGTTATTTCAGTGGGTACTGATTTCGTTGATGATGTTGAACCATCGCCTACCTATTGCAGTTTCCCAACCGGCACTATAAGGATTACACCCGACCCCATGTTTTCGGGTGATTTGGAGTATCAGATAAATGGTGGTTCCTGGGTACCTGACAGTCTTTTTACCGACTTGCCCGGAGGCAGTTATACCGTTAAAATAAGGGTGAAGGCAAATCCATCTTGTATTAATGATTGGGGAACGGTTATTGTACAAGATTTCCCGGCACCGATTCTTACTTCTGTAGATCCAACACCTGAACTGGACAATAATTCCGATGGTACGCTCACGGTTAATGTTCCGGGAACCAACTTTTACTATGTCATTATTGACAGTGCCGGAGTAAAACATGAACAGTTTAATAATCCCCTCTTTATTGATTTACCTTCAGGTACTTACTTGTGCTATGCCTATGATATCAACAACTGTGCTTCTGATACCCTGATAACAATTGTGCCACAGATCTATTCAACTTTATTAACAGGCGATCTTGATGGTGCTCAGCCGGTTTGCCTGGGTGAACACACCTTTGTTGATGTTAAGGTCCATAACTTTGAAGGAATTGTTGAATTCACAGCTACACTTGATTATGACAAATCGAAGATCAGGTGTTTGCCTGATTATTTAAACCTCCACCCATCATTGGGGGCTGTTAATATGGACCTGAATACTGCTACCGGTAGAGTTATCCTCACCTGGAACAGTAGTGTTCCTTTAACTTTAATTGACACAATAGTTCTACTAAGGCTTGAATTTGCAACACTAAATCCGGGAACTGCTGCAGTTACATGGGACCTTGCACTTACTGAATTTATTGAAGGCCCCGGTTATCATCTTTTAGTTTCAGGAGTGACGCCTACTCAAGTGGTTATCTATTCAAACCCTTCGCTTAGTCTAAGCAGCAATCCCGGTACCTGCAATGGAACACCCATAACTATATCACCCAATGTCAGTCCTCCTGGTTCATATACCTACTTATGGTTAAAACCCAATGGTTTCACGACTTCTGATCAGGAAATATATTTAAGTAATCCTGATTCCAATGATCAGGGCGTATATGAGCTTATCATCACTGATGTTAATTCCTGCCGTGATTCTGCCTCAACAAGTCTTTCAGTGTATGATTTACCCGGGTATGCATTTTCTGACAGTTTGCTATATTTTGACTTCCCCGATACGTTATTTGCACAGTCAGGTTATCCATCATATTTATGGAATACCGGCGAATCAACATCAAGTATTATTATCTCTGATTCAGGTTATTATTCAGTTGTGGTTACTGACATCAACGGATGTGTATCTGAATCAGAGGTGTTTGCCAATGGCAAAGCTCTTAAACCATTCTTTTATGACCTGCCCAATGCGTTTACACCCAATAATGATGGCTTGAATGATGTATTCCGGCCGGCAACTGATTATGAACTCATAACCCGGTTTGTGCTGAATATATATAACAAGTGGGGGCAATTGGTATTCTCCACCAATGATCCGCTTAAGGGATGGGATGGTACTGTCAATGGCTATGATGCCCTGATTGGGCCATATGCATGGACAATAATCTACAGTAACTATAATACCTTTAATGTCAGCTCCAAGGGAATTGTCTGGCTCATTCGCTAATGTATACCGGTCATATCCTATTAACTTATTTCATTATGTATAATTTGACATTGATGTTATAGTCCTGCAAAATCAGAGGAAACGGATATTTTTGATAAATTGATTATGAAAAAGAGAGAGGCTGCCTAATTTGGGCAGCCTCTCTCTAATCAAATCAGCACATTCTACATCTATTAGCTCATATAGTTATCTTAGTTTTTAATAGTGCCAATTTTTGAATGATTCCGTGATTAACCGGAATAGTTTTTATACATCATCTAAACTGATTGAACAATATCCCAGACAAATGCTCTGATACCAACCTCTTTGTTGATTTCATCGATTTTACGTATATTCTCCAGTAGCGGTTCTACAAGTTCATCAGGGATAATGGTCATAGTGGCCGAGTTCATTTCAGGCCAGGTGTGTGTTCCCATACGAGGTTCACCGGTAACCGTGCCTCTGCCCTGAACTTCACTCCACCAGGTATATCCTCTTATACCTAAGTGGTCGAACATATATTCCACTCTTTCAGTGTTTGCCTGGTTAAAGGCTATAAATACGGCTTTCATGATTACTGGTTGTTAGGATTAATAAATTCCAATTGTTTTCTTATTTTTTTCTGTTTGTTACGTTCACCACTACGGCCCAGTACTCCATACATAATAGGTACTATAACCATGGTTACCAGTGTTGAGAAGACCAATCCTCCAATAACAGTTATTCCCATTGGACGCCACATTTCAGAACCTTCACCTGTGCTAAGTGCTAACGGAAGCATACCAAGGATAGTGGTTAGGGCAGTCATTAATACCGGCCTTAGTCTTGATTTGCCTGAGATAACAATAGCTTCATAGAGCTCAATTCCCCTGTCACGCATCAGGTTTATAAAGTCAACCAAAACAATACCGTTCTTAACTACAATTCCAATAAGCAGAACGGCTCCCAATGCCGCAATCATACTGAGTGTGGTGCCAGTGAGGAACAATGCAATGGCAACACCACTAAAGGCAAATGGAATTGCAAGCATGATGATGAATGGCATTTTAAGAGATTCAAACTGCGATGCCATTACAATATATACCAGTATTAAACTGATAACCATCAATAAACCTATATCGGCAAATGATTCCTGTTGGTCTTCATAGGCGCCGCCTACATTAACCATCACCTCTTTAGGAATATGGGTTTCCTTGATTACCTTATTGATTTCTGTAGCCAGATCTCCCAATGCCACTCCATCAGCTTTTGCTGATACGGTTACCAAACGTTCCTTACGTTTGTGTTGGATAGAAGGTGGCCCCCAGTATTCCTGTATTGTAGCGAGCTCTTTTAATTTGATCTTTTGACCGGTAGGAGTAGGGATGGTTATTTCCTGCAGATCAGTAATCGAGTTTCGTGATTCCTCCATCAGACGGACCCTGATGTCAAATTCATCTCCTTCTTCCTTGTATTGTGAAGCCACCATGCCGCTTACCCTGTTTCGGATTAAAGTTGATACCATGGCACTGTTTAAACCGTGTGCAGCTATTTTATCCCTGTCAATGGAAATCTGCAGTTCAGGCTTATCCTTTTTCCGGCTTATCATCACATCAGCAGCTCCCTTGACATTTGAAATCTCTTGACGAAGTTGTTCTGACAATGCATTGGTAACATCAAAATCATATCCATATATTTCAACATCCACGGTATTTGATGATCCTCCAAAACCCTGACTGGCAGTAGTTACATTTGCCGTGATTATTTCGGGAATATCAGCTAACTGGGCCCTAAGATCAGTAGCGATTTCAAAAACTGAACGATCCCGTTTATCCACGTCTTCCAGTCGCATCATCAAATTAATCACATTTGATCCGGTAGTGGAGAATAATGAAAACATACTGCCTTCGTCATCTGCACCTGATGATGAGGATATAATGGTAACTTCAGGGTAACGTTCCTTGATGATACTTTCCAGCCTACGGGTTACTTTCACAGTTTCTTCAACCCTCGTGCCTGTTTGAAGTTCAATGGATGCTGAAATTCTGCTTTCATCACTTTCAGGCATAAAATCAGTACCTATAAACTTGAATAGCATCATTGAAAGAATAAAAATTGCAACACTGGATGCAACGACTACTTTCTTGTGATGTAACCCCCAACGCAATGATTTAACATAGAAGTTGTCAAGCTTATTCAAAAGAGGTTCAATGGTTCTTGAATGACTATACCATCTTTCGTCTTTGGTAAGTTTGTTCATTCCCAGCAATTTAGCTGAAAGCATTGGGGTAAGGGTAATAGCAGCAATGGTTGAGGTTACAATGGTTATGGAAACTATCCAGCCCAACTGGTTAAACATCACACCTGTCATTCCCGAAACCAGGGTTAGTGGCATAAATACTGCTACTATAACCAGAGTTGTGATTATTACTGCCAACCATACTTCATTTGTTGCATAAATAGCTGCCTCCCTCGGACTACTGCCTCTTTCAATATGCCGTGTGATGTTTTCCAATACCACAATGGCATCATCCACCACCATCCCTATCGCTATGGAAAGTGAAGTAAGTGAGATGATATTGATGGAATTGCCTGTCGCAAATAAGTATATGAACGCAGAAATCAGTGAAATAGGAATGGTAAGTACTATGATGAATGTTGCACGCCAGCGGCCCAGGAACATAATTACCACAAGTATAACAAACAGGAATGCATACATCAGGGTTTCCGACAGGTTGTTGATTGATCCCTTGATAAATTCAGATGAATCGAAAATCTGTTCTATCTTAACATCAGGTGGCAGATCCTTTCTCAATTGATCAAGATTCATGCTCACCTCTTTGGCTACCTTAACTGTATTGGCCCCTGATTGTTTCATCACGAACATCCTGAGACCTGATTTGCCATTGATCTTTTCCTCAATAGAAACGTCTTTAAGTGAGTCTTTAACTGTAGCAACATCCCTCAAATAAATGGAGTTGCCGCCATAGTTGCCAATAACCAGGTTCTTTATGCGCTCACTGTCCTTGAATTCTCCTTGAATACGAAGCTGATAGTCCATCAATCCCATCTTCACATTACCTGAAGGCATGTTGAGGTTCTCTGATCCAATAATGTTTCCAATCTGTTCAACCGTTATATTATAAGCGTCAAGCTTATTGGGATCAGCATCAACATATATCACCCTTTGCGGGGCACCGATCATTGAAATGGAACCAACACCATCTACTCTGTTCAGAGGATTTATAATTTTCTCATCAATCAGTTTCTCCAAACCCATATAGCTTTCTTCGGCTGTAACAGCATAAAACAGAATAGGCATCATATTGGTACTGAACTTAAAAATAGTAGGACGGTCAGTTCCTTCAGGCAACCCATCTATAGCCATATCAATCACGTTACGTATATCGTTGGCTGCTTCATCCAGGTTTGATTCCCATTCAAACTGGAGGGTAATTACTGAAAGGTTGTCAGTTGATGTAGAAGTAATCTCATCCAGGTTATCAACTGAATTGAAAGCGTCTTCAAGCGGTTTGGTGATATTTGTTTCAATATCGGCAGCATTGGCGCCAGGATATGTTGTCATTACCGAGATAATGGGCGGTTCAATTTCCGGATAAAGGTCAACCGGCATTTTCATCAGCGCATAGATTCCAACTACCATGACTGCAACGAAAATCATGATAACGGTAATTGGTTTGTTGACCGCGCTTTTATATATACTCATGAGTTATTGTATTTTTATTTAGTTGTTAACCTTATTTTACCACAGTTACTTTCATTCCATCCAGTAGCCTTGCCTGTCCACCTATAATAACATGATCGCCGGTTTTCAATTGATCAGAAAGTACTTCTACATTATCATCAAAACGCTGCCCTATTTTTACTGAAACACGTTTGGCTATTCCATCTTTCTCTACAAACAGGTAGCGTTCATTTGAACCTTGCATTTTAAGAACCGCCAAAGCCGGCAAAACTATTGCTTCTGATTCACCCGGACTAAAGGTAACCCTGCTGAACATGCCGGGACGCAATAATCCTTCATTATTATCAATGGTAACTTCAATTTCAAATGTGCGGCTGGCAGCATTTACAGTAGGATGAACCAATGTGATCTTTCCAGTAAAGGTTTTACCGGGATATATATCACTGGTAACCTTTGTTTGCATTCCAACTTTGATAATTGGATAGTAATTTTCGGATACTGCAACAATAGCTTTTAATTTATTGATCTGAACCAATGATAGAATTGCTGCTTTTCCTGCAGCAGTGTTGGGCACTGAAGAGTACATTTCTCCTTCTTCAAAATATTTGCCTGATACTATACCATTAAATGGTGCCAATAATCTTGTGTTTTGACGAAGAAAGTCAACGTTCGACTGTGCAATCTCATATTGGGTCTTCAATTGATCATATTGCTGTTGGGCAATGCTCCCTACCTTTTGAAGTGTGTCAAGTCGTTTGAAATCAGTGCTCAAATTCTTCAATTGAACTTCAGCCTGATGCAATTGAGTGCGATCCATCTGAACAAGTAAAGCACCTTTTGTGATTCTGTCGCCCACTTCTACATTTATCTGATCTATTCTTCCGGGAGTAGCCGGTGCCAGGTGAATTTCTTCAAATGGTTGTAATGTTGCTTGATATTCAACTGTATGTGATATAGTTTGTGGCATAAGTTGTAATACCCTGACTGATTCAGCTTTTTGCTCTGATGCAGTTGCTGTAACTTCTTTTTCTCCCTGTTTGCAGGAAGCAACTGAAATTGCCAGGATTAATGCGGTATAAACTAGTTTTTTCATTTCGCAATAGTGGTTTTTGTTAATTAATTGGTTGTTATGTACATTTTTTCAAGTTGAAGCCTGGCATCTAATAATTGCATTGCAGCGCTTATATAATCAGTTTCTGCTTTCAGATAATTGTTATCGGCAGTTATCAAATCAAGTCCTGAAATCAAGCCCTGCTCATATTTTAACTTGAGGCTGCTGTAAACACGTCGTGAAACTTCAATATTGGCTTTTTGGTTATTCATTGTTTCAATAGCATTTATGAGATTGAACCTTAGCTGCTTATCCTGTAAAAGCAATTGATCCCTTACCAGATCCCTGTTATTCTGAATAGATTTCAGATCAATGAAGGCCTGCTTTGTTTGTGCAGTTCTTAATCCGCTTGAGAAAATTGGAATGTTCATCTGCAACCCAACCATGTTAGGCGGAGCCATATCAAACTCGGGTTTCATAATCTTGTAGGTATATGAATAATAGCCGGCCAATGAGGGTAATGCGGCCGATTTCTTCATGTCAACCATCTTTTTACCTATAGTTACCTGCTGATTCATTAACTGGTAATCCAGGTTGTTTTCCAGATTCAGATTCTGAACGAGATCCTTCTCCATGTCGGCCGAGTTGAGAATTGTTTCAAGGCTCTCACTTAGCACCAGTTGAGTATTGATATCTGTTCCTAATTGTAGGCGCAGCATATTGGTAGCCAACTCCAGTTGTCTTTCTGAGGCTTTTACAGCATTTTGCAAGGTGTTTACCTGAATGAATAATTGATCAACATCATTCTTCTCAATAATGCCCACACTGGCAAGCGCATCAGTCTTTTTATAAAGCTCCTGAAGGTTTACCAGATTCTGCTGCAGCCTCTTGTTGAGCTCATCAGAAATCTGAACCAGATAATAACTGCTTGTTACCTGGGCTTTGATGTCAATTTCCGATTTTTGAAGGTTGATCTCACTCAATTCTTTATATAATTTGGCAGTTTGAACACCGACTATAAAACTGCCATTAAAAAGAAGCTGTGTAACCTGCAGATTAAAATTACTTGAAGGTTTAATGGGAATCTCGGTTGGTGGCATTGATTCATTGAACCTTATGGAGATATTGGCCCCCATGGCATTTGAATAATCCACACTTGCATTAACCTGTGGTAGTCCATTGGCAATAGCCTCTCTGATACCTTGTTGTGCCTTGTCAACCGCAAGTCCTGAATTTATCAGTGTCTTGTTATATTGAAGTGCGTGTTTTACAGCTTCATCTACCGTAAGAGTTAGTTGTTGCTGGGCAAATACTGTTGAGCCGGTAAACATTAGCAGTAATAGTAGCCCTGTTAGTTTGATTTTCATCATGATTGGTTATTTGTGCAGTTAGTTGGCAACTGTTTAAATGATTCTGGTTTTTTGGTTGTTGATTATTGCGGTTGATAAATAAATGTTTTTTAAGAGGGAGCTTACTCATTCATGTTGACAAAATATTGTTCCATTAATGTTATACCCTTCCTGGTGCATATGCCCCTGAAATATGGCATGAAAATATTATTGATAATATCCTCCTTTGATGGATTGAGCTGCTTTAATCTCTGGCTTGTATGTACGATTCCTAAAAGTTCATGCAGAAAATTGTCGACGAGTTCAATGTTGATATTCTTTCTGATGATCCCTTGCTCAGTACCTTTTTGGAGGAAGGTATAGGTAGGGGAGTACTCGCACATCTTTTCAGGATCAGAGAAAAATGCCGCATTTACCATTGGAAAATACTTATGCATGTCCTGCATCAGCAGATGAGGCATCTCATCCCTTCGTAAAGCTTCTTTTTCCATTATTAGAAACATGGCCTCAATTACATTGCTTGTATTGCCTATGATGTCAACCAGATATTTGTTATTTTTGATAATCATCTTGCCAAGAGTCTGCACCACAAGTGTATCCTTATCAACGAAAAGTTCATAAACTGTCCTTTTAGATACACCTGCTGCTTGTGCAATGCTATCCATTGTAACACTCTTTATGCCTTTCAATTGAAAAGCTGCCATTGCCGCTTCTATTATTTTCTCTTCGGGAGTCATTATGTTCTTCATTTGAGTGCGCAAAACTATAAAACTAATTTGGTTTTTTAGTTTTCTAAAGTAAGAAATTGTGATATTTTAACATTTGAAAGCGGTCAGGTGATGATAATCCTGCTCTGATAGGTGGTTTCATTAAGGATTAAGTTGTTATAACTCCAGTATAACTCCAGTACAACTCCAGTACAGGTGCAGTAAAATGACTGATTTACTGGAGTTATACTGGAGTTGAACTGGACCTGTACTGGAGTTAAGAAAAAGGATTAGCGATCAAAACCCCTATGCTCACAATACTCTATTTCAACTTTAAGGCTTAATTGCCCTCAGGTTGCTTCAATTGAATGCATGCCTCAGTATGAGTAATTCGGGGATTTTTGATCATGCCTTGGAATTATAAGCAATTTGATCATTTGAATTTTAAATCAACTATTACAGGTAAATGGTCAGAGAGGTATTTTTCTTTGGTTCTGAAATCGAGTATTTCATTTTCAATCACTTCGAAGCTGTCATTAACAAAGATAAAGTCAATCAATTCGGGAGAATCAAACTTTGGATCAAAGCTGATATAGGTAACATCAGGTCCTGATTTTTGTTTTGCCCTCATCCTGGAGTCAAAAAGCACTACTTCATTTTCCGGAAACGTGAGTATGCGATAAGCTCTGTGTTTTGAATTTACATTAAAGTCGCCGGTCAGTACTACCGGGAGGTTCTTTCCTAATTCAGCAATTTTACGAATAATAAGTTGGGCGCTCTCAACTCTGGCAACTTCTCCCATATGATCAAAATGGGTATTCAGTGCTATGAACTTATTTCCTGAAGGTTTATGTTTAAAAATTGCCCATGTCACTATGCGGTTACAAGCAGCATCCCAGCCACGGCTTCCTGGCAAATCGGGTGTTTCTGATAACCAGAAGGTGCCTGATCTTATGGGTTTCAGTACATCCTTCTTAAAAAAGAGAGCACTGAATTCGCCTGATTTCCTACCATCATCGCGCGCTACGCCAAGACTCTTGTATCCATGGAACCTTTTTCGCATATCCTTCATTTGTTGAGGCAATGCTTCCTGAACCCCCAATACATCAGGATATTGATGCATGACCTCATCGCAAAATGCTTCTTTCCTGAATGTCCATTGATTATCACTGTCGCTCTGAGTATCCAACCTGATATTCCATGACATAACAGTTAACGCATTATTCTCCTGTGCAAAGAGTGGTGATATTAAACCTGAAAGGCCTAATATGATGGTTAGAATCCTTAAAATCATGTGTATAAAATGTTTGTCAAAACGAAGATACTATAAATTGTTGTCACTGAATGTAATGAACACAATACAACTGATATCGGTTCACCGTTCAGTCCCGCAAAAACTACAATAATTAACCTATTGATCATTATTAGCTTACAACTATTTTTTTTGTACTTTTGCACCTCTTTATAAAATAGCAATTACAGATAGGAGTATTAATGAAGCGATATCCTGAATACAAGCAACTTAACCTTCCTCAAATAGGTGATGAGATCTTGAAAGTATGGGAAGAGGAGGATATATTTAATAAAAGCCTGAAAATACGTCAGAATGCTGAACCTTTCATCTTTTATGAAGGACCGCCTTCTGCTAATGGAACACCTGGTATTCATCATGTTATGGCACGCGCCATAAAGGATATCTTTTGCCGTTATAAAACAATGAAAGGATTCCTGGTTAACAGGAAAGCAGGCTGGGATACTCATGGGCTGCCTATTGAGATTGCTGTTGAGAAGACTATGGGCATTACGAAAATTGATATAGGTACCAAAATATCAGTTGACGAATATAATCGTGCCTGCCGTAAGGAAGTTATGAAGTATAAGGATATGTGGGATGACCTGACCCGTAAGATAGGATATTGGGTTGATCTGGAGCATCCTTATATTACCTTTGAGAACAAGTATATGGAAACCCTTTGGTTTCTGCTTCATAAGTTATACGATAAGGGATTGCTTTATAAGGGTTATACCATTCAGCCCTATTCACCTGCCGCCGGTACCGGATTGAGTACTCATGAGCTGAATCAGCCGGGTTGCTATCGTATGGTGAAAGATAATTCTCTGGTAGCGCAGTTTAAGCTAATTGAGGATGAGAAATCACGGTTCCTTTTCAAGGATCTTCATGGTGAGCTGTTCTTCATTGCCTGGACTACCACACCGTGGACATTACCCAGTAATACAGCATTGGCAGTGGGAAAGGGTATTGAATACGTTAAAATAAAGACTTTCAATCCGTATACTTACTTACCCGTTACCGTTATTTTAGCCAGGGAACTCACTTCACGTTACTTCCCTGAGAAGAATGCTGAATTGAAGTTAAGTGATTATGAACCGGGAAGTAAAAACATACCGTTTGAAGTGGATGGTTCTTTTACCGGAGCCCAACTTGAAGGAATTCGTTATGATCAGTTGCTGCCTTATGCTCAGCCTTCTGAAGGTGATGCATTTAGAGTGGTTACCGGTGATTTCGTTACCACAGAGGATGGAACCGGTATAGTGCATATAGCTCCCAGCTTTGGAGCTGACGACTTTAAAGTGGCTGCTCAAAACGGAATAGGTGCCCTGACCTTAGTTGACAAGCAGGGCAAGTTCACTGAAGAGATGGGTGAATTCGCCGGCAGGTATGTAAAAGCTGAATATGCTCCCGATTACAATCCTGACAATGAGCAGAATGTTGATATTGACATCATTATCAAGCTCAAAAAGGAAAACAGGGCCTTTAAATCAGAAAAATACGAGCACTCATACCCTCACTGCTGGAGAACTGATAAGCCTGTACTTTACTATCCGCTTGACTCATGGTTCATTCGCACAACAGCGTATCGTGAAAAGATGATAGAGTTGAACAAGACTATCAACTGGAAGCCTGAATCAACCGGTACCGGCAGGTTTGGCAACTGGCTGGAGAATCTTCTTGATTGGAACTTAAGCCGTTCACGTTACTGGGGTACCCCATTGCCTATATGGGTTTCGGAAGATAAGACGGAAGAACGTTGTATCAGCTCAGTTGCAGAACTTAAGGATGCTATCGAAAAATCGATGGAAGCCGGTTTTATGTCGTCTAATCCATTAGAGGATTTTAAAGCAGGTGATAATAGCGATGAAAATTATAACACTTTTGATTTGCACCGCCCTTATGTAGATGATATCATCCTTGTTTCACCTACCGGAAAGAAGATGTTCCGGGAGCCTGATCTTATTGACGTATGGTTCGACTCAGGTGCTATGCCATTTGCACAATTCCATTATCCATTTGAAAATGAAGCCAACCTGAATGAATATTTCCCGGCTGACTTTATTGCTGAAGGTGTAGACCAGACCCGTGGATGGTTCTTCACCCTGCATGCTATTGCAGTTATGGCATTTGACTCGGTTTCATTTAAAACTGTTGTTTCAAATGGTTTGGTGCTCGACAAAGCCGGTAATAAGATGTCAAAGCGTTTAGGCAATGCCGTTGATCCCTTTGATACGATTGAGAAATATGGTCCCGATGCTACACGTTGGTATATGATTACCAATGCACAACCTTGGGATAACCTGAAATTTGATCTGGATGGTATAGTGGAGGTTCAACGCAAATTCTTTGGAACGCTTTATAATACCTACAATTTCTTTGCACTGTACGCTAATATCGATAAGTTCAAATATGCTGAACCTGAAGTAGAGTATAGATTAAGGCCTGAGATTGACAGATGGATATTATCAGAGCTTAATAGCCTGGTGGCTGAAGTTGATGCACATTATGCAGAGTATGAGCCAACCAAGGCCGGCAGGGCAATTGCTGATTTTACTGATAAACATTTGAGTAACTGGTTTGTTCGTCTTTCAAGACGCCGTTTCTGGAAAGGCGAATACACTACTGATAAAATATCGGCCTATCAAACACTTTACACCTGTTTAGAGACATTGGCAATACTTGCAGCACCTATTGCTCCATTTTTCAGTGATAGATTATTCAGAGACCTCAACGGAATAACAGGCAAGAACAACGCGCAATCTGTACACCTGGCTGATTTTGCAGTTTCGCAGGCCGGTATGATTGATAAAAATCTGGAAGAAAGAATGCAGTTGGCACAGGAGGTCTCCTCAATGGTATTGTCGTTACGTAAACAACACCGTATCAGGGTGCGTCAGCCGTTGCAACGGATAATTATACCTATTTCAACTGACACATTGAAGGATAAGGTTGAGGCTGTTAAAAATCTTATCTTATCAGAGGTAAATGTTAAAAACATTGAGTATATTAGCACCGAGGGAATCCTTGTAAGGAAAGTTAAAGCAAACTACAAGGCATTAGGACCGAGGTATGGGAAGTTGATGAAGCAGCTAGCCTCAGCCCTTTC
The DNA here is from genome assembly GCA_937894795.1 of uncultured Bacteroidales bacterium. Classification (GTDB taxonomy): domain Bacteria; phylum Bacteroidota; class Bacteroidia; order Bacteroidales; family Lentimicrobiaceae; genus Lentimicrobium. The sequence goes on from CALCQV010000121.1 coordinate 29,122, forward strand.
AGAAATAAGCCAGGCGCAGATAGAAGAGTTTGAAAAAAACCATGCTCTTTCTCTTTTAGTTGAGGGCACGCAAGTGGATTTGACTGAAGGTGATCTCGAAGTTATAACTGAAGATATCCCGGGTTGGGTAATTGCATCCAGCGGTAATTTGACTATTGCACTGGATATTACCGTTACTGATGAGCTAAGGGAAGAAGGATTGGCACGTGAATTGGTAAATAGGATACAGAATATCAGGAAAGATAAGGGATTTGAAGTGACCGACAAGATTGTTCTCACTATTGAAAAAAACGAGGCATTAAATGGTGCAATTAATCGTAATAATGATTATATTTGTTCAGAAACGCTGGCTACATCGCTGGAACTGACAGATGTTATTGAACCATCGAGTCGTATTGTGGTTGATTTGGCAGATGAATTGAAAGCTGCCATCAGTGTCATGAAGTTGACCTGATAGATTGATAAAGATATACACGAATTAACTTAGTTGTGGCTATGAAAAACGCAGAAACCCAGGATGAAAATGTAAAGAACAGGTATACTGATGAGGAACTTGAAGAGTTCAAACAAATAATACTTGAAAAACTTGAAAAAGCCAGACGTGATCTTAAAATGCTTACAGAGGCATTCGCCAATAGCAATGAGCATGATATAAGCGACACTTCACCTACTTTTAAAGTTCTTGAGGAAGGTTACCAGGTGAATTCCAAAGAGGAAAACAGCAAACTGGCAGCACGTCAGGATAAATTCATAACTGCTCTTGAAAACGCTCTTATCAGAATTGAAAATAAGACTTATGGAATATGCAGGGTAACAGGAAAGCTTATTTCTAAAGAACGCTTGCGTATTGTACCACACGCTACTCTTTCAATTGAAGCTAAACTAAACCAAACAAAGCCCTAAGAATACCTTGAAGAAGTCATTGCTTATTGTTGCAGTTATCCTGTTTATTGATCAGGTTTTCAAGTTTTGGATTAAAACCAACATGACACTGGGCCAGGAGTTCAATGTATTTGGTGATTGGTTCATCATTCATTTTACTGAAAACCCGGGTATGGCTTTTGGCTTGGAGTTTTCAGGTAATTATGGTAAACTGATACTTAGTTTGTTCCGGCTTGTAGCTATAACCGTTTTGGTTGTGTACATTTATAACCTTACCCGCCAAAAGGCATCCAACCTTGTGTTGGTAAGTCTCTCGCTTGTTCTGGCTGGTGCCATGGGAAATATGATTGACAGCGCTTTTTATGGTATGATTTTCAGCAGCAGCAATTACTTTGAGGTTGCACAATTTATGCCACCTGAGGGCGGCTATGGAACATTCCTGCATGGTAAGGTGGTTGATATGCTATACTTCCCAATAATAAGTGGTACATATCCTGATTGGATTCCCTACCTGAGTGGCAGCGAGTTTCAGTTCTTTCGTCCGGTTTTCAATATAGCTGATTCGTCTATCACAATAGGTGTAATACTAATGGTACTTTTCCAGAAACAATTTTTCGGTAAGAAGCCGGTTGAATCTACAGTTGATCTTCAGCAGGAGCCTGAGATGAAGACTGATCTTTAATTTCATTTACGAGTTCAGTAAGATCCCAGGCATCAGAGAGTTTAAAACGTCCAATACGTAATCTGCATAATTCTGTAAGATGGGCACCGGTCTGTAATGCCTGTCCGAAATCACGTGCCAGTGATCTGATATAGGTGCCTTTACTGCATACTACTCTGAAATGTACGTCAGGTAATTGTATGCCGGTAATTTCAAATTCACTGATATTAACAGAACGAGGCTCCAGTTTCAATTCTTTTTCTTTTCGGGCAAATTTGTATGCCCGACGTCCATTTACCTTAATTGCTGAAAATGCCGGTGGTATTTGTTGTATATCACCGGTAAGGCGCGTGGCAACATCCAATATCAGTTCAGGTGTAATATGGTTATATTCATATTCGGCATCTATTTCATGCTCCAGATCGAATGAGGGCGTAGTGGCACCTAAACGGAAAGTACCTGAATATTCCTTCTCCTGTGCCTGGTATTCATCTATTTTCTTGGTATATCTGCCGGTACAAAGTATGAGTAACCCGGTTGCCAGGGGATCGAGGGTCCCGGCATGGCCAACCTTTAGTTTTTTGATGCCCAGACTTTCACGTATGGAGATCCTTAAACGGTTCACTACATCAAAAGAGGTCCATTTTAAAGGCTTGTTTACCAAAAGTACTTCACCTACTTCAAAATCAAAAGCCATAAATTGGTTTAATAATGTTAACAAAATTTAGTGTAAAGCAAATGTGTTCTGACTATTCGGCGAGGCTGAGGTCATATCCCAATGAAAGCATCAAAATAATAATCAGTCCGACAACAATTCTGTAGTAGCCAAACATTTTGAAACCATACCGGGTCAACAATGCGATAAAGGTTTTTATAGCAATCATAGCTACTATAAAAGCAACCAAATTACCAATCAACAGCGTGGAAATATTCTGACTTGTAATAATTTCATAGTTTTTGAGCAGCTTGTATGATGCTGCTGCAAACATAGTGGGTATGGCAAGAAAGAAGGAGAATTCAGCTGCATTTTTACGGTTCAATCCTTGCGACATACCTCCAATTATAGTGGCTGCTGAGCGCGATACGCCGGGTATCATTGCAATACATTGAAACAGGCCAACCCTGAATGCGGTTTTATAGCTCATTTCCTGATCTGCATTTGGTTTCTGAAACCACTTGTCGACAAATAAGAGGACTATACCGCCAACAACAAGCATGATAGCCACAATCAACACACTCCCCAGCATACGGTCAATTACATCCATCATCAGAAATCCAATGATGGCAGCCGGAATAAATGCTACAAATAACTTATAGTAAAAGTCCATACTTTGAAAAAACCTTTTCCAGTAGAGGACAATTACGGAAAGAATAGCACCGAATTGAATATTTACAGTAAAGGCTTTGACGAAATCGTCAATAGTCATCCCAAGGAGCTCTTGGGTAATGATCATGTGACCGGTAGATGAAACGGGAAGGAATTCAGTAATACCTTCAACAATGGCAATAATAATTGCTTCAAAAATGCTCATACAATTAGCGCCTAATCGCGCGGACGCTTCATTATTGCAAAGATTTCAACAATATAACCTGCTATTATCAATAATGGAGCCAGGGTGAGACGTTGAAAATTGAAGATTGCTTTGTTGAATTCTTGTGGATTGTCAGAACCTCCACCTATCATCAAAAGGAATCCGGCAACTAGAAGTGCAAGGCCGATAAGCATCCATTTGTAATTCTCCCTTTCAAAAGCAAATTGTGTAGTATTTGCCTTTTCAACACTCTTCTTTGCTTCTGCAGGTTGTGTTTTAGGTTTCTTAATGTCCATATTGCAAAAATTAATTCGATAATAATGTTCTAAAATATCAGTAATTCAACCGTTTGAGATTTAATGTACCTTATATGATTTGAGGTTGAGGTAGCGACCAACAGCAAACAAAGTTGACAATCCGGTAATTAATAATCCTAATACCATAACTATTCCGAAGAGACTAAGAAATAGATCGATATCCTGAAGATCAACAAGTTCAGGAAGTGCTCTTCTTGAAAAATACAACACAACTCCTAATAGTATTATTGCAATTACTGAACTGATCAGGCCATGCAATAAGCTCTTCAGTATAAATGGCTTACTGATAAAAGTACGTGTTGCACCAACAAGCTGCATGGCTTTGATGATAAAGCGTTTGCTATAAACACTAAGCCTTATGGTGTTGTTGATCAGAGCAATGGAAATCAGCAATAATACGAGGCTGAATGATAATATTACCAGGCTTATACGCTTGATATTACGGTTTACCATGTCAACCAGCGATTTGTGGTAGAAAACTTCCTTAACCACATTGTTGGCCAGCAATTTACTTTCAAGTATTTTTAAACTATCGTTGTTGGCGTATTCTGCATTTAACCGGATATCAATTGACGGGAGCAAAGGATTATATCCTAAGAAATCAACAAAATCTTCTCCTAATTCCTTGGTCAGGTCTTCTGCCGCCTGTTCTCTGGTAATATAGTCGGTAGATTTTACAAAGGACTCGGTGTCAAGTTTTTTCTGGAATTCAAGGATTGCAGGTTCTTTGATTTCTTCTTTGATGATTACAGAGAAGCCAATGTTTTCCCTGACATAATCAGATAACTTGCCGGCATGAAGAATTATTAGTCCTAACAATCCTAACATAAACAATACTAACGAAATACTGATTATAGTTGTAACTGTTGAAGCCTGCAGCCTCTTCTGACTGGATTTATCTTCGTTGCCTGACATAACTGGAATATAGGGTACGAAAGTAGTAAAAAAAAGTGTTCCACATATAGCATAGTATATGTAACAGTACAAATGTACGAGTTTATAAGACCTTAATTCGATAAAAAAAGAAAGCACAAGTCAATCATTTGACTTGTGCTATCCGGTAAGGTATGATTATTTATTTTGCCATTTTCTCAAAATTGACATCCACATCAATTCTAATGCTTTTGGCTATATTATTAGCAACGGCATTAGGGATTTTGATGTTATAGTCGGCAACAAGAATATTGAATGTTGATAAGCCTTCTACACTGTCGCCATTGATTTCCAATGTTCCTTTCTCTTTTATCTTCCTGGTTGCATCCTTTATGGTCAGGTCACCTTCAATGGTTACATCATATTTACCGTTTTTGGTAAAGTCTACATCTTTAATGTTTACTATCTTTCCTTTGAATGTTGAATTGGGAAATTTATCCGACTCAACATAATTTTCATTAAAATGCTCTTGCATCAGAGCTTTTTCAAATTGGAATGACTTCATCATCGCTTTAAATACCAAGTCACCTGACTGTGCATCAAGTGCAGCATTCACCTGACGGTTGTGTGCTTCAATATCCTCCATAGGTGTTGTGGAAAAAAAACGAATATGGCCGGTTTTAGTGACGTATTTTTGTGCCTGAACTCCCGTAACAATCAGTGTTAACAAGAGCAGTGATAAAAATATTTGCTTCATAAGTTTGTAGGTGTTAGTTTTATTTCGATTAATAACAATATTATCCGGCTAATGTTTACGTGGTTGCCGGAGGGCAACAAGTTGATAGTTTGATTCATGCTATAAATGGAATAGCCTTTATTCTACCAGAGAACAATGTTCCATAATAACATCAGTATCATTAAATCCGGTACAATATCCTTTAATGGTAACCAGAGATTCAGGTGGTGTAGAAGCTATCTTAGAAGCAAATTCAGGTATAAATGCAAACCGTATCCCTTCATCACCAAACATTCCTTCTTCTATGGCAAAGACTGCAATAGTTAGTGAATCTGTACTCTCAACACTATAAAGATTTCCTTCAATTGCCAGTACTTTACCATTGTATTTTTCAGCTGCAGCATCAGGATTATTCCTGAACTCCCTGAATAATTCCTCGCCATTGAGTGTATAATCAGGATTAGCCTTAGAATAATCAGGCTGCTGTTTATTATATACAAAGATGTATATCAGAATGGCTGCTATAACTCCAATGATTGCCAAAGAACCAAGGATAAGTATCCAATTTTTCTTCATAGAATTTTGTTTAACGAATTAACAATATACGTGAAAAAAAGTTTGTGAACACCTTCTTGCTCCCGAAAGTTCTATCGGCGTTCTTTTTGATTATAGAAAGGGATGTTTGGTTAATTAATAACCGGCAATAACGGCAACATCTTTAAAGTGTTTAACTTCACCCTTAAGATTGAAGATCTCTGTATGGATAATATAAATTCCGGATGGTGCTTTCTCACCATCAGAGTTTATACCATCCCAGGTAAAGGTGTTGTTGGCACCTGCCAGATAATTACCTGCCAATAACCGTACGAAGCGACCATTACTATCGAATACTTTGATAGAAACTACATATCCCGGTTGGTCAAAACTACAGATTATGGATAAGAAATCATTGTAGCCATCATTGTCGGGAGAAAATGTTTGAGGTTCAATTGTTATTATATTGTTGGTGTTGCCAACCATGATGAATTGCGAATTTTGATAACCGGGAGTGGCAAATCCAACATTCTGTCCGGCTGAGTGCCAGTTGTCGGTTTCATTAGTTGGCTTATCGCAGTCAATTCGCTCAAGTGAGACTCCCTTGGTTATATTCAACAAATCAAAATGCAGGTCTTCATTATACGTGAACTCGTCAATAATAGTCATTCCGGTATTCAACAATGCTATGGTTCCACCTGTATTTGACAATGCAGGGAAGGACTCCATTTTCATAAACGCCTCCGGGTTTGGTGTAAAATACTCTGATTTGACCAACTCCGGCTCTTTTGTTAGAACAATATATTCTTTGGGGAAAAATAACCGCCCTTTAACAGCTGCCGGATAGGGATTTTTAATTTCACCCGACACAGCATCACGTTCAGCAATCCAAAAGTCTTTAAGTTCCAGGATCTTGTTGCTTCGATTGTATATCTCAACGAATTCTTCTCCGGTGGTTCGGGGTTCGTATAAAAGTTCGTTGATGACAATATCAGTTGGATCTGGCTTTTTGGCAATTCCAAAGCATTCAATTAGAGTTCCCTCTAGAGCATTCCCCATACAATCTTTTAATTGAACGCTGATATTTATTCTATAAATGGTGTCAACGAGCAAGGGATTGCTGAAAACCAATGTTGCTGAATTATATTGTGGATGATCCATCTGCACTTCAACAGGGTACCCAAGTCCATGATCAGCATAATAGTTATTTGGATTGGCGGTATTAACGGTATCCATTATCTCACTGAAAAATATGGTAATTGAAGCGGTGTCGGCTGATGCTATATACTCAATGCGTGGATTCAGGGAATCAGGATTCGAAGAATTCACTGAGTTAATTGCTCCCGGTGTACCTCCCTCCTTACAAATGGATGAACTCCAGTTATCATAAGAGCCACATGGATTGTCGGGGTCAATTTGCTCTATTGACCAACCTCCATTATCCTTATATAAGTCATGATACCAGTTTTCATTGTACGTGATGGAATGAATTACTGTATTATTGTTATCAGTCAGAGTCAAAGTCGTCCCTGTGTTATTAAGTGAAAATCCCGTTATGATTGAAACACTGCCGTATGCTTTCATTAGAGTATCATTACCGGTATTCGTTAAGAGATGATATCCATGAGGAGGAATGGAGATTTCAGGAATGGCTTTTTTGGAATCGTCAATCTCAAGGTGCCAATCGTGAAGCGAAATCACGTGAGATGTACGGTTGTACAATTCCAGATACTCACAGTCGGGAAGCCCAACAACAGGATTGGGATCGGGCATTATCTCATTTATAACTATATCAAATGAATTAAGTTGATGAAAGGCAAACCCGATTGTAACCGGTTTGATTGTATTGCCGGCGAGGTCTTTAAGATTGCTAATGGAAAGCTCATAATTCGTTTCCTCTGAAAAGTCATCCTGGAACAGAAGATGCACAACTGATAAATCATATGGATCAATGCCGGCAGCTAAAGGGGCTCCAAAATCATTATTGACTATATAATTGGATACTTGTTGGCAGGATAATGATTGCATGGGTTCATTAAAATATAAATCAATGCCTGAGGGCCCTGATAATCTGTACTGTAGCAAAATTGGAGGTTCATTATCAATATTCAGTGATCCGGCATAGATATCATCGAAATAAAACCTTGTGGAATTACTGGATGTATACTTACACACAAGGCCAAAGTAAGAATAGTCTTCCCATTGCTCATCATTGCCCGAAGCTTCAAAAATATAATTTGAATTGCCGGTTGGATCAGCAAATATTTGCCAATGACCATCATCCCTGGTTATTTTTATTCTAACAGTTGAAGCATCATTAATCAGGCCATCACTTCCTCTGGCAACAAGTACATGATCATTTTGCTCTTGCCGGTAAAGTTCAATAGCATCATTTGAACCTGATTCACCAAGTTTAATATAGTAGCCGCTAAGTGGCAGAGTCAGAATGGGGTTATCGGATGTCAGATAGATTAGTGCCTGATTGTTATCAGAAGGACTAAAAGAAAGTTTTACCCAAATATTCCATTCGAACAGCATATTTCCATCTATGCTTGTTGATATGTAAGTGTTTCCTTCGCCAGAGGAATTCAGTTGGAGCTGGTTATTGGTATTTACTAAAAAATCAGGGTTGTTTCCCTGCCAAATAGTACCCTGAGTTAAATTGCCATCACTGAAGTTTTCATTAAGTTGAGCGATGGAAATAATAGGTAATAGGAGCAATAGAGCGACAAGATTTTTCATAAGTAGATGAAATGAGGCAGTAAAATTAACCAAATATCTAAGCCTATTCGATGTATCTCAAATAAGATTATAAAGAGATTGTGTTTATAATTACTTTTGCGCAGAAATTCTATGAGTGATACTGCTTTCAATATCATCGTTATTATACTGTTTTACATCAATTTAAATATTACACCTAAATGAAAATCGCGATTGTAGGTGCTACAGGACTAGTAGGAAGTGTAATGGTAAAAGTGCTGAATGAAGGGAAATATATTCCGTTGACTTCGATTGACAGCATAATACCGGTTGCATCAGAAAAATCAATAGGTAAGGACATTAGCTTTAAGAACAATAACTACAAAGTGTGCTCTGTTACTGATGCATTGAAGCAAAAACCTGATATTGCTTTGTTTTCAGCAGGATCAGAGGCATCAAGGGAATATGCTCCCTTGTTTGCAAAACAAGGTTGTGTGGTTATTGATAACTCTTCAGCCTGGAGAATGGAGGATGATATACCGTTGTTGGTGCCTGAAGTTAATGGACATTTACTCAAAGCCTCTCACAAGATTATTGCAAATCCTAATTGCAGCACCATACAATTGGTAGTAGCGTTAGCACCTCTGCATAAAAAATATGGAATAAAACGGGTTGTGATTTCAACATATCAAAGTGTTACAGGCACCGGTGCCAAGGCATTGAAACAACTGCTTGACGAAAGGCAGGGAATAAGCAGCGTTAAGGTATATCCACACCCCATTGACATGAACGTTATTCCACATGGAGGTAGTTTTTCTTCAAATGGTTATACAACCGAAGAAGATAAACTGGTAAATGAAACACGCAAAATTATTGGTGATCAATCAATTGCAATCACTTCAACAGTAGTGCGTGTTCCTGTTACCGGCGGACATTCAGAATCAGTTAATATTGAGTTTGAAAAGCCTTTTGAACTGGAGGATATTATTGATATCTTAGATTCTACAAAAGGTATTATTTTACAAGATGATACAGATAGGGCTGTTTATCCGATGCCAAAATATACTGAAGGAAGAGATGAAGTGTTCGTAGGTAGAATCAGAAGGGATTTTTCAATTCCCAACGGACTAAATATGTGGATTGTTGCTGATAACCTTCGTAAGGGTGCTGCAACCAATGCTGTTCAGATTGCAGCCATTTTACTGGAACAAGAACTGATTAAAGCCTAAAATTTATTGTGAAGATTATAACCGATATCTCTGCTCCTATTAAGATAAATAATCCGGTAATTACTATTGGAACTTTTGATGGAGTTCATGCTGGACACCGGGTTATTCTGGGGGAGACTGTTCGTCAGGCTGTTGCTAATAATAGTGACAGTGCTGTAGTTACCTTTTACCCACATCCCAGAATTGTTTTAGGGCAAGAAGTTTCATTGCTGAATACCAGAACTGAGAAAAGATCAATAATTGAGAATATTGGAATTACACATCTGATTGAAATACCTTTTACTGTTAAGTTTTCTGATCTTAAGGCAGAGGAATTTATTAAGCTTCTGGTTGACATAATTAATCCTTCGGTAGTGATAATTGGTTACGATCATGGATTTGGTCGCAATCGAAGTGGTAACCTGCAGCAACTTATTGAATCAGGTAATCAATATGGTTTTAAGGTCATAAAAGTTGATGCAATTGAATATGGCATTCAGAAGGTAAGTTCATCCATTATCAGGACATTGCTGCTTGAGGGCGATGTCAAAAAAGCCGGTGAGCTGTTGTGTTTGCCTTATGAAGTGAGTGGCAGTGTAATCCGCGGTAATCAAATTGGAAAAAGATTAGGTTATCCAACAGCTAATCTGTTTATTGAGGATCCGTATAAACTAATTCCTTCCATGGGTGTATATGCATCAAAGGTGCTTATCAGAAACAAGGAGTATGATGGAATGACCAATATTGGAATCAGGCCTACTATAAACACCCACCAATTGACGATTGAAACCAATATCTTCGATTTCAATGAGGATATTTACTATGAAAAAATTACGGTTAAGCTTATAGAGCGAATCAGAGATGAGCAAAAGTTCGAAAATCTGGAAAATCTCATAGAGCAATTGAAAAGAGACAGAATCTCATCAGAGGAAATATTGTGTGGCAAATAGTCCCTGAAAGTTATATCTTGTAAATAACGGGATTATGACTTTAAAATATAGTAAAGTGAACACTATTTCTTAACTATTAATCCAATATCAACCAAAGCAGGAATTCCTGGTCGTGGATTAAGATTTTCAATTTCAACAGTATAATTCCCTGTTTTATTAAAAATAAAGTTGTCCCAAAGAAGCTCTTCCAGATCCCAATAACTTCCGGCTACTTTGCCTTTAAAAGTTCCATCGGCATCTTTCATTATAACGGTTTTCTCAATAATACGCTCCTCACCTGACGGGGTTGAGAGAATAATATTCATTGGTAAGTCAACGTAAGGATACTGCTCCAGATACCTTATAGATAGGTTAATATCGGCAATGATACCTTCTTCTTCAATAGGGATGTTGAATGTAATCTTATCAAATCGCTCCCAGGTATAATTTTCAAATTTCCGGAATTCGCGAAAGACTGTACTTCCTTGGCAAGAGAGTAGCACAATGGAAATTAATAATGATTGTGTTATCAGAGATTTACGCATAATTCACTTGTTTGTTTACAAAAATACAAAACTGCGGGATTGAGTTTGTACATTTGTACTGATAAGCAACAGAAGATGGCAAAGCAAAAATACTACGTAGTTTGGAGAGGAAGAGAAACCGGCATTTTTAATAGTTGGAGTGAGTGTGAGAAGCAAATTAAAGGATTTGAGGCGGCACGCTATAAATCATTTGAAACGGAAAGTGAAGCTCAGGAAGCCTTTGCTTCAGGTGCTCCGGCTTATAACCGATCAAAAGCAAAAGAGGCTTCAAAAGGTAGTGCAGGCGTACCAATATTAAACAGTATTTCAGTTGATGCAGCCTGTTCAGGTAATCCCGGGGTTATGGAATATCAGGGGGTACGAACCATTGATAAGAAGAAAATATTTCACCAGGGCCCTTTCCCTGAAGGAACCGTAAACATTGGTGAATTTCTGGCTATCGTGCATGGATTGGGATACCTTAAGAAAAGAGGGTTATCATTGCCAATTTATAGTGATTCAGTAACTGCCATCAAATGGGTTCGTGATAAGAAAGCCAATACTAAACTGGAAAGGAATAATATAAATAAACACCTTTTTGAACTGGTAGAAAGAGCTGAGCTTTGGCTTAAGGAGAATAGTTATGACAATCCCATCTTAAAATGGAAAACCTCAGAATGGGGAGAGATCTATGCCGACTTTGGAAGGAAGTGACTATCAAGCAACAATAAAGAAGATGGCCACAATTATAGCTCCATTTTCACATGGTAGGAAAAGAATTTAATTTGTCGAACGCTACTTTTTATTGGCTGCTGGTTTATAGTTCTAAAATGTTATTATCTTTGCATCGTCATTTGCCCTGGTGGCGGAATTGGTAGACGCGTCGGTCTCAAAAACCGATGAGCGAAAGCTCGTGCCGGTTCGATCCCGGCCCGGGGTACAATACTAATAATAAAACAGCCCTTTCAATTATTATTTGAAGGGCTGTTTTATTTCTGCACCTATGATTGAGAATTAATGCTATAACCCGGATTTCTAATTAGCAGAAGATGCCTTTTTAATTGCATTATATGCATTAATGGTCCCACCGGTGATTGACAATTCTGCAAACTTTGATTTATTCTTTTTACCTTGTTTGTTAGGTACAATAACTTTCAGTTTATCATATTTGTTGACTGATTCAAGCAACATGGTTTTTAATTCAGAAGCTGTCAATTCAGGGAAATATGACCAAACAAGCGCTGCAACACCGGCTACAACAGGGCCTGAGAAACTGGTTCCATTTGCCATATCGTATCTTTTCTCAGGACTAAGAGATACTATATTTACACCTGGTGCAAACACATCAACTGAATTCTTGCCATAATTTGAGAACGTGCCACAGAAATTCTTTCCTGATTTATTTGAAGTGGCACCTACATTAATCCAATTCTTTGCTTTGCCACCATCTAAATATTTGTTTGTTGGGAAACACTCAATCAGGTCCAGATTGTCAGATTCATTACCGGCCGACTTTACCATCAATACATTATGATCGTCAGCATACCTTATTGCACTTTCCATCATTGCGTTGTAAATTGAGTAATACTTGCCAAAGCTCATATTGATGATGTTTGCACCATTGTCAACAGCATATCTTATTGCTAAAGCAACATCCTTGTCGCGTTCGTCACCATCAGGAACCACTCTTAATACCATAATCTCTACATTTGAAGAGATACCATCAGTTCCAAATCCATTTCCACGATTTGCAGCAATGACCCCTGATACGAAAGTGCCATGATCCGGCCTTTCCCCTTTTACATCGTTATTCCCATAATTAATATCGTTGATATCATAGGGATTGTCATTAATAGTGAGCCGTGGTTCAAATTCAAGATTAAGGTAGTACTGCAAATATTTGTTGATATAGTTCTTTTGGGCTGTTAATCCTTCTTCTGAGAATCCTCTCTTATAGAGTTTTAAATAAAATTCCTTTGATAGTTTTACAGATTCACGGTCTGATTTAATCTCTTCAACATCTTCAAGGGTAAATTTGTCTTTCTTAAGGTAGTTTTTTAGTACGTCTTTTGATGTCTCCAGTCTTTTCTCGAAATTTTTAATATTCTCACTAACGCTTTTATATTTACTAAGTTCCTCATCATATTTCTGCTTGCATTTAAGATATAGATTATAATACTGAACGTCGTCAGGATCTACCTGGTCAATACTGGTTATGTTGGAAAAGTCAGGAGTTAGTTTCTTGAGTATTCTTACATACTCCATATTTTCGTATACGATATTCTCACCCTTTTCATTGCCAATAAAATTCCAGCCATGAACATCGTCAGTATATCCATTATTGTCATCATCGATGCCATTATTGGCAATCTCATCTGTATTTGTCCATATTTTACCTGCCAGATCAGGATGCAGGATATCAACACCCCCATCAATAACGGCTACAACAATCTTCTTTCCGGGTGTTTTTCCTTTCAGTAATTCATTGTAAGCCTGCTCAACTGACGCTCCCTGGATTTTATCAAGTTGAGGACTCTGATTATACCAATTTATGAATGCCTGATTCAATGAATCAACTGACAAGACACCGCTGTCCTGTGAAGAGGCTACCGTAACTATGAAAGTGAAGAGTAAAGAGATAATGACTTTTTTCATGATAGAATGTTTTAGATTAGGGCAAATATATGAATTTCTAATATTTCCAACTGTCTGATAAGTAATGTAATGGTTATCTTTGTATTACAGATTAATCAGAGCGAACAATGATTAAGATTAGGAAGATGCTATTTATTGTTGCCATTTTCAGTGTAGCAATGGGATTTCTTGAATCATCGGTCGTAATTTACATTCGTGAAATTTATTATCCTGAAGGTTTTGATTTCCCATTGGTATCATTTGATAATCTGATATTGATAACCGAACTTTTAAGAGAAGCAGCAACAATACTGATGTTGATCAGTATAGCCCTTCTTGCTGCAGGGAATTTTAATCAGCAGTTTGCAATATTCCTGTACAGTTTTGGAATATGGGATATTACCTATTATATTTTTCTAAAACTATTAATTGACTGGCCGGCATCGATATTCACCTGGGATATTCTATTCCTGATTCCTGTGCCTTGGATTGGCCCGGTAATAGCACCATGTTTGCTATCACTAACCATGATTACATTGGCATTGATTATTATTTACCTGCAGGAACAAAAATATCAGGTTAAACTTTTATGGAAAGACTGGCTTCTGCTAATCATTGGTAGTCTGGTAGTAATTGGTTCTTTTACCGTAGATTATTTCAGTATTATTTGCAATAATACAAGTACAGGCGAAATTGGAACTATGATAGATCATCTTCAGCAATTTGTACCGGATAAATTCAACTGGTATTTATTTTTCATAGGATGGATATTCATTGTTGCGGACATATACTATATATACCATAGGAGTAAAAAGTGTGTTCCGGAAATATAATTATGCTATTCCACCCGCTCATTAATGAGGAAATACCTTTACGATTCATTCATCAATAAAACAATTACTTTGAATTCTTTGAATGATGAAGCCTATATCCTGAATTACTTGTTAACTGTATTAAGACAATTAACATCATTTAACAGAACAGCATATTATCAGAGACTATTTGTTTTAACTGTCGGTGTTTAATTTGCTTAATTTTGCTGAAACCTTGAAATGACGAATTCAGAACACCAATTATGTATAATCACAAGAAAAGAACGATATACTTACCCATAATCTTTGCCCTGATTTTGATTATTGGCTTCTTGTTGGGCGCTACGCTTGTAAGAGTATCATCGGTCAATAAAAATATTTCACTGCTGCAAAACTTACAATCAAAAGATTATGATCCTGTAAATGATGTTATAGATTATATTGTTCAGGATTATGTGGATTCAGTTGATGTGAATAAGCTACAGCAGTATGCTGTTGAAGGCATTTTAGAGAATCTGGATCCTCATTCACAATATATACCGGCAGAGGAATTTAATGAAGTAAATGAGCCTCTGATGGGTAATTTTGATGGCATTGGGGTACAATTCAGAATAGAGCAGGATAGTGTATATATCATCAACACTATACCGGGTGGCCCTTCAGAAAAGGTGGGTATAAGAGCGGGTGACAGAATTGTGAAAGTTGACGACAAACCAGTGGCCGGAGTGAAGATAGATAACCGGGAAGTCATGAAATTATTAAAGGGGCCAAGAGGTACAAAAGTTAATGTAAAAATACACAGAAGAGGTGCTTCAAAACTATTAAGCTTCAATATTACCCGCGATGTTATTCCTACGTATAGTATCGATATTTCTTTTATACCTGAGCCCGGAATAGGTTACATCAAGTTATCAAAGTTCTCTACCACTACTGCTGCTGAATTTACTGATGCACTTCTTTCGTTAAAGTCAAAGGGAATGAAGAAACTAGTTCTTGATTTGCGTGGCAATAGCGGAGGATTTCTTCAATCGGCCATAGATGTAGCTGACCATTTTCTTCCTGAAAAGGACCTGATAGTTTACACTGAAGGTTATAACAGATCGAAGGAAGTTGCCTATGCCACATCCAAGGGTCTATTTGAAAAAGGAGATCTTGTAGTACTGGTTGATGAAGGTTCTGCTTCATCCAGTGAGATTGTTGCCGGTGCTTTGCAGGATAATGACCGGGCTAACATTATTGGCAGAAGATCATTCGGAAAAGGGCTGGTTCAAGAGCAATTGTCATTGCCTGATGGTTCCGCTATCAGGTTAACTGTAGCCAAGTATTACACCCCAAGTGGAAGAAGTATACAAAAGCCTTATGTTAATGGTCATTCAGAAGAGTATGAAAGCGAACTGTTTGAACGTATGATGAAAGGTGAATACGAAAGCAAAGACAGTATAAAACTAAATGACTCAATAGAATACAGAACTAAAAGTGGTAAAATCGTCTATGGTGGGGGCGGTATCATGCCTGATATTTTCATACCTATTGAAAGGAATGAAAATTATAAGTATTATAATTCTGTCCTTAACAGGGGCATTATTCACCAGTTTACGTTTGAATATACCGACAAGTATAGGCCGGTACTTAATAAATATACTGATTTCAGTGATTTTAATAAGCATTTTACAATTGATGCCAATCTTCTGAATGAGTTTCAAGCTTATGCAGAGAAGGAGGGTGTTGAAACTGACAGCAAGGGATTTGCTTTTGCTAAACCTGAACTTACAAATCTGATGAAGGCGCTAATAGCCAGAAATCTATTCGATGAACAGGGATTTTATCCAATCTATTTAAAGACAGACAAAACATTTAAAGAAGCTCTGAAAATCCTGAAATAATGTTCTGCCTGGAATGCTGGTGACAAAAATATTGGCAATCCTGCTCACTTAACATATTGATTATTATATCAATAGTATAATATTAAAGAAAGAAAGAGGCGCCTGTTCAGGCGCCTCTTTCTTAGAATGCTAAAATAGATTGTGTAATTATAATAGTAATTTCAAGGTTTATTCCACGGTAACGCTTTTGGCAAGGTTGCGAGGTTGATCAACATTACAGCCTCTCATAACTGCAATATGATAGGAAAGCAACTGCAAAGGGATTGTTGCAATGAGTGGAACCAGCATCTCTTCAGTTTCAGGCACTTCAATGTAATGATCGGCAAGCTCTTTAACCGTTTCGTCACCTTCAGTTATAATAGCAATGATTTTTCCTTTTCTTGCCTTCACTTCCTGAATGTTGGATATCACTTTCTTATAAGTTCCCTTATTTGTGGCAATAATGACAACAGGCATTTCCTCATCAATCAAAGCAATAGGCCCATGTTTCATTTCAGCAGCAGGATACCCTTCTGCATGAATATAAGATATCTCTTTCAATTTAAGAGCACCTTCCATTGCCACCGGATAATTATAACCTCTTCCTAGGTATAAAGCATTTCTTGAATCCTTGAAGATTTTAGCCAGTTCAATAATCTTATCATTAACAAGCAATGTTTTCTCAACTTTTGACGGTATGGTATCAAGTTCAGTAATGAGCTGATGATATCTTGACTGTGAAATAGTACCCTTGGCCTCGGCAATCATTAGGGCCATAAGAGTTAGTATTGTTACTTGTGAAGTGAAGGCTTTTGTGGATGCAACTCCAATTTCAGGTCCGGCATGGGTATAAGAGCCGGCATGGGTAGCCCGGGCGATAGAGGAACCCACAACATTACAAATTCCAATAATAGTAGCGCCTTTAGACTTGGCAAGTTCAATTGCGGCAAGTGTATCAGCTGTTTCGCCTGATTGCGAAATGGCAATAACTATATCATCTTCATAAATTATAGGATTCCGGTATCTAAACTCTGAAGCATATTCAATTTCAACAGGAATTCTGGTAAGTTCTTCAATTAGATATTCACCCACTATCCCGGCATGCCATGAAGTTCCACAGGCAACAATAATGATGCGTTTGGCATTTACCATTTTCTGCTTGTATTCACTAATACCGCCTAGTGAGACAACTCCTTTTTGTACTATGAGCCTTCCACGCATACTATCACGAATAGACTTAGGCTGTTCGTAGATCTCTTTAAGCATGAAATGCTCGAAACCTTCCTTTTCAAGAGCACTTAGGTTTATCTCCAGAGTTTGGATATAAGGTGTTTTTTCGATGTTCGAAATGGTCCTTATTTTAAAATCGCCATTTCTGTTTATTACTGCAATTTCCTCATCGTTTAAATAAACCACATCTCGCGTATATTCAACTATTGGTGTTGCATCAGACGCTACAAAAAATTCTTTTTCTCCAATCCCAATTACCAATGGACTGCCTTTTCTTGCAACAACCAACTTATCGGGTTCGTGCTTATTGATAATGACAATGGCATAAGCACCTACCACCTGGTTAAGTGCAATTTGCAGTGCTTCTTCCAGGGCAACGGATTCATTCAATTGAATATCTTCAATCAGATGAATTAATACTTCTGTATCAGTTTCGCTCTCAAAAACATAGCCTCTTTTTAAAAGTTCTTGTTTTAGAGGAGCGTAGTTTTCAATAATACCATTATGAATGATTGCAAGGTTCTTGGAGTATGAGAAATGAGGATGGGCATTCACATCATTCGGCTCACCATGTGTTGCCCACCTGGTATGGGCAATACCTATAGTTCCTGTAAGGTCTTTGCCCTTAACTGCTTCTTCAAGATCATTTACCTTTCCATGAGTTTTATAAAGGTTCAACTCTGAGTTCAGGATGGCTACACCTGCACTGTCATATCCTCTATACTCGAGACGATGAAGGCCCTTTATTAATATGGGATAAGCTTGTTTTGGTCCAATATATGCTACAATTCCACACATTTTATGTTGTATTTAGTTACCAAACAATCAGGACTGCGAAAGTATTCTATAAATCCCTTATATTTTAGGTAATAGATAAAATAAGATAAATGTTCTATAAATATTCAGATTACTCTATAGGAGTATAATAAATAAGTAATCGCATCCTCTTTGGTCCCGCTTCAGTGCCTTTTAAAACGGCACGGTTGCTGCTTAATGAGCTGCCGGCTCCTATAATATATAAAGGATCATCAGGTTCCTCAGGATGTAGTAACCGATTTTGGACATACTTGGTAATACGGATTCTATACCTGCTATTTGTCACTGCGATACCATTAATATAAGAGGAACCCTCACTTTCATCAGGTAAAACATGATATGCAGTATCATAAGTTCGTATACCTATTAAAGATGGCATAGGGTAGAGCTCATCCGGATTATCATTTTCAAGTATTAATGCCGCTTCATGTACTGCAATTTTTTTATTGGCCAACGACTCCAGGAATGGGAATTCCAGTTTTATTTTTACCCCTCCCATGGATTGCAGAAAAAGTTTTTCTTTACCGGAATCAGGATTACCTGAAAATTGATCAAGCAGTAAAGGATTAGCACCGGTATAATCAAAATGGTTATAATGATTAAACTTAATGCAGTTGGAATTAATTAGAAACTCCTCTGTTAATGTATCAGTTGAATTATGGTAATAGAGGGTAATTTTTGATTGTGAATGATTTAGGTCAAGATACATTATAGCTCCTGAACCTGGAGTAGTGGCATCTTCAGATGTTAAGTACAACCCTTTAAAGACCTTGGTAAAGACCTTGTTTTCGGCTAAGGTAGCACTTTCGGCATTGATGATCTTATTTGCAAACTCTTGAGAAAGAGCGATTCTCATGTGAGGAAGAATCCTTACACCATCAACGGAATCAACAAGCCATGTGTTTGGAACAAAACTCGCTTGTCCTATTATCTGAGATTGTACAGGTAGTGTACTAACATGATAATATAGTTTGTGCTGGCTTAATGTATCGACAAGCTCATGAATGCGAATATTCTGCGTTGATAAAGTGTCACCATATATTCCTTTATATGGAATAGTAAGGATGATAGAATCGGCAACCGGATTAGTGCCAAAGCTTACATTTATTGAAGAAAGCCGGAATTGAGTATAAATAGAAGCAGTTGTTACCCCAAACTCAGGATCTGAAACAGAACCCAGAAGGTTAGTGGTCATAACATCCGTACGGAGCGAATCCTCCATCACTGAATAAGCAATGATGGTGGTTGTGTCAATAAATTCATGACTAAGGAGATCACTTTCAGGAATCAGGTCAAGGCCCAAAAGATCAGGTTCTTTTTTGCATGAACCGAGGATAGTGATTAGGGAGATAAAAACAACTAGCCTTGTTAAATAATACTGGCGCACGGTTTGGGTTTTTGGATTTTTATAAAAGTGGTGCAAGTTAACCGTTAATCATTAGCTGTTACAGGAGAAGCCAGGACTTTATCATAAAAATTGTTATAAACGTCGATAAAGTTATTCGTCTGGAACGGCAATACTAATTTCCCATTTGAGTTGGCATATTCAACCAATTGTGGATTTACATTCTCGCTCCCAATAATTATACCTTCAGAGAAATCAATTGCTGACATCATCATATTAGTATAAGTTGGGGTTTTAAAGTGTTTGAGGTCTTTAGTGGCAATGCCATCAAGCTTTATTTTATTAGCGAAATCCTTATTTAATGATTCTTCGAAATCATCATCATAAAGTGATGTTATTATCTTAGTTTCAGAAAATAATGGATTTTCCCTGAAAGCACGTTTGATATATATTGGAATTAAACTGGTCATCCATCCATGGCAATGGACCAGATCAGGAGACCACCCTAATTTTTTAACAGTTTCAATAACACCTCTTGAAAAGAAAATGGCCCTTTCCTCATTGTCTTTGAAAAACTTATTGTTTTTATCCCTGAACATTGATTTTCGCTGGAAATAGTCATCATTATCAATGAAGTATATCTGCATACGTGCAGACTGGATAGAGGCTACTTTAATAATTAATGGATGATCAGTATCATCAATAATCAAGTTCATCCCAGATAGACGGATTACCTCATGCAGTTGATTCCTACGTTCATTGATGTGGCCAAACCGTGGCATGAAAGTTCTTATTTCACGTCCCTTTTCTTGTATACCTTGGGGAAGATGACGACCTATAGTGCCCATTTGGCTGTCTTTCAAATAAGGTACTATTTCCTGAGATACAAAAAGTATCCTCGTTTTTTCCATGATTTTCCCTTTCTTTCTTTCGAAATGCAAAATTAACAAATTTTTGCCAAACTTTTATCCTTTACATTTATACATTTGTTAATCAGCACTCAACAAATTCTATCCAACCATTCTGTAAATAAAACAGATGTTTTGAAGCACCTGCCTTATTAACTTATCATCTCATCATTTATTATATGCATAATAAACGAAGCATAACTATATGAATTAGTTACGACTCAAGATTGTATATAACGATAACCGAAAGGGTAGCTCATTATTTGGAACGATTCTAAGTTAAAAGGCTGATAATGTTTCGTTAAGAGAGAAATTTGTGGCAGAAAAATAAATAGTATCAAAACAAATAATCATAAATTTGCCCAGCCTAAAGAAGCTTGTTAAACAACTTTAAAACAACAACAATCATCAAATAAATGAATAAGATAAACTCTCACCCGATACTGGAAATTCCAACTGCAGAAGAAGTTTCCTTTTTATTTAACGGTAATGTTATAAAAGGTGAAAAAGGCTTCACAATTGCTGCTGCGCTTCATCAAGCAGGTTATCCCATACATAGCCATAGTTTACAAAACAGAGAAAGAAGTCTTGAATGTGGAATAGGCAAGTGTGGCGCCTGTGAAATGATGGTGGACGGCCAGATTAAAAGAATATGCATCACCCAGGTAGATGGAGTGAAACAAGTAAGTGAAATACCTCACGACTTTGCACCGGTAATTTCTAAGGTTGAGAACGAAGATCCAATAAAGGTTTTCAGAACCGAAGTGGTAATAATAGGAGCAGGCCCTGCAGGATTAGCAGCACGTGAAGAGTTGAATAAGCAGGGAGTTGACAACATTGTTTTAGATAACAATTCCCATATTGGCGGTCAGTTCCTGATGCAGACGCACCAGTTTTTCTTCTTTGAGAAAGAAAAGAAGTTTGGTGGAATGAGAGGCTTTGACATTGCACAAACATTAGCAGGTGATGATCATTCAGGTATCTTCCTGAACAGCACTGTTTGGGATGTTCTTGAAGGGAAAAGAATTGCTGTAAAGAATATCAAAACCAATGAGATATATTATGTAGAAGCAGAGTACATGGTGGTTGCCACCGGAGCTGTTCCTTTCATGCCTGCATTTGAAAATGATGATTTGCCGGGAGTATATACGGCAGCTGTTGTCCAAAAGATGATGAATACTGAATTCACCCTTTTAGGCAAGAACATCCTAACAGTGGGTGCTGGTAATATTGGGTACCTGACTTCATATCAGTTGATGCAAGCCGGTGCCAGAGTTAAGGCAATCATTGAAGCACAACCTTTTGAAGGTGGTTTTCCTGTTCAGGCAAACAGGGTTAGGAGACTTGGTATACCAATCATGCTTTCACATATCTTGCTAAAAGCTATTCCTAACGAAAATCATGATGGGATTATCGGTGCTGTTATTGCCAAATGCGAAAATTTCAAACCTATTCCCGGTACTGAAACAGTAATTGATGGTATAGATGCTATAAATATTTGTACAGGTTTGGTGCCTGATGATCAACTTATTATCAAGGGAAATGAAATATTTGGACGTCATTGTTTTGGTGCAGGCGATGCAATAAGAATTGGTGAAGGCACTAGTGCAGTTTTAAGAGGTAGGCAAGTTGCTTTTGAAATACTGCAGGAAATGGGCAAGCGCTTTAACTACGACGAATATCTAAATGTTTCAAAAGAATATATTGATTCCCAACAGCATCCTAAGCGCATTATTGAAAAACCTTATATGCCCACAGAAGAGCGTATTAATGGTAAGCCCTTTGTTCAAATAGATTGCTTATATGGTTTTGCCTGTAATCCTTGTGAATTCTCCTGTACGCATGGTGCAATTACTAAAACCTCAACGAGCACAGTCCCTCAAATTGATTTTGATAAGTGTATAGGATGTATGGATTGTGTATATCAGTGTCCTGGATTGGCAATTTTTGGTTACCACGTGAAAAAGGATTGGCTATTCCTACCTATCGAATATCATGCAGAGGAGCAGTCAGAAGTTTATTTGGTAGATAATAATGGAGAAATTTTAGGTAATGGAATAATTGAGAAAATCCTAAAGAAACCGAATAAAACAAATATTGCCAGAGTAAAATCTCTTGATATTCATGATGGTGAGCTGATTAAAGTCAGAGGTTTTATTGTAAAGGAGAACTATCCTGAACCGGTTGAAACCCATTCAATTGATTACGATGAATCGCAAAAGATGTATATCTGTCATTGTGATGATGTTACATTGGATGAAATAGTAGAAACAATAGGAGATCGCAAGTTTATTTCGGTAGACGAAGTTAAACATACTACCCGTTTGGGTATGGGTGCTTGCCGTGGTAAACGTTGTATCAGAAGGTTAAAGCAAACTCTTTCAGGTCATGGGATTACAATAGTGGGAGACGCTACTCCCCGTGGTCCATTATCTAACCAATTGACAATGGGAGAATTGTATCCGCACCAAAAGCATGAACAGATTTATATTAATTCAAATAAAACAGCCAGAACCCGGATTGATGTAGAATCACTTGTTTGTGGTGGAGGTATGGCCGGTTCATCGCTCTTCAGATATTTGGCTGAGGCTGGGCTTAAACCTGTTTTAGTTAATGCTGACAGAGGCTCATCATGGCGGAATATTGCTGGTGGCCGACCTGCATTCAGCTTGCCCGAAATAGCTGATATTGCAATGAAGAATCTTGAAATTTTCAAGGATTTGCAGAAAATTTCAAATATTAATTACAGACAAACCAACTATGTAAACTTCGCACATGATGAGCAGGTATTACAAGCACTGGAGAACTCCAAAGCCTGGTCAGATGCTTATATGGTTGAACCCAAGGATTTCAGCAAACATATTTCATCGCATATTAACCCTAATCTAAAAACTTATTTGGGTGCGTTGATAACTCGCGACTGCTGGCAAGCAACTCCCGGTTTGGTGTTGGATCTTATTCGGCGCATAGGCTTGGATAAAGGTGGCTTGATCAAAGAAGATTGCCATGTAATAGATGTACGAAAAGAGGGAAGTGAATATATAGTACTGGTGCAGGATCACGATAGTAATTATATTGAATATCACACCAGTATATTTATTAATGCTTTAGGTGCTGAAGCAGGTAAGTTTGCCAGTAAACTAGGTCTGGAAACCGGCTTATATCCCGTGAAACATCAGGCATTCATTACCAGAAGATTGCCGTATTTAGGTGTGAATGGTAATCCTCTTGATATGATTATCGACAGGCGGAAGTTTAAAGGATTTGTTGCTGTTTATGGTCAGCAATTGGCTGAAACAGGTCAGGTTATTGGGTGTGCTTCACCGGCCGTAGATCCATTAGAGGCAGGCAAAAACCTGAAGATTAACTCAAAACAGTTTCTTGAAATTGTATCAGAAGTATTTGTTGATTGGTTCCCATCTCTTTCTTCTGTTGGTTTTCAGGCTGTTTGGGCCGGATATTATGTTGAGCCGAGAATGATTGTAGATACTGAAAATGGATTGTTAGTAGGCTTACGCGGTCAGGGTTTCATGTTAGGTCAGTATCTTGCAAAACTTTATGTTGATAAGCTTCTTGGTAGAGAGGTTCCCGGTTATATGGATCGTTTGAAATTATCAGGGGACGGTCTACCTGAAAAGGCTTTCAAGTAGATGATACTCTTGGTTATTATACTTTTGTGATAACCGGTAAAATATGAATAATGCCAACCATACAATTGGGGTTTGTATTGGTTAGATGATTTAATGTGCTGGAATTATGTTTTTTAACCACTGAGTATCAATTAATTTTTTGCGGATACAATTATATTGATTACTTTTGCACCCCTAAAACTAAACCATAAAGTTGTGGATTACTTGAAAAATTTTGTAATTCCATTTGTAGGGTTAAGTACCGGGGATCATGAATTTGAATTCCTGATTGATGACAAGTTCTTTGAATGTTTTGAGTATTCAGAAATTAAACGGGCCCACGTAAATGTGAATCTGAATTTAAAGAAGCATGACAGAATGCTGGAATTCACTTTTACTATGACTGGTACACTTGAAGTGACCTGTAGCAGGTGTCTTGATCAGTTTGACTTACCAATAGAAGGTGAAGAAGTTCTATTCGTTAAGTTTGGGCATGAATACAAAGAAGAGGATGATGATGTAATAGTAATACCGGAAACGGATTCTCAGATCAATATCTCCCCGTTTATTTATGATTACCTTAGTCTAATGGTGCCGTTCAGAGTAATACACCCTGAAAACGAAGATGGACACTCAGCATGTGATCCGGATGTGATTAGTCGTATTGATAAGAGCTCAGAACAAAAGGAAGTTGACCCCAGATGGGATAAATTGAGAGATTTAAACGTAGAATAATATAAATCAATAAAATAAAGAAGAAATGCCAAATCCAAAACATAGGTTTTCGAAGACCAGAACAGCTAAAAGAAGAACACATTATAAAGCTGTAGCTCCTACTATAGCTATTTGTTCAAATTGTGGCACTTCTGTGTTATATCACAGGGTATGCCCGGAGTGTGGATATTACAAAGGAAAACTTGCTATTGAAAAGGCAACCACAGCATAATGTCTTTTTGAGGATTTCTAACTCAAATATCGTCAGATGAAAATCGGACTTGATGTTATGGGCGGTGATTTCGCTCCTGTATCAACTATATCAGGGGCGGTGCTTGCATTAGAACAAATTGGACCAACTGATGAAATTGTTCTCATAGGCAATAACGAGATGATATTGTCAGAGCTCCTGAAGCTTGATGTCAGTTCTGACCAATTTTCAATAGTCCATGCACAGGATGTTATTCATATGGGGGAACACCCTACTCGTGCTATTCTAAAGAAACCGCATTCAAGTATTTCTATAGGATTTGATCTGCTAAAACATAAGCAAATAGATGCTTTTGCGAGTGCTGGTAGTAGTGGTGCAATGCTTGTGGGCTCAATCTACAGCGTAAATAATATACAAGGTGTTATCAGGCCCTGTACTTCATCGGTTTTACCCCAAGAAGGTGGTGGAGTTAGTCTTCTGGTTGATGTGGGTACTAATCCTGATGCTAAGCCTGATGTAATGTATCAGTTTGGCCTATTGGGATCTATAATGGCTGAGAGTGTTTATAAAATTGATTCGCCACGCGTAGCACTTTTAAACATTGGTCAGGAAGAAGAGAAAGGAAATTTGTCATCACAGGCAGCCTTTCATCTGATGAAGAATAATAAAGACTATAACTTTATTGGTAACATTGAAGGACGTGATATACTTCGTAATAAGGCTGATGTTATAGTTTGTGATGGTTTTACCGGAAATATACTTCTGAAGAATATTGAAGGTATGTTCAGGATAATGATGAAACATGGCCTGACTGATGAATACTTTGAAAGATTTAATTATGAAAAATATGGGGGAACCCCTATTTTAGGGATTAACTCTAGTGTTATTGTAGGACATGGTATTTCTAATAATATTGCTATTAAAAACATGTTGTTACTTGCCCGTGATGTATACAACGCCAAATTGTCGGCTAGAATAAAGAAGGCTTTAGCGAGAATTCCCGGTGAAGTTTTATAAACAACGTTTGTTCTAATAATTACTGTAATGTCTAGAATGAGAGCTGCTATTACTGGTGTGGGTGGTTATGTGCCCGAATACCGTCTTACTAATGAAGAATTAAGCAGGATGGTTGATACTTCTGATGAGTGGATAATGACACGAATCGGTATTAAAGAACGGAGAATACTCAAAGGAGAAGGTAAAGCTACTTCTGATATGGCAGCTGAAGCTGTTAAACAATTACTTTTAAAAACAAACACCACTCCTGCTGAAATAGACCTTATTATTTGTGCTGTTGTAACTCCTGATATGGTATTTCCCGCAACAGCTAATATAATTGCTGATAAAACGGAAATAAGAAATGCCTTTGGATTTGATTTGAATGCAGGTTGCTCAAGTTTCCTCTTTGCACTGTCTACAGCCTCAAAATTTATTGAAACCGGCAGTTATAAAAAGGTTATAGTTGTGGGGGCTGATAAAATGTCATCTATTGTCGATTACACAGATCGAGCTACCTGTCCTATCTTTGGAGATGGTGCTGGTGCTGTAATGCTTGAACCTACAAATGAAGATGTTGGAATCATTGATTCAATTCTGCAGAGTGATGGTGTAGGTCGTATTCATCTGCATCAGAAGGCAGGGGGCTCATTGAAACCTCCTACCCATGAAACAATAGATGCCAGAGAACATTATATTTACCAGGAAGGGCAGCCCGTATTTAAATGGGCTGTTAGCAAGATGGCAGATGTTTCAGTTGAAATGATGAAACGCCACAATCTTTCTTCTGATAAGTTACAATGGTTGGTCCCACATCAGGCTAATATGCGTATTATTGAAGCAACAGCTAATCGTATGGGCTTAGATAAGAATAAGGTAATGATTAATATTCAGCGGTATGGTAATACTACATCTGCCACATTGCCTCTGTGCTTATGGGAATGGGAACATCAGCTGAAAAAGGGTGACAACCTTATACTTGCAGCTTTCGGCGCAGGTTTTACCTGGGGTTCAATATATTTGAAATGGGCTTATGATGGTAATCAAATAGGTGTTTCAACCCACGATAAATCTGAATAAACCCATAGATTAGAATAACCGCATTCTTTAATAGTATCCAATGCTTCCATAAACCCAAGACTTATCTCTGAGGGGTGATGAGCATCACTGCTTAAGACGATTCTTACACTCTTTTTATTCAGTTTCCTTATTATTTCTTTATTGGGGAATAAATCATTACTGCGTTTCTTATAAATGCCCCTTGTATTTATTTCAACCAACAAATCTTTTTGAGCTATCAGATCAATAGTTTCATCTACTAATGATTGATACCAGGTTTCATCCTCTTCGAACCACCTGTTTTTATTATGCATTTTTATTTTGTCAAGATGGCCAATGATATCAAATTCTTCGTTTTCTATCATATGGTTTACCTGATGCCAATATGCAGTGACAGCTTTCCTGGCATTTCCCTCAAAAACTCTATTTATTCCTTCATCATAGATTTCATACTTCGGGCCATCAATAAACCACAATTGATCCCTTTTTGGAAAATTACCGACCAGATGAACACTTCCAATAATATAATCAAGGCTTAGGCGTTCTTTCAATTCTGCAAATGATTCGTTCAATCCCGGAATGTAATCTGCTTCCAATGCCATAAGGACTTCCAATTCACCTTTATATTTTTCTTTTAATCTGCTAATCTCATCACAGTAATTGATTTCATAATCAGGTTGTAAGGCAAATTCATTTGCAAAAGGTAATACCGAATGTTCTGAAAATCCAATTCCCTTGAATTTTTGATTCAGAGCTTCAATTATATAATCTTCAGGTGAATTAGATCCGTCAGAATAGGATGAGTGGGTGTGATAATTGTACAGGATCATGATGTAATTAATATGAAGTCACAATTTAGCACTTAGGAGATTATATAAAGAATTAAATGTGTTGAAACTTAGAAAGTTAAGTTATACAGTTTGAGTTGGGAAAAGTGGATGTTTAGAATCCACTACAATATAGACTTTATCGCCTCTTCGTAGTAGTTCGGTAACTGGAATAGAGCAATTCTGCCCTTTTATAGCTTGTTCAACAGGCGTTTGTTCTACCCTAAGTTCATTCACAATAGATTCGTATACGCCCGTTGTAGGTCCCATTACAAGAATTTTATCAGCTAACCTTAGTGCATGTGTTTCAATCTTTACTTCAGCAACCATTAGATTACTGAAATAATTCACAACTTTCCCAACATAAACTTTTTTGGTTGTAGCTTGTGAACCATACTTTTCTGACCATTCACCGGTTTTTTCACCCAGGTAATACCCTCCCC